>DNDP01000055.1:11710-14264 GCA_003484235.1 Verrucomicrobiales bacterium
CCGGCGACATAGAGGATCGCCGCCACGGCGAGGATGAAGAGGGCCAGGAAATATCTCATGCTATTCCTCCACCAGCTCGATGTGCCTGCTGCCGATGCCTTCGAGCAGCTTGCGGGTTTCGGCCTCCGAATACTTCGGATCCGCGCACTCGATCACCACGTAGAACTTGTCGTGGGTGGCGAGGGCGAACCGGCGGTTCTTCAAAAGGGGATGATGGAGCCGCGGCAGGCGGTTGAGGAACAGCATGCCGAAAATGGCGCCGAACGCACCGAGCAGAATGGTGAGTTCGTACGAGGGCGGAAACGCGCCGTGCGGGCTGAACATCGGCTTGCCGCCGATCGGGATGGCGTAATCGTAGGCGTTCATCCACCAGATCATCAGCATGCCGGTCGTGTAGCCGGTGACGCCGCCGAGGAAGGAGAACCAGCCGACCTTCGAGTTTTTGATGCCCATGGCCTTGTCCATCCCGTGGATTGGAAACGGGGTGAAGACATCCCAACGCGTGAAGCCGGCGTCGCGCACCTGCTCGGCGGCGTGCATGGTCGCCGCCGGCGTGTCGAACTCGGCGATCAGTCCGTAGGCTTGATTCGACAGTGACATCAGTGATGCCCTCCGGGTTTGGCGCCACCCTCCGGGTGATGCGGATCGGCCTGCGGCGTGATGGCCTTGACCTCGGCAATCGCGATGATCGGCAGGAAGCGCATGAACAGCAGGAACATGGTGAAGAACAGACCGAAAGTGCCGAGGTATTGGAGGATGTCCACCCAGGTCGGCGCGAAGTAACCCCAGTTGGCCGGCAGGAACTCACGATGCAGCGAGATCACCACGATCACAAACCGCTCGAACCACATGCCGATGTTGACGATGATCGAGAGAATCCAGACGACCATGAGATTGCTCCGGATCTTTTTCGACCAGAACAGCTGCGGCGTGATGACGTTGCAGAGCATCATCAGCCAGTAACCCCACCAATAGGGACCCATCATGCGGTTCTTGAAGGCGAAGGCCTCATACACGCTGCCGCTGTAGGCCATCGCGATGAACAGCTCCATCAGGTAGGCGTAGCCGACGATCGAGCCGGTCGCGAGCGTCACCTTGCACATCAGATCGATGTGCCGCTTGGTGATCAGGTCTTCCAGACCGCACAGACGGCGGAGGGGGATCAAGAGCGTCAGCACCATGCCGAAGCCGGAGAACACCGCGCCGGCGACGAAATAGGGCGGAAAGATCGTGGTGTGCCAGCCGGGCACCTGCGAGACCGCAAAGTCGAGGGACACGATCGAGTGCACGGAAAGCACCAGCGGCGTCGATAGGCCGGCCAGGATGAGATACGCCTTCTCGTAGTTGCTCCAGTGGCGGTTCGAGCCGGTCCAGCCCAGCGAGAAGAGGCCGTAGCAGAATTTCCGGATCTTCGTCTTCGCGCGATCACGCATGACCGCGAGGTCGGGCACCAGACCGATGTACCAGAAGAGCAGCGAGACCGTAAAGTAGGTCGAGACGGCGAAGACGTCCCACATCAGCGGCGACCGGAACTGCGGCCAGATGCCGTTGGCGTTCGGGATCGGGAACAGCCACCACCCGAGCCAGATGCGTCCAATATGGATCAGCGGATAGATGCCGGCACACATGACGGCGAAGATCGTCATCGCCTCCGCCGCGCGGTTCACGCCGGTGCGCCATTTCTGGCGGAGCAGGAATAGAATGGCCGAGATCAGCGTCCCGGCGTGGCCGATGCCGATCCACCAGACGAAGTTGATGATCGCCCAGCCCCACATGACCGGATGGTTCAAGCCCCAGATGCCGGGGCCGACCGACATCAGGTAGACGATCAGCCCGAAGCAGACCGTCATCATCGTCGCGCTGATCACAAAGGCGATCCACCACCACTTGGGTGCCTTGCCCTCGGCGACGCCGGCGACGGCGTCCGAAATCCAGCCGATGGATCGCCGGTTGGTCACCAGCGGTTCACGCTGGAGTTCGGCCGGCGGTGCAAAGACCTTCACGCTGCCCGTTGCCTCAGCCATTAATGGCCTCCTTTCCCGTTCGGGGCGCTCTTCTCATCGTGATGGTCGGAACCGTGGTCGCCGCCATGGGTGCCGTGATGGACGTAGGGATTGCCGTGGACGTCGTTGACATCCACGTAGTCGTCATCGCGGGCGGGATCACTCGTGCTGAGCGGATACTCATGAAAGTCGGGCATGCCGGCGCGGGGATTGCGGACGCGTGCCAGATAGGTCGTGCGCGGCTTGGTGTGCAGGTAGTCGAGCACCGAATAGTTGCGCGAGTCGTGCTTCCATTTGCTGACCGTGCTCTGCTCGTCGTTCAGGTTTCCGAAGGCGATCGCCTCGGCCGGACAGGCCTGCTGGCAGGCGGTCTTGAGCGTGCCGTCGGGCACCGCGACATCTCCGGAATCACGCGCGGCCACCTTGCGGGAGATCTTGGCGGACTCGATGCGCTGCAGGCAGAAGGTGCATTTCTCCATGACGCCGCGCATGCGGACGCTGACGTCGGGGTTCTTGACCAGCTTGAGCAGCTCCCATTCGTCGGTCGGACG
>DNDP01000038.1:0-215 GCA_003484235.1 Verrucomicrobiales bacterium
GGTGCTGGCGGCGTTTCCGGCGTCCGCCCAGATCAAGCGGGACGGCTTCCTCTACAAGCCGGACGTTCCCGGCATGCAGGCCAAATGGAGCGACACCGCGGTGGAGTACAACTTCGTGCTGGCCCGCATTGCGAACGAGGCGGATGAATTGCGGACGACCAAGCGGATGTCCCCGGAATCCCAGCAGCAGCTGACCAACATCACCGCCAACGCCG
>DNDP01000038.1:446-4582 GCA_003484235.1 Verrucomicrobiales bacterium
TATCTAGAGGCGTTGAAGCACCACCATCGGCAGCTGAAGGAGGCCGGGGAGACGGATGAAATTCGGCGGCGGCTGGAGCTCATCGAGATCGTGGACCAGGATCTGCAGATCAAGGCCGAAAACTGCCGCGCCTCCGGCGACGGCCTCGGCAGGGTGGTCGTCACCCGCGTGAACACCCGGACGGCGACGGGCGAATCCCCCGGCTGGGAGGTGTGGTTCGTGCCCCGGGGCCTGTTCCCCAGCGAGGCGGAACACAGCCGTTTCAACCGCCAGAGCACGCCGACCGAAGCCCTGCAGCTTCCTCCCGGCGGCTACCTGCTGTGGGCGGTGAAAGGCGGCAACAGGACTGAGCCGGCCTTTCATCCGATCGGCGGACACGGACGCGAGGAGGTCGTGATCGACCTGGCAGTTCCCTGATCTCATGGCCGCCAAATGGTCACCCGGTCGCTGGCTTCATGGCGCGAAAAGGACTTGGGATTCCCTGGCCAAGACCGGAGTGTGGATCGCCGCGGTGGTCACGGGATTCCTGCTGCCACCGCCGGCCGGTGCCGGTCAGTTCGGGGAAGCCAACTGGTCGCGGCTCGCCCAGTTCGTCATCATCATCGCAGTCGGGTTGATCCTCGTCGTCACCAGCCGTTATCAACGCCGCCAGCACACCGTCGCCTGGTCGGTGGTCGCCGGACTGGCGCTCGTCGTGGCGCTGGGTTCGCTGTTTGGGTACCTGCGTTCTGCCACCCTCTGGACGTGCGAGCACGACGGCCTGCGGCTGGTGATCGGCTCCAGCCTGACCCCGCTGGGCCAGGCGTTCGTGGACGCCAATCCGGGAATCGCCTGTGACCAGCTCATCTTCAACTTCGCCGGCCAGGTTGAGAAGATCTGGACCATCGGCTCGATCCAGACACGGCGCATGTGGCTGGCCCTGATCTATCTCGGCACCACGCCATGCTTCACCCTCAGCATTCTGGCCGTGGTGCAGGCGCTCAACTGCGCCCGGAAACCGCGGTGAATCCGCGGGCAGGCCGTTGTTTGGGCTTGGCGGCGCAAGGTTGCGGGGTCAATCATCCGCCCCAACATGCCACCCGCCGTTTCCTGGAACTGGTCGCGCATCATCCGGCGCACCCACATGTATCTGGCGCTGTTCCTCACACCCTGGGTGGTCATCTATGCGCTGAGCGGCCTGGTGCTCAACCACCACGGCGCCTTCCGCGAACTTTACGGCGGCAACTACAACCGCTTTGAACAGATCGACGAACGGGAGTATGCCACCGAGTTTTCCCACGACACCGACCCCAAGGTGATCGGCCAGCAGATCCTGGCGGACCTCGATTTGACCGGCGGCTTCTGGGTGCAGGGCACGCCCGCGCAGGACAAGATGGTGGTGCATCGTGACGGGGGAGTGACGGCGCACCGGATCAGCTACTTCCCGAAGGAACGCCGGTTGGTGGTGGAAAGACAGGAGGTAACCGCGCCGACCTTCGTGAACCGCGTGCATTTCCGCCACGGCTACGAGCAGCCCTTTCTGTCGGCCGACTTCTGGGGCTTTATGGTGGACCTTGTGGTCGTATCGATGACGCTCTGGATTCTTACCGGGCTCTGGATGTGGTGGGAAATCAGGCCGGGGCGAAAATGGGGCGCCGTGTTCGGCCTGGTCGGCCTCGGTGTCTTCTTCCTGCTGATGGCCACCATCTGACCTGGAGCACGCATGAAGAACTGGAACCTCATCTTTCGCCGGACCCACCTCTACCTGGGCCTGCTCCTGATTCCGTGGATGCTCGTGTATGCGGTCTCCACCCTGATGCTGAACCACCGCGGCATCACCAACGCCCTCCGGCCGGCCGATCCGCAGTGGGTGAAGGTTTGGGAGAAGGACTACCGGTTCGACATGCCGGCAGACGATGTTCCGCTCCGTGAAACGGCCGGCAGGATCCTGGAGGAGAACGGACTCAAGGGAGCCTACGGAGTGAATCGTCACGGTCAGACCCTCAATATCAATCTGTTCAAGTTCTGGCGCCCGGTCCGGCTGCAATACCAGATCCAGCAGGGGCGACTGACCGCCGAGGAGAAGAAGTTCTCGTTCGCCGAGTTGATGGTGCGAATGCATTTTCGGGCGGGGTACGGCCAACCTGGTTTTCTCAACGACCTCTGGGCTGTCGCCGTCGATCTCTATTGCATCACCTCGCTGGTCTGGGTCGCCACCGGCCTCTATCTCTGGTGGAAGATTTCCTCCGTCCGCAGGGCGGGTTGGCTGACAATTGCGGCCGGCGCCTTGACCTTCGTCATCCTGCTGTTGACCCTCTGAACGCGGCTCTTTCCTTGGCGGCCCCGTTGGGGGTCCTTGCATTCGGCTTCACGCCGCTCCACCTCGGATTGGCTGGTGGTGCAAGCCTTTCACGTTCAGTCGCTGCGCGGATTTGAACGTGCGGAGCGTCCGGCGCAGCGGCGGTTGGCCACCATCGTTCTGCCCAACCGTGAGTGAAAATCTCCAGCTCCCGGGGTCAACTGCAGGGGGCAAATCGGCATCCTGCTCGTCGAACAGTATCTCGACTTCTGCCTCGACGTCGGCGACCGCTTCTACATCATGGACCCCGGTTCGATTGTCGCCTCTGGACCGAGCACCTGAACGACGACATTGTGAAACGGCACCTGACAGTTTGATGACGCTTATGAATATTCCCATTGGCACCCCGATCGTGAAATGGACGGCCACCCTCGCTTTGGCGTTTTTGGCCCTGCCGGCTGCCGCCCACCCGGGGCATGGCCCGCTTGAGCATGGGTTGGCGCATCCCCTGACCAGCCCTTATCACATCGTCGTAATGCTGCTGTTGGGAACGGTGCTGTTGATGGCGGCGCGGGTTGTCCGCCGGTTTCCGTTGCGACGGGCCGTGAATTGGACCGGTTGCGGCGCCCTGGCGGTGGCCGCATTGCTCTGGGGATTGCGCAATCCGATGTGGTAGCTGCAGCCGCAACGGAACTCCACTGGCCCGTTCGTCTTTGCGCAGGTGAAGAACGGCGTGGGAGTGCCGGAGATCGTCGATCACATCCTGCACGCCCGGCAGCATGCGTTGGGCATCGAGCACCACCGTCACACGCATTGAGAGGCAGCAGGATGGGAAAAACCTGGAGAATCGCCGCGAAGGGCAGGGGATGGTGCGCGGTAGAGGTTTCGAACCTCTGACCCCCACCGTGTCAAGGTGATGCTCTACCACTGAGCTAACCGCGCATCCCGGAGTCGGGGCCGCGTAGATTGTCAAAATCCGACCCCTTGGCAAGCGAGTTTTCCGTTCATCTTGCGGATCGTTCCCGCCTGCCGCTGCAGGGCCGGCCGGTGATGAGGATGGTTGATGCTTGCACCGAGCCGGTGGGAATCGAATGCTCGATACACCGATTCCAGCCATGAATCCATCCACCGAAGCCACCGAGACGACCGGCTACGCCAACCGCATCACCCTGCGCGTCAAATTGCAGAACCAGCCCGGTGTCTTGGCGCGGCTCATCCAGTGCCTTGCGGACCGCGGCGGCAACGTGGGCGCCATCGACATCGTCAAGCCGGGGCGCGAGTTCATCGTGCGCGACATCACGGTCGACACCCAGGGTGAATCGCATGAAAAGGACCTGGTCGCCGCCGTGGGCGCGCTGGACGGCGTGGAGGTGATCAACTGGTCGGACCGCGTCTTTCTGATGCATCTTGGCGGCAAGATCGAGGTCCGGAGCAAGACACCGTTGACCACCCGCGACCGGCTCTCGGTGGCCTACACACCGGGCGTCGCCAAGGTGTGCCAGGCAATCCATGAAAGCCCGGAGAAGGTCCATGCCCTGACCATCAAGAGCAACACCGTCGCGATCGTCACGGACGGGACGGCAGTTCTGGGGCTCGGCGACATCGGTCCGGAGGCGGCGCTGCCGGTGATGGAAGGCAAGGCGATGCTGTTCCGCGAGTTCGGCGGCGTGGACGCCTTTCCCATCTGCCTGAACACGAAGGAACCCGAAGAGATCATCGAAACGGTGAAGCGGATCGCCCCGGTTTTTGGCGGCATCAACCTCGAGGACATCGCGGCCCCCGCCTGCTTCGAGATCGAGCGCCGGCTGAGCGAGGAACTCGACATCCCGGTGTTCCACGACGACCAGCACGGCACGGC
>DNDP01000038.1:4769-5282 GCA_003484235.1 Verrucomicrobiales bacterium
CGGTCTTCCACGACGACCAGCACGGCACCGCGGTGGTGCTGACCGCCGCCCTGATCAACGCGCTCAAGGTGACCGGCAAGAAGGCGGAGGACCTGCGGGTGATCGTGGCCGGCGTCGGCGCGGCGGGCACCGCCTGCACCCGCATGATCATGAAACTCGGGGTGAAGAACGTGATCGGCTTCGACCGCAAGGGGGCGTTGACGCGCGACCGCTCCGATCTGAATCCGGCCAAGCGCGAATACGCCGAGAAGACGAACCCGGATCAGGAACACGGTTCGCTCAAGGATCTGATGCGCGGCGCGGACGTGTTCGTGGGGCTCTCGGGTCCCAACCTGCTCGACGAGGCGGACGTGCAGGCGATGAACTCCGAAGCAATCGTCTTTGCGATGTCCAATCCCACGCCCGAGATCATGCCGGAGATCGCGATGAAGCACGCGCGGATCGTCGCCACCGGCCGGAGCGACTACCCGAACCAGATCAACAACGTGCTGGGCTTCCCCTACATCTTCCGCG
>DNDP01000038.1:5440-6081 GCA_003484235.1 Verrucomicrobiales bacterium
GGCGCTGGCCGCGGTGATCGACGAAGACCATCTGACCGAGGACTACATCATCCCGAGCGTCTTTGACAGACAGGTGGTGCCGCAGGTGGCCAAGGCAGTGATGAACGCCGCGCTTCGCACCGGCGTCGCCCGGACTTCGAAGAAGGTGGAGTGAACCGGGGAACCGACCTCGTGGCGTCCTCGCGATTGGCTACCGGTCGGTTGGTCCGCTACCTCAGCCGGTTGACGCCCCGGTTCTCCTCCTGATGGATCGTCACGGGCCAGCCGGGAAACTGGTTCTCGGGCTTGCCATCGGTGGCATCGACCAGAAAGCGGAACGACTCGACGTAGTAGGTCTTCTTCTCCGTATCCACGGTCACGAAACCGAAGCCACTGCCCTTCTGGTGGGCAACGTCATAGCGGTTCTTCGCGGTGGGCACGATCGGATTGCCGATCGCATGGACGTAGGCCTTGTTGCCAAAACCATCGAGATACTCGCCGGTGTCGGGCAGACCATGCTGCGGCCGGTTCTGATGGGGAATTCCCAGTTCATCCGGCCGCCACCAGCGCGGATAGCCAACTGCAATCGCCGGCGTGCAGAAGGACCAGCAGCTGTCGCGCTGCGCGTCGGCGCCGTATTGCGACAGCGAAGCGAGGTGCTG
>DNDP01000254.1 GCA_003484235.1 Verrucomicrobiales bacterium
CTTGTGCCAGGGCGTCAAAGACGCCCTGCCCCTCGGTGTAGCTGTCAATCTTCAACGGTGTTGCCCGCCACCAGGTGAGGCTGAAGAGCCCATTGCTCTCTTCAGCATATTTCATGAGGAATTTCAGCTCCAAACGATTGGTCTTGGTCCTTCCGTTCTGCGTCTTGATGACCTCGGACCGGTCCACGACTGTGAACACCAAGTTCGAGGACCAGCCTGCGTCGAAAGCATCGGCCGCCGCCCTGACATCGGGCGCACCGAAGCAGATGGCGGCGAGCAAGGCGCAGCACAGTCGTGATTCCCTCATAGGATGGCGGCGACGCTAGCTACAGTGGACTCGACCGTAAAGTGCGGAGACGAACGTTGTCGAAAGACAACGAGCGTCCGGTTTCAGCTCGACCAACCCAGTAGATCGAGCCGGGCCGGAGGCCGGCGCTCCAGCAGGTTGACGATCCAGCTGCTGCGGATGCGACCGTGTCTACAAGCCAAGTTGATTGGGGGTCGGCTCGATCGCCTTGGCCCAGCGTTGGTAGCCGGCTTCGCCCAGATACCGGAAGTCGGGAATCATCTCCTTGCTGAGTGAACCGTCGGTTTCAAGGAATGCGTCATTGATGTCGAGGCAGTGCACGCGCTCTCCGTCGGCCATCCGGCGAATGCGCTGGTTGATTTGAAATCTGAACAAGGCTCCGTTCATCGACCTGAGCTGAAGCCAGCTGCGATCCATTCAGCCCACTGGGTTAAGCCCCCGGGCAGAGCCAGTTTTCAGTTCGCCCTCAACGTTCGTTCGCAAGGCAGTACAGATGCTTGTCACCGCGCAGGTACATTTCGTTGCCAACGATGGCGGGCGACGCATGGAACGTCTCGTCCAGTTGGTTGACCGCCAGCACGTTGATTTCTTTGCCACGCTGAAGCACGACCATCCGGCCTTCCTCGCTGAGCAGATAGATCCGGTCTGCTGCCCCAACCGGCGAGGCACTGAAATTGAGAACGCCAGGCAGGCGATGTTTGAGATAATGCTGGGTTCCATCAACGGCGGCCAGGCAGGAGAAGAAACTTCGGTCTTCCAGGAGATAGATTTCATCGCCCCAAAGCATCGGACAGGGCACGTAAGGCGTCCCCCGATCGAGTGACCATCGTATGCTGTTGCTTTCGCTCAAATCGCCGCGCTGCCCCAGGACAATCGCGTGGAGCGTATCCTTGGCGTAACCACTGGTCGCGAATACCATTCCGTGTCCCACCGCCGGCATGGGGATCGCACCCTCGCTCTGTCCGCGACATTGCCAGAGCAGTTCACCCGTAGCCAGGTCGTAGCATCTAACCGCCTTGCCGTTGACGACCACCTGTTGCCTGCCTTCATGCGTGAAAATGCGGGGAGTGCTCCAGTTGGATGTCTCTTCGCGATCCTGTCTCCACAGTTCCTTTCCTGTCCGTTTATCGATTGCCGCCACATATGACTGCAATTCGTGATCGACAACGATCACCAGCGTGTTACCGGAAAGCGCGGGCGAGCTCCCTTCACCCAGTGAATCCTCGATCGCCTGCGGTTCGGGGTCCTTCTTCCAGACCAGCCGGCCGTCGAAGTCGTGGCAATAGAGCCCAAACGAACCAAAATACGAAAAAACATGCCGGCCATCCGTCATCGGAGACGCCGAGGCAAACCCGCCCTTGCGATGATGACCTTGATGCGGCATCGCTTCGTGGACGGTCTTCATCCAAAGTTGCTCCCCGTTGGTCCTGTCAATGCAGAGGATGACGAATCTCTGCGGCTTCCACGAACCGATCACATGGGGATGCTCGTTGATTCTCGGTGTCCCTTTCGGAATAACGTCGGGAACGGGCATCTCCTGGTCCAGGGCAATGGCCGAGAGCAGAAAAATCCGATCCCTCCAAATGATCGGGGTCGCCCATCCGGCGCCGGGGACCGCAGTCTTCCATTTGATATTCTCCGTTTCACTCCAGTTGATGGGAGGATCCGAATGGGCCGCGACACCGTTCCAGTTGGGTCCACGCCACTGCGGCCAGTATTTCGAAGATTCCGAGGTCGCTTCGGCTCCTGCAGCCGCGGGCACCACCGCGGCGTGAGCCAGCAACATCACGCCAGTCAGCGTGATTGAAATACGTGACTTCATAACGAGTTCGACCGCTTCAGGCTACAAACCGAGTTGTTTGAGCGACGGCTCGATGGCGTCCGCCCAGCGCTGGTAACCGGCGGGGCTCAGGTGCAGGTAGTCCGGCATAATCTCCTTCGAGAGCGTGCCGTCCGCCTCGAGAAAACTTCCGCTGAGGTCGAGGTAATGGACGCGGTCGCCGTCGGCGAACCGGCGGATCCGCTGGTTGATGCCAAGGTTGTTCAGCCGGCCCGGATCGAACGGCGACTGGCCGCGCGGGAAGACGCCGAGCAGCAGCACCTTGGTCTGCGGCGATTTCTCGGCCAGCAGTTCGAGGATGCGTTTCACCCCGGCCGCCACTTCTTCCGGGTCCTGCATCGAGTGGCCGGTGTTGTTGGTGCCGATCATCACGACGGCCGCCTTCGGCCGGTTCGGCCCCATCTGGTTGTAGTTCAGCCGCCAGATGACGTGCTCGGTGCGGTCGCCGCTGAACCCGAGGTTGAGCGCCTTGCGCGGCGCGTAACGCTCGGCCCAGATCTCCTTGCCGGCGCCTTCCCAGCCCTGCGTGATCGAGTCGCCGATGAACACCAGCTCGAAGCCGCCCTCCCGCGCCTGCTCGCGCTTGGCGCGGTCCCGTTGCTTCCACCAGTCCTCGTCACCGCGGGTGGCGGGGATCACGGCGAAGTTCACGTCGTAGAATTTCTTCAGGTCGCGATGCCGCTGCTGGAGGCCGGCGAGGATCGGCTGGTGGGCCGGATCGGCGTGCAGGCTCTTCATTTCCTGCGGGTCTTTCTCGAGGTCGAAGAGCTGCCATTCGCGGGTGCGGGGGAAGAAGAAGGCCTTGTAGCGCTCGGTGCGCACGCCGTCGTGCTGGGCGACCTCATGCACCGCGTCGTTCTCGTAATAGGAGTAATAGATCGCGTCGCGCCACCCGGCGGGCGCCCGGCCTTCGCCGCGCAGGACCGGGAGGATGCTGCGGCCCTGGATTTCCGGCGGGGCGGGCAAGCCGGCCATTTCGAGAAACGTCGGGGCGTAGTCGATGTTCTGGATCAGCGCGCGCGATTCGGTGCCGGCCTTGATCTTGCCCGGCCAGCGGATGAGAAAGGGCATCTTGAGCGATTCCTCGAACATCCACCGCTTGTCGTACCAGCCGTGTTCGCCGAGGTAGAATCCCTGATCGCTCGAGTAGATGACGACCGTGTTTTCGGCCAGGCCGCTTTCGTCGAGGTAATCGAGCAGCCGCCCGACACTGTCGTCGACCGCCTGCACGCTGCCGAGGTAGTCGTGCATGTAGCGCTGGTATTTCCAGCGGGTGACATCGTCCTTGGCCAGCTTGCCCGCCTTCATGTCGGCGATGAACTTCTGGTTCTCCGGTCCGTAGTAGGCGTCCCAGGTCGCCCGCTGTTCGGCGTTCATCCGCGCGTATTCACCCATGCTCAAGCCGCCGCGGAAGTGTTCGGGAAACTGGTTCTCGCCCTGAAACTTCATGTCGTGTCCCCAGAAGAAATCGTTGGCGATGGTCATCTCCTGTTCCTGAAGGAGCTTCGAGCGGCCGGCGTAATCGTCGAACAACGTCTCGGGCTCGGGGATCGTGCCCAGCTTGTATCTGCCGAAGTGTCGGGGATGCGGCGACCAGTCGCGGTGCGGCGCCTTGTGCTGGGCCATCAGAACAAAGGGTTTGGCGGGATCGCGACCGGATTTGAGCCATTCCACGGCCAGGTCGGTGGTGATGTCCGTAACGTAGCCAGTGTAACGCCTCCGCTTGCCATCCATCTGGATGAGGTCGGGGTTGTAGTAGCTGCCCTGGCCGGGGAGGATTTCCCAGTAGTTGAAACCGGTCGGATCGGTCTCGAGGTGCCACTTGCCGATGACGGCGGTCTGGTACCCGGCCTTCTGCAATTCCTTCGGAAAAGTCCACTGCGAACCGTCGAAGCGGTCGCCGTTGCGCCGAAAGCCGTTCACGTGGCTGTGCTTGCCGGTGAGGATGTTCGCGCGGGAGGGGCCGCAGATCGAATTCGCGCAGAAGGAATTGCGGAACAGCATCCCCTCGCGGGCAATACGGTCGATGTTGGGCGTCTGGTTGAGCTTCGAGCCGTAGGCACCGATCGCCTGCAGCGCGTGATCGTCCGAGAAGATGAAAAGGATGTTCGGTTGCTTCTGGGCGGCGGTCAGCGGCAGCGACAGCATGGCCAGGAGGAGGCAGACGAGGCGTTTCATGGAGGGAGAAATAGGCCAAGACATCGAATCGCTCAATCGGATTATTCAGACTTCCCTGCCGCCGGGCGGCGTTTGCCCGACGTCGCCTTCCTGCCTTTCCGACTCTAATCGAACGGTGTCACCGGCGTTCTCGAACGTAATGTAGAGAAAATAGAACGCTATCAGCGCTGGATAGCTCCATCCCATGTGCGACTTGAACAGGATGTTGAAGAACCAGTTCTGATCGATATACATCCAGGTGGCGTACAGAGTTGCCAGGAACAGAAAGAAGGAGAGCACGGTCAGGCTGACTGCCCAGCGCGGGCGATCCAACCGGGCGAGACACCATGCGATCAGAAATGCCGCCACGTTAGTCGAGTTGAAGATCGCCAGATCTCGCACCAGGGCCGCCATCGTATCGTCGAAAGCGGTCGCGATGGATCGCTTGAAACCGGCAATTCGATCGGCGATCCGGACGTCCGCATCCAACTTCTGGGCTGACGCGGCCCCGGCGGTCACGGCCTCGCGAACATAGCGGATGCGGTTCCGGCGAAACTCAATCAGCTCGGCCTCGATCTTCTCACGTTGTCGGTCGGGCAGGAACTTCGCCACGATGGGGTTGGCCAGCTGCGATTCCAGGTTGGCGGCCGCCCGTTCGGACTGTTTCGCGGCGTGTTCGCAGGCAAAATCCTCCGCCAGACTGCGAACGTAATCCTTGGCGAAGAAGGAAACCCCGAGGCTGATGGAAAAAAGCATGGCCCCGGTCAGGAAGAACCGCAGCAGAAACCAGTTTGCGATCATTCGAGATCAGTATCCGGCCCGAAGGCGAGAAGTTGCAACAAACTCCGGCGTGGCCCGCAAGAGGGGGCCGTGAAGGCAGCGTGACCAAGTCAAAATCACTGGTTGAACTGCTCCGAATGCGGCGGCAGACTTCCGCCATGGGATTGGCCGAACTGAAGGCACGCATTCAACAATTGGGGCCGGCTGACCGGATGGAGGTCGCCGCCCTGCTTGACAGATTATATCTGGACGAACCCGAAGGTCCGCTGTCCGACGAATGGCGCGAGGAGCTTCGGCAACGCAGTGATCAATTGGACCACGGTGAGGTGGCACTGGTTCCCTGGGAGTCGGTGCGAAACGAACTGGGCGATGGTTGTCTGTGAACCTGGGATTTCACCCAGCGGCCGTCCGGGAGATGCGGGAGACGGTTCGCTATTATGGAAGGATCAGTCCGCGACTGCCCGGGTTGCTGCGGGAGGAACTGGATTCGGCCGTAGGCAGGATCCGCCGCAACCCGCTTGGCTTCCCCCTGGTGGAAGGTGACTGGCGGAAGTGCCGACTGAAACGGTTTCCCTACGGCCTTATTTACCGGATCAAGGACGACGTTGTACAGGTGATCGCATTCACCCACCACAAACGGCAGCCCGGCTACTGGCTGCTACGAGGGCGAGATTAAGGGTTGCCTGCCGACCCCCGTTCCGTACGGTTCCCCGCGAACGCAGCAGCCTGACCCACTGATTGCCCATGATCCAGTACCTCAATCTTCTCCGGCACGTGCTGGAGAACGGCACCAAGAAAAGCGACCGCACCGGCACCGGCACGTTGTCGGTGTTCGGCGCGCAGACGCGGTTCGATCTGGCCCGCGGGTTTCCCGTGCTGACCACGAAGAAGCTGCATCTGCGGTCGATCATCCACGAACTGCTCTGGTTTTTGAAGGGGGACACGAACATCGCCTACCTCAAGGAGAATGGCGTGACGATCTGGGACGAATGGGCCGA
>DNDP01000309.1:0-6204 GCA_003484235.1 Verrucomicrobiales bacterium
CCGGTCTCGTCCTTGGCCAGCAGCACGAGGTGATGATACTTGTCGCGGCCGCTGGCATGGGTCTGGGGATTTTTCTCCAGCCGCGAGCCGGGCGCGACATACACCTCGCAGCCGATGATCGGCTTGATGCCCGCCTTCATGGCGGACTGGTAGAACTCGATCGCGCCGTAGAGCACGCCGTGGTCGGTGAGCGCCATGGCGGGGAACTTCAGCTCGCGGGCACGCTCCATGAGCCGGTCCAGACGGCAGGCGCCGTCGAGCAGCGAATACTCGGTGTGCAGGTGCAGGTGGACAAACTCGGAGTGACCGGACATCGCGGAGAATTTCAGCCG
Source organism: Verrucomicrobiales bacterium (assembly GCA_003484235.1). Classification (GTDB taxonomy): domain Bacteria; phylum Verrucomicrobiota; class Verrucomicrobiia; order Limisphaerales; family RI-55; genus RI-55. The sequence continues at coordinate 333 of DNDP01000309.1, forward strand.
CGGGAGAATGCTTGTCGAGACACGACCGCCCGAGTTGTCCACGGCGCTTTGTGAACGGCCGGTGAATAACTCGGGGCTCCACCGCGTGCCGTTTCCCGGAAACCGTCCGCCGTTCGCCGGCTTCCGACCCGACGAACCTGCTGCACGACGTGAGTCAGCCCTGCCGCCGGTTCAGCTCGTCGATCTGCCCGTTCAAGAAAAGCAGATCGTAGAGCCAGCCGAACAGGAACAGTCCGCCCGTCAGCAGGTAGAGTATGCCGGTAATGATCTTGCCCTGGTAGAACCGATGGATGCCCAGCACGCCCAGCGGCGGGATCACCAGCAGCAGCCACGCGACCGAGTAGTCATAGCGGCCCTGCGCGTAACGGCGATCCGCTGAGGCATCGAGGCTCGGGATCAGGAATAGGTCGATGATCCAGCCGATGAAGAAGACGCCCAGGGTAAAGAACCAGATCACGCCGGTGATCTGGCGGCCGTAGTAAAACCGGTGGGCGCCGAAGAAACCAAAGATCCACATCAGGTAACCGATGGTCTTGCTGTGCGTGTCGTTTGCCGTGTTTGTCATGGTGCTCATGTTTTACGGAATACCCGGGAGGGGGAGTACAAGTTGCGCCGATCGTTGTAGCCGGTTGCCGGATTTCCCCGCGGTCACCGCACCGCTCCCGGCCGGCTGATGATGTACTGCTCGCAGATCCGGTAGTAGGTTCCCATGGATTCGATGTCGATCCACTCGTCCTCCGAATGCAGCTCGCCGACCAGCGGACGGGAAAGCAGCACGGGAATACCATGCCGGCAGATGAACCGGGCGTCGCTTCCGCCGGAACTGCGCACCAGCTGCGCCTCGCGACCGGTAACGGCCTCCGTCACGTTCACGAATTCCGGGTCGGGCGAAAGATGCGTCGGTTCGGCCGAGATGATCGGTTCGAGCAGGACGCCGTCCCCGGCAATCGCACGGATTCGTTCGAGCAGTGTGGCCGCGGTGTGCGGCGGCGTGAACCGGATGTCCGCCACGGCCTCCGCGTCGGGCGGGATGCGGTTGATCGAGGTGTTCGGCGTGCTGATCCCCGTGATTGCGCAGGTGGGATACCAGTGATCCTCGCCGGCATCCGCCGGAGCGGCGCGAAGCGCCTGGAATTCGCCGCGCAGCCGGCTCAGGGCGTCGGCGAGGTGTTCGAGCGCGTTGTTGCCCAGCCAGGGGCGCGCGGCGTGGGCGGCGTGGCCCCGGGCCCGCAACCGCAGGTGCAGGATGCCCTTCTCCTCGACGATGATGCGGTTGAGCGTGCCGCCGTCGGGGATGATTGCCACGCTGCAACGCAGCCCGGTCTCCTCGAAAAGAAAGCGGACACCCGACTCGCCGCCCCTTTCCTCGTCCGAAGTGATCGCCAGGCCCAGGGAAAGGCCGGGCTCCCGGCGGTGCAGATTGCGAAACAATTCCAGCATGATGGCCAGGGCGCCTTTCATGTCGCCGACCCCGGGGCCATAGATCCGGCCGCCGTCCACCCGTGTCACGTACCGCGGACGCCCCGGATGTTCGACGACGTCGAGATGCCCGCACAGCAACACGTCCGGGTGCGGCGCGTGGTCGGGCGTCGCCACCAGCGAGGTGTAGCCGTTGTGCTCAAACTCCCGGATGTCGACGCCGTCGAGCGCCTCGAGATGGTTGCGGCAGAACTCGAAGCACCGTCGTCGTTCCTCCGGTCGGGCGTCCGTGCTGGGGATCAGCGCAAGGTCGCGGGTGAGGGCTGTCAACCGCTCGAGCAGCCCGCGCGGATCCGTTCCGTTGGTGACGATGGACGCCTGCATCAATCCCTTTCCTGCTGCCACGAGACACCGAGGGTTTCGCCGGCGGCCTGCAGCATCGCCGGGCAGTCCGGCGGCGAGGAGGCGAGACAGAGGAACTGCCCCTTGACCACCATGCCATCGGCCCCGGTGTTGAAGTTGATCGGCAGGATGCCTCCCGATTGGTCGGGTCGGAAGAGCAGGTCCGCCCCGCGCAGCCGGGCGAGCAACGCGGGACCGGCAAGCGGCGAGGCGAAACGGAGATTCCGCATCAGCCAGGCGCCGCCCGGCCGGAAATGCCGCGCCAGCACCGAAGGATAGGTCGCGCCGGTCACGCGTGCGTTGATTTCGCAGACGTAAACCGTCGGCGCCCCGCCTTCCTGGCGGTGGGCCACCAGGAAATCGACGCTTGCCGTTCCGCGGTAACCCTGTTCGTGCAGCCAGCGCCCGGCGATGCCGGCCTGCCGCAGCAGTTCCTCGCGCAGACCGCTTTGACCGTCCAGATAGGGTGGCGGCGACTCGTTGCCCTGATGGACGCTGTCGTCGCGCAGGAGCTGCTCGGTGACGTCGTAGAAAAAGACGTGTTCGTGGTCGAGGAACAGCTGCACGCTCGGGCTGGAGATCGAGGTGATGTCCTGCAGGCCGGCCTCCAGCCAGCCCTGCACCAGGCAGGGTCCCTCGTGGAACATCATGTCCGGCACGCCTGCGGCTTCCGCGCTTCCTGCTTCGGTCGGCAGCTTGAGGATGCCGATGCCCGAGGCACCGAGCTGGGATTTGACGGCCCCGGACCGGTAGCCCAGCTCCCGCAGGCGCCGGAGCCGCTCCGGCACTTCCGCGGACGACTCCGCGAAGAACGTGTCGAACAAAGGCAGCCCCGCCGACTCCAGCGCCAGATGGAGGAGATACTTGTTGTTTCCGCGATGGCTTCCTTCCCGCGGTGATACGGTGGGCAGTCCGACGTGGCGGGCCAGCGTGCTCAACGTGTCGTCGGTGACGTAGCCGTCCATCACCGTGGCGCCGTTGGTGCGGAAGAGGGCCGTGGCATCGGGAGTCTGTCCCTCGGCGAGGCGACGGCCCAGTTCGAGGTATTCCTGGTGGCTGACGATCTGGATCTCCGGCAGGCCCAGGCCCAGCTCATTGCCGAAGTAGTCGATGAGGGCGGGGTTGGGCGGGCGTTCGAGCAGGAGCTGGTTGCGGGTCCCGCGAAACAGCAGGTTCAGGATCGGCACCAGGCGCCCGCCGTAGGTGTCGGCGCCCTGCACTTCAGCCCGCAGCAGTTCGGTCTCCTCCTCGTTCCCGAAGAACAGCGCCAGCAGGTTGGCGACGAACAGCACGCTCTCATCCCAGAAGGGCGGCAGCCTGCCCCCGGCATCCACCAGCTCGGGCACGATGGCCGACGGTGGATCCTGCACCGGCGTGGGAGTTGTCCGCGTAGCGGGCCTTGAAGCCATGGCCCAAGAGTAGCCTGACACCGTGTTCCCGACCAATCGTTTATGCCCGTGGACCCGGCGATGGAGTCGCCGTGCAGGGGTGAAGGCTACCGTGCGCGATCCGGGAAATCGGCCTCGTACCGGCGCAGCAGTGCGTCCACGTCGTTCTTCATGACGTAGATCTTGCCCCGAATCCGTCTGGTCTCGCCGGGCTTCAAGCCACCCAGCCGGAAATCGGAATGCACGCAGCGGATGACGCCCTGGAAAAGCTCCTGGTAGGGCTCCCAGGCCGTCGCGAACAACATCGACTCATCGGCACTGAAGCAGCCGATCAGGCCATTGGCCGGCGTCTGCGGGTTGAGCGGCCGCGGATTCACATCGTTTCGCGGCACACCCGGTCCCGCCCAGACCTGGCCCGGGATGTAGCGCGCCTTCAGTTCCCAGACCGGAGTGGGCATCCGGGTGAGGACGGGTGCGCCGGCCGGATCGCCTTCCGGCTTCAGGAAGAGGAAGCACTTGGGGAGATAGTCGTTGAGATCGCCGCGCGGACCGTTTCCGGGAAATCCGGTGAAGGGTCCGAGCCGCACGCACGGTTGCGCCCAATGAGCCTCGGATCGCGCCGCAGTTGGATTGTGGGCCACCAGCTCGAAGGTCACCTCATCCGTGCCGGCGGTGATCGTGTGCTCCACCACCAGCCCGTCGGTCAGCGTGTCCTTCATGCGCAGTTCGCGGCCGTCGGCGGAGGCCGCGACCAGCTCGTTGGTGTGGCGGATGACCGTATGCTTCACCCAGTCCGCGTCGGTGGAGCCGGCGCGGCAATACGCTTCCAGGTAGTTGATCTGAATCGGTCCCCCGGGCAGGTCGGATCGTTCGAGGTAAAGCCAGTGGCCGTCGCGACGCAGGCGGATCGATTCGGCGGCGGTTGCGGGGACGGCACCGGCCAGCAGCGTGGTCAGCGTGAGGATTGTCAGGCAGTGGAGTTGGCAGGGCATGGCGCAGCCTAGCCGGTGGACCTCGCGGAGAACAGCCGGATCAGCGGGGTTGGGCGGTCAACAGCCGCAGGACTTCGGCGGCGGCGGCAAACCCGAAGGCGCCCGTGACAAACGTCGCCGAACCGTAGCCGCTGTCGCAGTCGAGTCTGAGGCTTTCGCCGTCGTTCTCCTTCGTCAGGCAGACCGAGCCGTCGCGCCAGGGATACCGGACCGGTTCCGGGGAATACACGCAGGGCACGCCGAAGGTCGTTTTAGGCTCGTCGGGAAAACCATGCTCGCGACGGAGCTGCCGGCGGACCTGCCGGATCAGCGGATCGTGCGTCACGTGGGCGAGGTCGCCGACCCGCAGCTGGGTGGGATCGATGCGGCCGCCGGCGCCGCCGGTGGTGACGATGCGGCAGTCCGAGGTGCGGCACGCGGCGATCAGGTGGCACTTGTTTGCCACATTGTCGATGGCATCCAGCACGCAGGAGAAGCCGGCGGCGAGCAGCGGGCCGACATTGGCGGCCGTGAGAAACACCGGTTCCACCGTCACCCGGCAATCGGGATTGATGGCCGCGATGCGGTCGCGCATCGCCTCGACCTTGAGCCGGCCGATGTCCGCGGCCACCGCGTGGACCTGCCGGTTGGTGTTGGTGATGCAGATGTCGTCGAGATCGATCAGGGTGATCCGGCCGACGCCGCTGCGGGCGAGCGCCTCGGCGGCCCAGGAACCCACGCCGCCGATCCCGACAACAGCGACGTGCGCCTCACGGAGACGTTCGAGGCCTTCCCGGCCATAAAGACGGGCGATGCCGCCAAAGCGCTGGTCGTAATCGGACATCAACGCCCCGGACGCTAGGCGCAACTCCAGGGGCGGGCAATGCATTCCAGGAACTCGAAGTGTCGGCACATGCTGGCTTCGAACTTGGTGGTCCTTGGAAAAGGCATTCCTGCCGTATGGAGTACCGAGACACCACTCCAAGCTGGTGTGGAAAGGCGCATTCATGGCGCCAAATAACAAATTCTTGCTGGAGTTGGGGGGGGGCGGTAACTACTTACTCTTCACACGAACCGTATGCGAACAAGGTTGGTCATCGTGGATGATGATGAAGCGGTGCGATCTTCAGTGCGGGAGGCATTCCGGGAGCCCCGCGGTCAACCCGTGGTGGAGTTTTCCGATGGCGCCAGTGCCTTTGCGGAGCTGCCCCATATACAACCGGAGGCTGTGATCCTGGACATCCGCATGCCACGCATGGATGGCCTGGAGTGCCTGCACCGGGTGCGCCCGCTGCTACCCGCCAGCCGCATCATTCTATTTACCGGACTTCGCTGGGAGGATGTGGCGCAGGCGGCAATCAGCGGCCGGGCCAATGGATTCGTGCACAAGGCCACCGGGACTGAAGCCTGCCTGCAGCGCGTGATTCAACGCGCCACACCGGAGGATCTGCTTTTCCCATACACCCCTCTGCATGGAAGCGCTGGGCCCATCCTTCCGCCGCTGGCGCTGGAGGCGGCCTCACCATCGCTGTCGCCGCGCGAGCAGCAAATTGTCGATCTGCTGGCCCGCGGCCACACCAACAAGGAGATCGCCGGGGAATTGGGCCTGGCGTTGCAGTCGTTGCACAATCTGCTGCACCGGATGCGCCAGCGATGGCACTGCCGGAACTCGACCGAGCTCGTCGCCCGGAC
>DNDP01000309.1:6415-10034 GCA_003484235.1 Verrucomicrobiales bacterium
CGGGTCGAAGATGATAGTCTGAATGCATCCCGCAGGAATTTGAGCAGGCTGGTTTCCCCGGAGTCCATGGAGACATGGCTCGCTGCTCCAAGGGCGGCGGCTACCGTGGGATAAAGTCTTGTAAGCTTGAGGAAATCATCATGTTCACTTGCACTCGCGTCGCGTGCGGCTCGCTGCTGCTGGCAATCACACTTGTCGGTCGCTCCCAGGAATTCTCCAACGTCCCCCGTCAGGATTTCTGGGTGACCGATGGTTCGGTCAACGCCATCGCGGTGACGAATGACCGCGTGTTCATCGGGGGCGACTTCCGTTACGTGGGCCCCCACACCGGCGGCGGCGTGCCCGTGGACGTGAACACCATGCAACCGGTGGCGAAATACCCCAAAGTGAACGGCAGCGTGCATGCCGTGGAACCGGACGGGCAAGGTGGGTGGTTCATCGGCGGGGAGTTTACCACGGTCGGCGGCCGACCCAGAACCAACCTGGCGCACGTCACGGCGGCAGGTGAGGTGAATACCAACTGGGTTGCCAACACGATCGGCTGGGACACACGCGGACGAGTTACTCATCTGGCAATGGATGGCGATACCCTCTATGCGGCGGGCGAATTCACCCACCTTGGCGGACAGCCGCGACTGTACATTGGTGCGCTGTTATCGGCCACTGGCGAGGTAAAGCCGTGGGCTCCCCAAGTGAACAGCAATGTGTTGTCGCTCGCCGTTTCCCCCAAGGCCGTGTATCTCGGTGGCAAGTTTCGCTATGTGGGGGAATCCAACCGCAATTACCTCGCCGCCATCGACAAGGTGACTGGCCGGGCGACCTCCTGGGACGGCAATGCGGATCGGTTTCCACATGGTTACGTCACCAACGGCTTCATGACCGCCATCACCACTTACGAGAATCTGGTGATCGTCGCCGGTCAGTTCAACGGCTTCTTTGGTCGCCTATACCTCAAGGCCATTGACGAAGACACATCGTTTTCGGCTTGGGCGGTCGGTGACAGTGATCAGATATACGATCTCCGGATTCATGAAGGCCGCCTGTATGCTGTGGGTGCGTTCTACGGCATCGGCGGGGACGGGGACGGCGGAGGAAGGGTGGGGCGCGACCGAATCGCGGCCTTGGACCCGCATACCGGCCAGGTGCTGCCGTGGTTTCCCAGAATCGGCGGCACTGCCTGGGTGAATACCATAGCCTTTGCCGGCAACACGGCCTATGTGGGCGGGGCTTTCAAGGGCGCCAATCCCTCCGCCAGCGAGGGATCGATGACCAATGCCCACCATATCGCCGCCTTCGATCTCACCACCGGCGAGGAAACCGGCCCTCGTCGTCCCTTCAATAATGGAAACGTCTATGCGCTGGCCGCCCAAGGCAGTCGGTTATACTTCGGCGGAGCCTTCGACAGCCTGGCCGGCGTCCCGCACCAGCACCTGGCCGAACTGGACCGGCGCGACGGCTCGCTGAAGCCGTGGAATCCAGCGCCCAACCGGCGTGTCACCGCCTTGACCCTCGCGGCCGACCGGCTGGTGGTGGCCGGCCCTTTCTCCGTTTTTGACGGCCAGCCGAGGAACTTCCTGGTGACCGTGGCATTGCCGGGACTGGACCTGCTGCCCTGGGCGCCCGCCGTCGTCCCCGGTGAATCCGGATTCTCCCTGAACATGTTGTTGCCCGCCGGAGAAGACCGGCTCCTGTTGGCGGGTGAATTCCAGGGAGTATCCGGTCAACCGCGCCGAAATCTTGCGCTGGTCAGTTTGACCACGGGCGAAGCGCTGCCCTGGCAGGCGGACACGGATGCCCGGGTGGAGACAGCGGTGATCGCCGGGGAAAAGCTTTATGTGGGCGGCCGGTTTGCCACCCTGGACGGACAGCCGCGGCCGCACCTGGGTGCGGTGGATCTGGCCACCGGCCAGGTGAGCGCTTGGAACCCGGCGCCGGACAATTGGGTGACGAGTCTCTCGGCCAATGCCCACTCAGTCTATGCCGCCGGTTACTTCCGGAATGTCTCGGGCAGCGCGCGGACCGGCTACGCCGCGCATGACCTGGCCACTGGTGCGCTGCGGCCATGGAACCTGGAAGCCCTGCTGCCTTCGATCAACGACAGCCACCTGCTGGCCACGGATGTGGCCGTATACGCCACCGGTTTTTTCCGGTATCTTGATCCCGTGTGGGGGCCGAACTTGGTTGCCACCTCTCCGGACACGGGCAGCCCCACAAGTTGGGATATCCGGCCGTTGAGCTACTTGACTCCAATTGGGCTGCATCGTCAGGGGAACACTCTGTTCATCTTTGGCGACCATTTCTCCGCTGCTGGTCCCAAGCGGATGGGGCTGGCCGCCTATGAACCGGCGGGATTTAGCATCTTCACGCAAATCGCCCCCGGCACTTCCGGCACGCATCTTCGCCTGACCGGTGATCAAGGCCGGCAATTCATCGTCGAGCGAACGCAGAATTTTGAAACGTGGACAGGCATCAGCACCAACACCGCCTGGGAGGGAGTGCTGAAGGTGGAAGATGCTGACACGCCTCCCGGTGGGGCGGTCTACTACCGGGCGCGGGCATCCCAACCATGATTTCGATCCTTCGGGGAATTCTTATGCCGATTGGATGCCGCGCGTGTGGCAGGACCATCTGCGGATGCCATTACCGTCGATTCCTCCAAAGCGCTGGTCGAAGTCGGACATGAGCGGTACCGGACGCGGCCCGGCAATGGTCTGAGCTGTGCGCTCAAGCCGCCTTGGACTGGCTTTCCTCGAAGCGGCCGAGGGCGCGGAACTTTTCGTAGCGCTGACGCAGCCGTTCCTGCTCGGAGAGCAGCAGGCAGTCCTCAAGATTCTTGACCAGTGCCGTGCGGAGATTGGCCGCCGTCGTCGCCGGATCGTTGTGGGCGCCGCCCAGCGGCTCGGGCACCACCTCGTCCACCAGGCCGAGCTCAAGCAGATGACGCGCGGTGATCTTCAGCGCTTCGGCCGCCTGGGGCGCGGCCACGTCTTCATGCTCTACGTGCTCGCCGGGGTTCCCGCCCTCGCGCTGCGCTTCGGGCTGGTCGTGCGCCAGATCTGGGCCGTGGGTGTCCTCTCGATCGTCATCGTCCTCGTCTCGGGCACCTTCGTCGGCATGGTGCTGGGGCTGCAGGGCTACAACACGCTGGTGGACTTCGGCGCCGAGGAGTCGCTGGGCGTCGTGGTGTCGCTGTCGCTGGTGCGCGAGCTGGGGCCGGTGGTCTCGGCGCTGCTCTTCGCCGGCCGCGCCGGCTCGGCGCTCACCGCCGAGATCGGCCTGATGAANNCGCCGCCCAGCGGCTCGGGCACCACCTCGTCCACCAGGCCGAGCTCAAGCAGATGACGCGCGGTGATCTTGAGCGCTTCGGCCGCCTGGGGAGCGGCCGCGCGGTCCTTCCAGAGGATGGCGGCACAACCCTCGGGGCTGATCACCGAGTAGTAGGCGTTTTCCAGGATCAACACGCGGTTGGCGACGCCGATGCCGAGCGCGCCGCCCGAGCCGCCTTCGCCGATCACGGCCGCAATGATCGGCACCTTGAACAGCATCATCTCGCGCAGGTTGACGGCGATCGCCTCGGCGATGTGGCGCTCCTCGGCGCCGATGCCGGGATAGGCGCCGG
>DNDP01000032.1:0-5141 GCA_003484235.1 Verrucomicrobiales bacterium
GGCAAGCACAACGACCTCGAGGACGTCGGGCTCGACACGTATCACCACACGTTCTTCGAGATGCTCGGCAACTGGTCCTTCGGAGATTATTTCAAGAAGGAGGCCATTGACTGGGCCTGGGAACTGGTGACCGGCGTCTGGAAGTTTCCCAAGAACCGCCTCTACGCGACGATCTATCAGCCGGACGCCGGCGATCCCGCCGAGCGCGATCAGGAGGCCTGGGATTTTTGGGCCGAGAAGTTCCGTGCCGCCGGACTCGATCCTGACGTTCACATCGTCAACGGCAACAAGAAGGACAATTTCTGGATGATGGGCGAAACCGGCCCATGCGGTCCGTGCTCGGAGTTGCACGTTGACCTCACGCCGACCGGAGACACCAAGGGCGCCCTCGTGAACAAGGGCACAGCCGAGTGCATCGAGATCTGGAACCTGGTATTCATCCAGTTCAACGCGAACCCGGATGGCACCTTTGCGCCGCTGCCCGCCAAGCACGTCGATACCGGCATGGGCTTCGAGCGCGTCACCTCGATAATCCAGGGGACCAAGGGTTTTACCGACTTCGCCAACGCGAAGATCTCCAACTACGAGACCGACATCTTCCGGCCGATCTTTGACGAGATCGAGAAGCTGAGCGGAAAGAAGTACGGCTCAACACTGCCGGCCGCGGGCAGCACGGGCGACACGGAGCAGGAAAAGATCGACGTGGCGTTCCGTGTCATCTCCGATCACATCCGCACGTTGAGTTTCGCAATCGCCGACGGCATCCAGCCGGGCAACAACGACCGCAACTACGTCCTCCGCCGCATCCTCCGTCGCGCGGTGAAGTACGGCCGCACTCTCGGCTTCCACGAACCGTTCTTCTACAAACTGGTCGATGTCCTCGCCCGCACCATGGGCGACGTCTTCCCGGAGATCCGTGCGAAGCAACAGCATGTGAAGGATGTGCTGAAGCTGGAGGAAGAGGCGTTTAACAAGACATTGGATAGGGGAATAGAGCTTTTCAACGAATACGCCAGAGGGATGGCAGACACACTGGTCAGGATCGCTACCTCCCTAAAAGCCCCTGCCACTAAAGTGTCGATGGAGGGTTCCTTCGCCTTTAAACTCTACGACACCTACGGCTTTCCTCTCGACCTCACCGAGCTAATGGCCCGGGAGCGTGGTCTTATCGTCGATGTCGCCGGTTTCAACGCGTTGATGGAGGAACAAAAGGCCCGTGCTCGCGCCGCGCAGAAGAAGACCGTCATCGAGCTTTCCCAGATCGAGACGCAGACCCCCACGAAGTTCGTCGGCTTCAGCGCGCTGGAAACCCCGGCCAAGGTTCTCGAAGCCGTCGAGCTCAAGGACAAGACCGCCGTCATTCTCGATACGTCGCCCTGCTACGCCGAGATGGGCGGCCAGGTCGGCGACACCGGCGAACTCTCCGGATCGGGCCAGCTCTGGCGCGTCACCAACACCCAGAAATCCGGCAACACCTTCCTTCATTTCATCGACGGCGGCGATGCACCGGCAGTTGGCGCTTCGATCACGCTCACCGTCGATCGCCCGCGACGCAACGCCATCCAGCGCCATCACACCGTCACTCACCTTCTGCACTGGGCGATTCACGAGGTCGTGAGCAAGGACGCCTCGCAGAAGGGCTCCTTCGTCGGACCCGACAAGTTGACTTTCGACTTCAACTGCGCGCCGCTGACACCACAGCAAGTCGCCGACGTCGAGCAACTCGTCAACGAGCGCATCCTCGAAAACGCCGGCGTCTCCTGGACCGAGGTGCCCCACGCCGAAGTGAAGAGCCGCGCCGACGTCATGCAGTTCTTCGGCGACAAGTACGGCGACACCGTCCGCGTCGTGCAGATCGGCGGCGACGCGGCCAAGCTGAACGGTTACTCGATGGAACTGTGCGGCGGCACCCACACCCGCGCCACCGGCGAGATCGGTTTGTTCCGCATCGTCGGCGAAAACGCGATTGCCGCCGGCGTGCGTCGCATCGAGGCGGTCGCCGGAATGGAAGCCTACCGCGTGGCCAACCACGAACTCGAACTCGTCAAAGCCATTGCCGGGAAGGTCAATTCCCCCATCGGCGAGCTGGAGAAGAAGATCGAGTCGCTGCTCGCGCACCAGAAGGAGCTCGAGAAGACCCTGAAGGCCGCCAAACAGCGCGAAGCCGCCCAGTCCGCGAAATCGCTGGTCGCGAACGCCGAGACGGTGAATGGCATTCCACTCATCGCGAAGAACCTCGGCGACGCCGACGGCGACACCCTGCAGGCCGTGGCCGATGCGTTGAAGGGCGAGTTCAAGGGCGTGATCGTTCTGGGCGGCGTGAACGACGGCGCGGTGGCGCTGGTCGCCGCCGTCCATCCTGAACTCACCAAGCAGGTGCAGGCCGGCAAGCTGATCCAGGGCATCGCACCGATCGTCGGCGGCAAGGGCGGTGGTCGTCCGGACAACGCCCGCGGCGGCGGCAAGGACGCCGGCAAACTGGACGAGGCGCTCGCGAAAGTGAAGAGCTTGCTCTCCTAGCACGTACACGGCAGTCTCTGAACATGCTGGCAGACGAGAAGACCTCAGCGGAACAATATGCGATCTACCGCAAAATGTTGCCCGCGAAACGGCTGGCTCTGGCGGAGTCGCTTTACTGGTCCGCGCGGAAATTGAAAGCAGCCTGGCTGCGCGGCCAGCATGGCGACTGGTCCGATGAAAAAGTGTCCGCCGAGGTGACTCGCTTGTTCACCCATGCCCGAAGCTGATCTCTCCCTGCTGTTCGTTCGCCCGCTAAATCAGCTGGGTCTTAGATATTTGGTCAGCGGCAGTGTCGCGGCCATTGTCTACGGGGAACCGCGAATGACCCACGACGTGGACTTTGTGATCTTTCTGCGCGATGAGGACATCCAGCAGCTGGTAGCAAGCTTCGCTACGCCCGAATTCTACGTCCCACCGGCCGAGCAGATCGCTCTGGAAGTAGTCCGTCCGGCGAAAGGGCACTTCAACATCATCCACGTTGACACGGGCTTTAAAGCGGACTTTTACCCGGCCGGCCGCGACGCGTTTCACGGTTGGGCGTTCCGAAACGCGCAACGAATGGAGTATTGCGGGGAGCCAATGATCGTCGCCCCACCCGAGTATGTGATTGTTCGCAAGCTGCAGTACTTCCGCGAAGGCGGTTCCGAGAAACACCTGCGCGACATCCGGGCGATGCTGGCGGTTTCGAATGAACAGATCGACCGGGCAGTCGTGGAGGACTGGGTGAATCGCCTTAGCGTGGCGGCTGAGTGGAACCGGGCACAGTCGGAAGCCTGACAACTCGAGCGAATTACCAGGCAGGTCCGTGTTGACGCACGGCAAATTGTTACCGACGGCGGGGGGGACGGTCAGCGTCGCCACCAATCCGAACAAATCGTGAGCCGGTTTATTGGCCAACGGCGGTGAGGCTCTTCAATCCGTGCTGGAGCCCGCCAATGGCGCGGACTTCCGCCAACGTGAGTGGCCGGTTGAACACCGCCACGTCATCAATCCAGCCGGTGTAACTGAGGCCGAGCGTGAGCGCGCTTTTCTCGACTTCCCAGTTGAAGGTCATCGCCCAGTTCTCGAACGCGCCCTGGTCCACGCCGTCGAGATACAGCCGGCCCCAGCCGTTCTTCTCGCCCGTATTGATGTTGCCGAAACAGAAGACGACGTGCGTCCAGCGGTCACGTTTGAAGGGCGCTTGATACACCGGCACCATGGGGCGTTCCTTGTCCGGGATGTCCTCCCAGCCGCGGTTGGTCGGATTCCAGGTCCGCTTCACCGGCAGGATCGCGTAGCGAAAATGTCTCGGCGTGTGGTCCTTGCTGAACTCGATGAACATGTTGCCCTCCTCCCACCCCTGCGCGACGAACTGAAGTGGATCGCAGTATCCGGGCTCAAGGTCCTGATCCGGATCCAGTCGCAGCCACAAAGACACCGCTCCGCTCCAACCATTCGTCCGGTACCCGAGGTTCTTTTCACCGTGGAAGAAAATCGTCGGACGAACCTTCTGTGTGAAGTGCAACGCGTCGCCATGCCGTCCCGCGCCCGTGGCGAGCACCACCAACCCGCCCTCAGGCAAACCGGCTTTCGCCTGCGAGCGATTGCCGGTCGGGGCGTGATACAGTCTGGGATCACCGACGGCAAAGTCGGCGTCCGGTTTGCCGTCGAACGAGGCGTGCAGCAGCAGCGCAGAGCGCAGATTGGCGCCGGGAGTCGCATCGGCTGCGATGGCCGCCCTTGGGACGCCAATGATGGAAGCAAGGATCACGAGAAGGCTGGTGGCATGCATGGGTGGACGATAGGAACACCGGTTCACAACTGCAAGTGGCCAGACCAGACAGCCGGGCTTGCCGGCAATGTCGGGGCCATGTTCCGATATTCCAATGCACCCACCCAAAACAAAGGTTCACCTAAGCTGGCTTTGCTCCAGTCTCCTGCTCGGCCTTGCGACCCTTGCGCCCGCCGCCGAACTGCGCGTCATGTCCTTCAACATCTGGGTGGGTGGCGACGCGGGAAAGCAGCCGCTCGAACAGACGGCGGCCGTCATCCGCGGGTCCAGAGCGGACATCGTGGGCGTGCAGGAATCGCGCGGGTTCGAGAAGGACGGCGTCCGGCCGGATCACGGCGCGAAGCTCGCCGAACTGCTCGGCTGGCATTGGTTCAGCCAAGGGAGCAGCCCGGGTGTGCTGAGCCGGTTTCCGATCGAGACGAACACTCCGGCGAAGCAGGGCGTCAGCATCCGGCTGCCTTCCGGTCAACGCGTCTGGATGTACAACGTCCATTTCAATCACGCGCCGTATCAGCCGTATCAACTGCTGAACATCCCCTACGCCAATGCTCCCTTCATCAAGACGGCCGACGAGGCGGTGGCCGAGGCAAGCAAGGCGCGCGGCGGTGAGGTGATGCGTTTGCTCGGCGATTTGAAGCCCGCACTGGCTACCGGTGAACCGGTGTTCCTGACCGGCGATTTCAACGAGCCCTCCCACCTCGACTGGACGGAGCGTGCGGCCACCGCGGGGGTTTGTCCCCTGCCCGTTCGTTGGCCGGCCACGCTGGCAGTCGTCGAGGCCGGGATGCGCGACGCCTTTCGCACGGCACATCCCGATGAAGTCGCCCGGACCACTTCGCAGCGCGTC
>DNDP01000032.1:5368-6165 GCA_003484235.1 Verrucomicrobiales bacterium
GAAGTCGCCCGACCCGGCTGGACCTGGACGCCGCTCACCCGCCCGGATGATCCCAAGGATCGCCACGACCGGATCGATTTCCTGTTCTTCGCCGGCGAGGACGTCCGGGTGACGCGCTGCGAAGTGGTCGGCGAAGCGCAGCCGGCGGCGGACATCGTGGTGACGCCGTATCCTTCCGATCACCGGGCAGTGGTGGCGATCGTGCAAATCCCGCAATGATCCGGTCGTGGGCACAGGAAACCCCGGCGTTTCACGACGAGGTTCGAAGGCTTGCCGTCCGCCCACGGCTCCGCAACCATCCGCAGCGAGATGAACGCCCTGGTCTACCGTACTGGAAACGAGCTCGACCTGACCGCGGTGATCGAGCTCTACCGGGCCTCCACCCTGGGAGAGCGCCGGCCGGTGGATGACCAGGAACGCATGGGCGCCATGCTTCGCAACGCCAACCTCGTCGTAACGGCCTGGGACGGACCGCTGCTCGTGGGAATTGCACGGAGCGTGTCCGACTTCGCCTACTGCACCTATCTCTCCGACCTGGCGGTGCGGGAATCGCATCAAAGGAAGGGAATCGGCCGGGAGCTCATTCGCAGGACGAGGGAGGCCGGCGGCCGCGCGGCGCTGATCCTTCTTTCCGCCCCCAAGGCGGTTGACTATTACCCCCAGCTTGGCTTCAGCAGGCATCCTTCCGCCTGGTGGCTCCAGCCGGACGATCCGTTGCATTGAACCGACCCAAACCTCCAACCCACAGCACGCATGGACCACCTTCATCCCGACACGCGGCGCACCAGCTCGACCTC
>DNDP01000251.1:0-10921 GCA_003484235.1 Verrucomicrobiales bacterium
GAAGCTGAACGCCGCGAAACGCGGGGGCGGGCTGACGCCGCTTTCGCTGGACGCCGAGGACGCCGAGACCGGTTTGAAGCTCGATCCCGCGTCGCCCGCAATGGCGCCCTCGGGCCAGCTCGATGCGCAGGACCGGGGTCGTCTGCTTCAGGAATCGTTGGACCGCCTGGGCGAGCCCTGCCGGGAGATCATCGAGCTCCGTTACTTCGGCGATCTCAGCTACGAGGAGATTTCCGCCACCCTTCAGCTCAACCCCAAAACCGTCAGCTCGCGTTTGAGCAAGTGTCTCGACAAGCTCGAGGCCGTGGCCAGCCGGGTGTTTTCCCGGGAGAAAAACGCGGCCAACCCCGTCTAAGCCATCATGCCGTCGGAAGCCGACAAGCCAATTGAGAAGCAGCTGCGCGAGCACGCCGCCCGGCGCCGTGCCGAGGCGGGCCCCGACGCCTTTGCGCTTCATCCGGTTACGCGGAACGTCCTCCAAGTGGAGGTCGAACGCGAATATGGCGGGCGCCGCAAGTCTGCCACTCTTTTCCCGTGGTGGCCCCGCCTGATCTGGGCGGGCGGTGCGCTGGCCGTGGTCGCCTTGCTCGCCGTCGTCATGATGCCGCCGGGAGATGCAGGGCGGGAGGAAATGGCCAAGGCGGAGCCGGCTGCCGAGCAGCAACCGCTGCCTGTTGCCGATGATCCGATTGAGAGACGTTCGAAGTCCACGCCTGCGGCTGCCGAGGCGGTGGAGCTGGCCGCGACCGCGCCCGCTCCACCCGCAAGGGAAGCGAAGGAGCTGGAACTGAAGTTTTCCTCCCAACAGCCGGCGGCGCTTTCCAAGCCGGTGCCGAGTCGGGAAACCGGGGCGGACGAGATCCGACTTTCGGCGCCTTCGGAATCCGGCCGTGCCAACTCGCGTGTGGCGCGAGCCTTTCCCGTCCAGCCGGATCCTGGCCGCGTGTTGCCGGCTCCGTTTCAGGGCGAGTTCGTGGTCACGTTGGTGGACGACGTCATCACAATCGTGGACTCCGATTCCTCGCGCTATCAGGGCCGCGTGGTGGCCATCGATCCGGTTGCGGCGGGGGCGGCGGTGCCTTCGCCGTTGGTCGGTCCCGGCGGCGTGCCGGTGGATACCAGCGATCCGACTTTCCCCGACCGGTACCATCAGTACTCGGTGAAGGCGCGCGATGGATCGGTCCAGCAGCTGCCGCTGGCCGCGCAGTTCACGGTCACGGGAACGAACAGCCGGTCGCAGCTGCCGGTGATCTTCAGCGCCCGGATGCTCACGCAGACCCTGCCGGTGGCCGCGACCACCGCGCCCATCGCCACTCCGCCGGCGGCTCCGCCCAGTTATCTGCAGATCAAGGGCACGGTCATCTTGGGCGAGGACCTGAGCTTCACGGTCGATGCCAGCACCGCGCCGCAATAGCCGGGTGGACCGCTTCCATCATGAGCGCCGGCTGCGCCTGGATGGAGCGGCATGGATTGCCGGGATCGACGAGGCGGGCCGGGGTCCGCTCGCGGGTCCCGTCGTTGCCGCGGCGGTAATCCTTCCTCCGGCCTGGATCGAGGAGGGCATGCCCGGGGAGCTGCGCGAACTCACCGACTCGAAGCAGTTGACCGAGACCCAGCGGGAGGAATTCTTCGGACTCCTGACCTCCAACGCTGACGTGGTGATCGGGCTGGCCGAGTGCGATGCGGAATTGATCGACCGGATCAACATCCTCCAGGCAACCCATCTGGCGATGCAGCGCGCGCTGGCGGCGTTGACCCGGGCGCCGGATCATCTGCTCGTGGATGGGCGGCCCGTTCCCCCGCTGCCCGTCGGTCAGACGGCCCTGGTGCAGGGCGATTCCCTAAGCTACTCGATCGCCGCGGCGAGCGTGATTGCGAAGGTCACGCGCGATCGGCAGATGCAGGAATGGGATCGCCGCCATCCGGAGTACGGATTCGCCGAGCACAAGGGCTACGGCACGCCGCAGCATCTGGCCGCGCTGGCCACCCATGGGCCGTGTCCGATTCACCGCCGCAGCTTTGCGCCGTTGAAGCCGGTGCAGGGCGAGCTGTTTCGCTGATCGCCTCCGCATCTTCCTCCCATTCGGCCGCCAACCCGCCGTTGACCCATGACCCAGCCCGCCTACACTGGCCGGTGCCGCAGTGCGACCGGCAACGGGATTGACTATGAACGCGACGGATCATGGTTCGGGCAGGGAACGCCAGCCGGAGGTGGTGCTGCTCACGGGCGCCTCCACCGGACTCGGGCTTGCGATCTCGCGGGAACTGCTGCGGCGGGAGTTTCGACTGATTCTCACCGCCCGCTCGGAATCGATGCACCGATTTTCCGAGGCGGGGATCGTGGAGAACGAGCGGGTCTGGCTGCGGCCGTTGAACATCACCCATGAGGCGGAGCGACGGCAGGTGGTGGCGGAGGCCGATCGTCACTGGGGCGGGGTGGACGTGCTCATCAACAACGCCGGCGTCGCCTTTCGCGCGGTGGTTGAACACGTCGAGGAGTCGCAGCGGCGCGCGCAACTCGACGTCAATTTCCGTGCGCCGATGGAGCTGATCCGGCTCGTGCTCCCCCACATGCGCGAGGTGCGGGGCGGACGCATCCTGAACGTCTCTTCCGTCGGCGGCATGATGGCGATGCCGACCATGGCGGTTTACAGTGCCTCGAAGTTCGCGCTGGAGGGGATGACCGAATCGCTCTGGTATGAGGTGCGGCCATGGAACATCCGGGTGAGCCTGATTCAACCTGGATTCATCCGTTCGACCTCTTTCCAGCGCACGCGCTACACCGACCTGAGCGATGCCGCCCAGCGCACGGAGAGCGATCCTTATTTTCCCCACTACCGGCACATGTCGGCGTTCATCGCCCGGTGCATGCAGCGGGCCGGATCCACTCCCGAGCATGTGGCGCGCGTCGTGATGAAAACCCTGGACCGCCGGAAACCACCCCTCCGGGTCGCCGGCACGATGGACGCGTGGCTGTTCGATCTGGTGCGCCGCTTCCTGCCGCGGACGCTCTACCATGCGATCCTCTACCGCGGGCTGCCGCGGGTGAATGACTGGGGAAGGTGAATCCCGCCCGCTTGGCCGGGGTCAATTCGTCCAGGTCACCTCGACCTTTGGCGGCTCGGCATAGTCCCGCCACCAGGCATCGATCTGTGCTCGGTCGGGTGCGCCGTCCATCACGATGAAGCGGTAGCGGGACACGTAAGGTTTGCCGGGTTCGATGCTCATGTCACCCAGCTGCTGGGGTGCGAAGCAGAAGAAGGGCTCGGTCGGGTGCAGGCGCATCGGCTGGGGTGCCCGGAAATTGTCGGGGTGGCAGAGGATGGCGATGCCTGCCGGGCGGCCGCCGGTTTCGCCTCCGATGAAGCACCAGTTTGCCCGGGTGGCGTGACCCTTGACGCGGTCGGTCTCGCCGTTTGAGGTCAGGAAGCGGGTGTTGGCCGCGCCGTTCCAGTCCCAGTGACCGCGGAAGCCAAGACCGCCATAGTGATACTCCGGCAGCAGCAGCGGCGAATCGGTGGCGCACGTCTGGGTCGATTCCAGGTCGAACATCCAGACCTGCCTGTCTCCCGCAGCGGTCGGGTAGGTCCGCAGCTGCCACGTTTCGTTCAGCACCATTTTTCCTTCGGGCGCCAGCAGATCGACGAACCGGTGCTCGGCGACAAACCCACCATGCACCGGTCCACTCCAGTGCCGGTCGAGGCGGACGAACTCCACGCGTCCCTTCTTCTGGCCCATGTTCCAGAAATCCGGTTCCCGATCCTCGAACCTGGTCTTCGTCCACGGAAACCATATGCCGTGGTGGTGGATGTGGTTGGGTGGAAAATCGTCGGTGATGACCGTTCCGGACGGAGTCATGATCGGGTGCAGGTACCCGCCCCGCACGAACGCGGGATCGATGTCCCCGCGCGGAAGTTCCCCGGGCTCGGCCTGGTAATCCATCACCCGCCTGCGGCCCTGCCATACCTCCACCTTGCGGCCCACGCGGTGCACGCTGATGCCCTCGGGCGTGTCCGGCACGCGACGGTGCAGTTGAATGGCTGCCTGCGACCGGGCCGGCAGATCGCGCACCAACAACCAGCCGGTGCCATTGGCGTCCAGCTGCAGCGGCACGGGTTGACCCCGGGAATCGGAGGCGCTCAAACGGGCGCTCTGCATTTCGGGGGGAACGGCAAAGGCCACCGGCGAGTTCATCCGCGCGGAGCCACCGGCACCGATGTTGATGGTGGCGACCGGTTCAGCGGCGGTTCCAATCCCCAAGACCAGCATCAGGGCGCCGGCGGAACCGAACAGGGGCAGGGGATGTGGGTGCATGGGTGTCGTTTGCCCGTTGGTGTCGTCACCGTCAAGAACCGTGTGTGATTCAACGAGCCCGGAGCGCGGATGTTTGGAGCCGGTCTGGAAGCTGGTGGTTCTGCCTGCGGGCCGCCCGCGAACCGCACCGGTCATGCATGCCACAGCAGGCTCAATCCGGAATGCACTGCGTCCACAGTTCCATGCGTTCCTTGATCAGCTCCCCAGTCTGACCGCGCACCACTCCCAGGCCCTGGAGATGCATGTTCGCCCGGAAGACATGGGTGACCCATTCCTTGCTGGAAAGGATCTCCTTGAGCTTGGCGGGTTCACCACGAATCAAGAAAAAGCCGTTCATGTCGCCGCCGTGGGGATTGAGGAAGACCGGATCGAACGACTGGATGCCGTGATTCTTCACCAGGCTCTCCAGGAAGCTGACGAAATCCTTGAAATGTTGCGCGCTGATCCGCTCGCGGCCGGGTATCGACCGGTTCCAAGCGAAGAAGATGACGTTTGAACTCATGAGGGGGACCTTTCTGGCTGGGCGGTGGGCATCTGCACGTGGGCCGACGAGTATGGAAGCGGGCCGACGATCCGCCACGAGATGCCATCGCGGGCTTCGGTCGGAACACGGCGAGCAACCGGCCGGCAATCAACGGCGACCCGGGTCGCGCGACACTGCCGTCCTCGCCGAGTTCGGGTGAACAGGATCACTGTAGGCCTGGATGGTGAGCTTGCAATCCATCAGTTTCGGGGATCTGGCGAAGAGCCCGCCGATGCTCGGTTGCCCTCCTGCTGCGCCAATGGCGTTGGAAACCGATCGGGAATCCTGCCGGCAATCCCCGTTCTGGCCCGGAGGCCGGCGAGTGGCGGGATTGACCGGGCTGGTGCCAGAGAGGAACGGGAGGTCTTTTCTATTCAGAGTGGACTTGCGTCCAACGGCTCCGGGCGTGAAGGATGGCTCTAGATCACCGTTCATCCAGGCCGTGCCCGGTTCGACAACAACTGCATCACCATGAAGACTCTGCTGACCCTGCTTTCGTTCTCCCTGTTGCTTCAACACACTGCATTTGCCGCCGCCCAGCCGATACCGCGCGACGAGGCGCAGAAGGTGACGCTCTTGCTGAACAATGCCCTGGGCGACATCACCGACGGCCCTTTCCGGCTGGAACTGAATGCCTTCAAACCCCATGGCGTGAAGGGAGACGGGATGGCTGCCGCCATCGCCGTGCCGGTTCACGATCTGAACAACCGGATCAAGAGTGCCCGTCCCGGATTGATCGTTCCGGTCGGCCAGCTCTGGCTGCACAAGATCGTGCCTGTCGTCAACGATGTTCCAGCCGCAAAGAAGGATCTCCGCCGCGTCATGATCTCGTCAGACGGGAACGAGACTTTGGTCAGCCTGTTTCATTTGGGTTTTCGCCGTGAAGGTGAAAAGAATCGCCTGCTGGTGTATGGCAAGGGAGATCACGTGCTTCTGGAAATTCCGCTGAAGCGGTTGGAGGTGCCGCAGGCTTCCCCAATCGAGCTTGGGGCGGAAGCCACGGGCGATCAGCAGGCGGAGCTGGTGATTTACCTCGCCGATCTTTTCGAGGGGAAGATGGGCCTGCGACCCGAACCGGCCGACTGAGCCGGGTGTTCGCTTCGTCCCTTAAGGCAGCCTGGCAGCCTGCCTTGCATTGACGCCCCCGGCCAGTCTCCGCACACTTTGCTCATGAAAGCCGCCTTCATCAAAGAGACGGGTCCCGCCTCCAACCTCCAGTTTGGCGATGTTCCCAAACCGGTGCTCCGCCACAACCAGGTGCTGGTGCGCGTGACCGCCGTCTCGGTGAACCCGATCGACACCTACATCCGTGCGGGACTGGTGCCCATGGAACTGCCCAAACCGTTCATCGTCGGGTGTGACCTTGCCGGCGTGGTCGAGGGCGTGGGCTCGGACGTGAAACGCTTCCAGCCCGGTGACCGTGTCTGGGGAAGCAATCAGGGACTGCTCGGCCGGCAGGGCACCTTCGCGGAATACGCGGCAGTGGACGAATGTTTTCTCTATCCGACCCCCGGCGATGTCCCCGATGAGCAGGCGGCGGCGATCGCGCTGGTCGGCATCACCGCGCATCTGGGTCTCGTGCGCGAGGCCCGGCTCCATCCGCACGAGACGGTCTTCGTCAACGGCGGCAGCGGCGGCGTGGGCTCCACCGTGATCCAGATGGCGAAGGCGATCGGCGCAAAGGTGTTCGCCTCCGCCGGATCGGACGAAAAGGTGGCTGCCTGCCTCAAGCTGGGCGCCGACGCCGCCTTCAACTACAAGACCACGAAGCTGGGTGATGAATTGAAGAAGGTGGCCGCGCCGGGGGTGAACGTCTGGTGGGAAACCACGCGCGAGCCGGACTTCGACCTGGCGGTCGGCGCCCTCGCAGCGCGCGGCAGGATGATCGTGATGGCCGGACGGGAGGCGCGTCCGCCCTTTCCCGTCGGCCCGTTCTACGTCAAGGGCTGTTCCATCCATGGTTTTGTCATGTTCCTTGCCCCGCCGGAGGAGCAGAGGAAGGCGGCGGTTGACATCAATCAATGGCTCTCCACCGGAAAGCTCGAGCCGAAGATCGACCGCGTGCTGTCACTGAGCGAGGCTGCCAAGGCGCATCAGTTGCAGGAGGATGCCACGATCAAGCGGTCCGGTGCGCTTGCCGGCAAGCTCGTGCTGATTCCCGGCACGAAGAAGGGCAAGGCGTCCTAGAGATCCGTCCGCGGCGGCGGCGCCTTCGCAAATGCGACCGGCCGGAGGTAGATTGGTTCCAGCTGGTCCGCACCCGTCGGAATGCCGTCGCGCAACGCCAGCTTCCCCAGCACTCCGGCGTCGGGAAAAAGGTCCTGCGCCTGCGGGAAGGAGGACTTTGCCTGTGGCCCCAGGATGACTCCACCTTGGGCGAGCAGTTCAAGGATCCGATCGCGGGAAACGATCGCGAGGGGAGCCAGTTCGCTGCAGCCGGCAGCCTCCAGCCGGTATCGACCCAGGTAGAATTCCCCGCGTTGGGCATCGATGATGAGCCCGATCTCCCCGCGATGACCGGCGACATGGGCGGTCCACGCCAGACAGGCGACGGAACTGACCCCCGACGTCTTGACGACGCTCCTGGCCAGCTGCCAGCCGTTGGCGATCGAAAGGGCGACGCGGACGCCGGCATACGATCCCGGACCAAGGCCCAGAGCCAGCAGTTCGACGTCCTCGCGGCGGACACCCGCCTCCCTGAGTGTGCTTTCCATCATGGCGAACGCCTGGGTGCCTTCGCCGCCCGTTTCGCCGGACTTCGCCAGCACGGCGGGGAAGGGCGAAGCCGCACCATCGACAACCGCCACCGAACGACGGACGGAACTGAAGTCAATTGCCAGGGTCATCATGCGTCAGGCTTCGTTCCTGTTCTCCGAGGATTTCAAATTTGATCAGATGGAAGTTGTCCGTCTGTTCCGGCGCCGGTTGGCCCGGGGGCAGCCAATGGTCGATCCACTCAACGACACTTACGCCGTCCGGCTGCACGAGATAGCCTTCCAAACCGGCGGAAACAATCTGTTCCGCCGATTCGAGCCGGTAGAGATCAAGGTGGAACAGCGGCAGCCGACCGCCCTCGTACTCGTTGACGATCCCAAAGGTCGGCGAATGAACCCGCGTGGTGATGCCGAGTCCGGCAGCGAGGCCTTTCACGAACTGTGTCTTGCCGGCGCCGAGGTCGCCGCGGAGACCGATCACCCAGCCACGTTGCGCGAACCGGCCCCAGCGCTCGCCCAGTGCGCGGGTCTCCTCAGGACTCCTGGAAATGAGCGTAACCATGTTCTGACATGTCGCGCACACCGCCATCCTCGGTGCGGATGCGCAGTCCCGGCTGCGCGGTGATTTTGCCGATGCACGTGAGCTTCAATTTGGGGAACCCGGTTTTCCAGGAATCCAGCAAGGCCACTGCATCGGCAGCGGCGACCGTAAAGAGCAGTTCGAAATCTTCACCGTCGGTGAGGGCGGCCAGCAGTGGAGGCATGGCCGAAGACTCGTTGCGGGCGGCAAGCCTGGCGGCGCGGCTGATCGGGAGTGACTTCGCCAGCACCTCCGCACCGCAGCCGCTCTGCTTGAGGATGTGCCGCAGATCGCCGGCGAGTCCGTCGCTCAGGTCGATCATTGCATGAATCTCGAAACGCTCGGCAAGCCAGGCTCCCTCGACCACGCGGGGCTCGAATTCCAGATGCCGTCCCTGAAGCGAGCCGCCCAATTCGCCGGTGACGAAAAGCGCGTCACCGGGCTTGGCGCCTGATCGCAGGATCGCCCGTCCGGTGGGCACCGTGCCCAAAAGGGCAATGGAGATCAGCAGCCCGCCCGGATTGCTGGTGGTTTCCCCGCCGACAATCGCGACGCCATGGCGGTTCGCCAGCGCGTTGATGCCCCGATAGATGGCGGAGAGCCTTTCCGCGTCGTGCTGTCGGGGCGCTGCCAGGGTCACCACCGCATGAGCCGGCCGGCCGCCCATGGCCGCGATGTCGCTGAGGCAGCGGGCGAGAGCCTTGTGCCCGATCTTCTCCGGTGGCGTGTCAGTGGTGAAGTGCACGCCCTCCACCACGGCATCGGTCTTGAACAGGAGCGGTCCCCTGCCGTCCGGCATGCGCAGGACTGCGCAGTCGTCACCCGGACCTGTGAGGACATCCGGTCGGGTGGCCAGTCCTTCCGTCAAATGGGCGATGAGCTCGAATTCGTTCATTGGTCAGCGGGCGACATTGCTCAACGCGCCCTGCTGCAAGGTCAGGATAAAGTTGATCGCGTTGAAGGTGCCGTGCGCAATGATCGGCGCGACGAGGCTGTCGGTCTTCACGTAGAGCCACGTCAGCATCAGGGCCAGCACCGTGAGCGGAATCATTGCCTGCAGATTGGCGTGGCTGAATGCGAAGAACAGCGAGGTGCCCCACCAGGCTATTTTGGGATAACCGCTCTGGTGGATGACGGGAAACAAAATGCCGCGAAACAGCGTCTCCTCGACGATTGGCGCCAGCACGATGGAGGTGGCGCCGAACATCAATATCCATGGGAGCGACACGGCCTGTTGCAGCGCCAGTACAGTGGACTGCGATTCCGGCGCCATTTCGAGGTCGGTGAGCAGTCGAAACATGAGCACGCCCAGCTGTGAGCAAACCACGAAGCCCACGGCACCAACCAGTGCCCCGGCCGTCAGCACGCCGGCGATTGAACGAAGTCTGAGACCCAGCGCCGACACCCAGCCCAGTTCGTGATCGCGGAAGAACCAGTTCAACCAGAGCAGGCCCGCGCCGTGCACGGTGATTGCGCCCACCAGCATCATGCCGTGGTCCAGTTGGCCCGGTGCCGGCGCATGGCCCAGCGCCTGGGCCAGGATGCCGGCAAAGGCGATGCCCCCAAAAAGCCCCAGCAGCAGCTGCAAGATCGACTCGATCTTCCATGGTTTGAACGTCAGCACCCGGCGACGCTAATGGTCGGCGAGTGTCGGGCGCAAGTGTGACTCCGCGGTTCGTGTTCGCTCGAAATGTGGCAAAATGCCCGCACCGGCCCCGGTCACCGCGGTGGAAACCGCGAATTGCCGGGTGCGACAGGGTTGCTTCGCCGGTTGTTCGCCACGGGGCGAGACTTTCGTCGAAGGCGAGATCGGACCCGGTTGTATCCTCTGGCCGCTCTCCTGCGTCTGATCGGCATTCCTATGAGTTCCTTCCAATCCTGCCGGACCCGTTCGATGGTGCTGGCCATTGTCCTTTCGTTGATCACCCAGGTTGGCGATGTTGCCGCGCAGAACCCCGGAGCCGACCGCCAGGCGGCCATGCAGGCCATTCGGGAGGCCACACAAAAGGACCACCAGAACATGATGGAGCAGCTGGGCATCACCCGGTTGCGCCCGGGCCGCAACGGAAATCCGAACGCCACCAACAATCCGGCGAATTACGATCCCGCGCTGGCCAACCCCTATCCTGATCTCCCGGAACTGCTGGTGCTCAGCGACGGCCGGAAGGTCACCACCGCAGACCAGTGGTGGCAGCTCCGGCGGCCGGAGATCGTCGAGGATTTTGAACGCGAAGTCATCGGGCGCGTGCCCGGGGATGTGCCCCGAGTTACGTGGGCGATCACGACGCAGGCGACGGACCGGGTGGTCGCGGACATGCCGGTCAATGCCCGGCAACTTGTTGGCAGGGTCGACAATTCGGTCTTTCCGGAGATCGAGGTGAACATCGAGATGACGCTGGTGACACCCTTGAACGCGGACCAGCCGGTGCCGGTGCTGATGATGTTTGGCGGATTCTTTGGCGGTGGCGGGCTGCCCCGCCGGGCGGGCGAGCCCGAGCCCACCAACCGGTTTCGCGGTTTCGGCAACATGACCTTTGCCGATCCGCCCTCGACCGAGCAGCTCATCGCCGCCGGCTGGGGCTACGCAACGATCAATCCCAACAGCATCCAGCCGGACAACGGCGCCGGATTGACCAAGGGCATCATCGGTCTCGTGAACAGGGGAAAGCACCGCAGGCCGGACGACTGGGGCTCGCTCCGTGCCTGGGCCTGGGGCGCCGCCCGGGGGCTCGACTATCTTGAGACGGATCCGACCGTAAACGCGAAGAAGGTCGGCATCGAGGGCGTGTC
>DNDP01000251.1:11218-12114 GCA_003484235.1 Verrucomicrobiales bacterium
ATGGCGTTGGTCGCGTCGTCCGGTGAAGGGGGCGCCAAGCTGCATCGCAGGAACTTCGGCGAGGCCGTCGAAAACCTCACCGGCTCGGGTGGTTACCACTGGATGGCCGGCAACTTTTTGAAATATGGGGCCGAGGAAGCGACGTTTGGCCGGAAAGACGCCAGCGACATTCCCGTCGATGCGCATCAATTGATCGCCCTCTGCGCGCCGCGGCCCACGTTCATCAGCTACGGCATACCTGAGAAAGGCGACGCGAACTGGCTCGATCAGCAGGGCAGCTACATGGCCACGGTGGCCGCCTGCCCGGCTTTTCGGTTGCTGGGCGCCCGCGATCTCGGTGTGACCGAGGACTATCGCACCGCGCAGAAACCGGACGTGAACGCCGGCCTGCTCGACGGCGAACTCGCCTGGCGCCAGCACGACGGCGGACACGAGAGCCGCTCGAACATGAAACATTTCATTGCCTGGGCCAACCGCCTGATCGGGCACGAACCGCCCACACCGGCGGAAAAGAAGTAGCCGGAACCGCGCAGTTCCGAAGGCCTATTGAGCGCGAATGGCGGCCAGCACCTCGGCGGCGTGCTCCTCCGGTTTTACCGTCGGCCAGATCTTTTTGATCCGGCCGTCCGGCCCGATCAGGAAGGTGACGCGATGGGTGCCCAGGTATTCGCGGCCCATGAACTTCTTCTTTCCCCAAACGCCATAGGCCTCAACCAGCGATTTGTCTTCATCGGCCAGCAGCATGAACGGGAGCTGATATTTCTCCACGAACTTGTCGTGCTTCCTCACCGGATCGACGCTTACGCCAAGCACGACCGCGCCCGCCTTTTCGAAGTCCTGGTAGGCATCCCGGAAGCCACAGGCCTCCTTGGTGCAGCCCGGCGTATCGTCTTTCG
>DNDP01000251.1:12311-12730 GCA_003484235.1 Verrucomicrobiales bacterium
GGATAGAAATAGAGCACCACGTGCTGTCCCTTGAAATCCTTCAACGAGGCGGTGCCGCCTCCGTTGGTTGAAGCGGTGAAAGCGGGGGCCTTGTCGCCCTCCTTGAGTTTGAGCGCGGGTATTGCTGCCATGTCGCGGAGATTGTAGCCGGGCAGTTGCGAGACGCAATTCCGGCATGCACTGGGGTGGGTGCCGACGGCCTCGGCGGGCGGATTTGAGCTGGGATTTCTGCCGTTCGGTGGGATAAAAGTCCCGCACTGCTCGTGAACATCCGCTCCATCAACCCGTGGCGCTGCATCCTTGCGGTCGCTGTCTGCCTGTTCGCTGCTCCTGCAGCCGCCGATGTTTCCCGCCGTCCCAACATCGTCATCGTCTTCATCGATGACATGGGCTGGGGCGACTTCTCCTGCTTCGGCAAC
>DNDP01000251.1:13004-13155 GCA_003484235.1 Verrucomicrobiales bacterium
CGCTTCGAGCAGTTCTACGTCAACTCACCGATCTGCTCGCCGTCGCGCACCGCCATTTCCACCGGCCAATACCCGCAGCGGTGGCGGATTACCTCCTTCTTGAACAACCGGAAGAACAACGAGGAACGTGGCATGGCGCAGTGGCTCGATC
>DNDP01000469.1 GCA_003484235.1 Verrucomicrobiales bacterium
AGCGTCGATCCGGTGCGCGACATCGAGATCATCAACACCGAGCTGGTCATCGCCGATCTGGAGTCGGTGAAGAAGAAGCGCGCCGGCCTCGCCAAGGACGCCAAGCGGGGCGACAAGGATGCCATCGCCCAGGACGCCGTGCTTGCCAAGCTCGAGCCGGTGCTGGACGCCGGCAAGCCCGCGCTCACCGCCGAGCTGACGCCCGAGGAGAAGGTCGTCAGCAAGGGCTTCTGCCTGCTGACCGACAAGCCGACGATCTTTGCCTGCAACGTCAAGGAGGGCGACCTGGCGACCGCCGACCAGAACCCGTACGTCAAACAGGTCCGCGACTACGTGAAGACCCACCTGGCCTGCGAGGCGACGGTCATCAGCGCCCAGATCGAGAGCGACCTCATCGACCTTTCCGACGAGGAGGCGAAGGATTTTCTCAAGGAACTCGGCGTGGCCGAGTCTGGCGTCGGAGGCCTGATCCGCGCGACGTATCACCTGCTCGGCCTGCGGACCTATTTCACCGCCGGAGAGAAGGAAGTCCGCGCCTGGACGATCCACGCCGGCGACACCGCACCGCAGGCGGCCGGCGTCATTCACTCGGACTTCGAGCGCGGCTTCATCAAGGCCGAGACCGTGGCCTACGACGACCTGACAAAACTCGGCTCGGTGGCGGCCGCCCGCGACAAGGGCCTCTACCGGATGGAGGGCAAGGAATACGTCGTGAAGGACGGCGATGTGATGTTGTTCAAGTTCAATGTATAGGGATAGCCCAGTGCATAGGAAACCCGATGAGGATCAAATCTCCAGAATCGGACAATTCCGCAGGGAGATTGTTGGCAATGCTCGACAGCATCGGGAGGAGCCACCAGCTTTGGCAAACATTGCCCAAACTGACTTCCGAGCTCGACGAAATGGATGAGTGGTTTTAATCGCTCAAAGAGAAACTGGCCACCATTCGGAAGCTGAAGTCCACCACCGAATAGATTCACTTTTCATGAACGAAGCACAGATCACAGAAGCACTGAAAGCGGTGAAGTATCCCGGGTATTCGCGGGACATCGTTTCCTTTGGACTGGTGAAGGACGTCGCGGCCGGCAACGGCGCGGTCACCGTCGTCATCGAACTCACCTCCCACAACCCGGACGCCGCTGCGAAGATCAAGACCGAGGCCGAGGCGGCCATCCGCGCGTTGCCCGACGTGAAGCACGCGTTCGTCGAGGTGAAGATGCCGCCGCCGAGCGGCAAGCCCGCTCCCGCGGCGGGTGCCGGTGGTTTGCCGCAGGCCAACAAGGTGCCCGGCATCAACCGCGTCATCGCCGTGGCGTCCGGCAAGGGCGGCGTCGGCAAGTCGACCTGCTCGGTCAACCTCGCCTGCGCGTTGCAGGCGCTTGGTGCCAAGGTCGGGCTGCTCGACTGCGACATCTACGGTCCGAGCGTTCCGCTGATGATGGGCGTCAGCGGCAAACCGCAGGTCGGCGTGGTGGACGGCGTGGAGAAGCTGCTGCCACCGGAGAACTACGGCGTGAAGCTCATGAGCATGGGTTTCCTGCTCGACGGCGATCAACCCGTCATCTGGCGCGGCCCGATGATCCAGAAGACGATCCAGCAGTTCATCACGCAGGTGGATTGGGGCCAGCTCGATTACCTGCTCGTCGATCTACCGCCCGGCACCGGCGACGCGCAGCTTTCGCTCTGTCAGACCGTGCCGCTCGACGGTGGCGTGATCGTCACCACGCCGCAGGAGGCGTCGCTTGGCGTCGTGCGCAAGGGCATCAACATGTTCCACAAGGTCAATGTTCCGATCCTCGGTTTGATCGAGAACATGAGCCACTACACGCTGCCCAATGGCGACAAGGCCTACATTTTCGGCCAGGGCGGCGGCCGGCTCGAAGCCGAGCGCCAGGAGATCCCGTTCCTCGGCGAAGTGCCGATCTATCAGGAGATCCGTGAAGGTGGCGATGCGGGTCGGCCGGTTGTGGCGGCCGATGCGAACAGCGGGCCGGCCAAGGCGTTTGCGAAGGTAGCAGAAGCGCTCAAGGCCAGGCTGGGGTAGAGCCTCCCGGTTCGACCCCGGCATGTCGCGGGCCCGGGCTGCAATCCCGCTTTGACAGTGATCCGGAAAGTTTGGACCTTCGGTCCATGCCTTTCCCTCTTGCCGCCCGTTTCAGCGGGCTTCTCGCAGCCGCACTCAGTCTCGCCGTCATCACGCCGGCGAGGTCTGCCGATGATTACCAGCTCGGACCCGATTCCCATCCGCAGGAGGGCGTGCCCAAGGGCGAGGTGAAAGGGCCGTTCGTGTGGAAGAGCACGATCTTTCCCGACACCGAGCGGCAGTACTGGATCTATGTGCCGGCGCAATACGACGCGGCGAAACCCGCCGCGTTGATGATCTTTCAGGACGGCGGCGGCATGGTGAACCCGAAGGGCCAGTACCGGGTGCCGACGGTCTTCGACAACCTGATTCATCGGAAGGAGATGCCGGTGACGATCGGGCTGTTCATCAACCCGGGGGAGGTTCCGGCCGCGACTCCGGACGGGAAGCCGCGGCGCAACCGCAGCTTCGAATACGATTCCCTCGGCGACCAGTACTCGCGCTTCCTGCTGGAGGAGATCATTCCGGCCGTCCGCAAGGACTACGCGATCACCGACGACCGCGAAGGCTGGGCGATCTGCGGGAACAGCTCGGGTGGCATCTGCGCCTGGACGGTGGCATGGGAACGGCCCGACAAGTTCAGCAAGGTGCTCAGCCACATCGGCAGTTTTGTGAACATCCGGGGTGGCCACAACTACCCCGCGCTGATCCGGAAGACGGAGAAGAAGCCGATCCGCGTGCTGCTGCAGGACGGCTCAGGCGACCTCGACAACCTGCACGGCAACTGGCCGCTGGCCAACCAGCAGATGGCGGCCGCGCTCAAGTTCATGGGCTACGACTACGAGTTCATCTACGGCGACGGTGGCCACAACGGCAAGCATGGCGGCTCGATCCTGCCCGACTCACTGCGCTGGCTGTGGCGGGGATACCCGGTCAACTAGCACGCAAACAGTCGGAGGGGCACCATGGAGATCAAATACCAGTTGGGCACCGCAGATTTTTTCGCCTGGTACGAGCATCTGCAGGCAAAGCAAAAGGGCCGGTCCCGCGAAGACTATTACCGGCAGACGCTTTGGTATCTTGGCGTGCTGGCGCTCGCGATCTACGTGTCCGCGAAGCATGAGGAGCACTTCGTCGTGTCCATCCTGCTGGCGCTGGTCCTGTTCTACCTCTGGCAGAACTGGTCTTTCGAAAAGAGTTGGCGCATGGCCGCCGAGCAGTACTCCAACCTGGTCCCCGCTTCAACCGGAACCCTCTCGATCGACGGGCATGGGCTGACCAGCACCGGTGACGGAGTAACCACTCGGTTGAACTGGGACGCAGTTGAGGCGGTGGAAACAACCTCCGACCATGTGTTCGTCCGCT
>DNDP01000109.1:0-303 GCA_003484235.1 Verrucomicrobiales bacterium
CAAGGGCAAGGAATCCGCCGCCGAGTATCTGGACGTTCATCGCAAGTGGCACCGGCTCGGTGGCCGCAGCACCTGCACGATGCTCTTCGGCCACGTCGAATCGCTGGCCGATCGCGTGGATCACCTGCGGCAGTTGCGCGAATTGCAGGACGAGACCGGCGGGTTCACCGGGTTCATACCGCTCGCCTACCAGCCGGAGAACAACGAGATCCCGGTGACCACGCCGCCGACCGGCTTCGATGCCCTGCGCACCATCGCGGTGAGCCGCATCTACCTCGACAATTTTGATCACATCACCGCGTA
>DNDP01000109.1:387-3317 GCA_003484235.1 Verrucomicrobiales bacterium
CCGGCTTCGACGCCCTTCGCACCATCGCTGTCAGCCGCATCTATCTGGACAACTTCGATCACATCACCGCGTACTGGGTCGGCCTCGGCCTCAAGCTCGCTCAGGTCGCGCTTAGCTACGGCGCGGACGACGTCCACGGCACCATCGTCGAGGAACACATCTTCCGCATGGCCGGGACCAAAGCCCCGCAGATGCAGGCGGAAAAAGACCTAATCAAAGCCATCCGGGAAGCCGGCCGCACGCCGGTGCAGCGGAATACCTTCTACGAACCGATCAAGGTGCACGCTCCGGAGTCGAGACAGCCGGAGGAACCCGCTTCTGTCTGGGAAAAGCAACAACATGGAGGGGACATTTCATAAGCACTCAGGGCCGCCACCGAAGCCAATAACCCGGACGCCGTAAGGAAGGCGCTGGCGAAAGTCAAAGACGTCAAGCGCATGATGCCGGGAGCGAGTTCGCCCCTCCTGTTTGCTGCTGAGAAGGGACCAGACCGCGTGCTGGAAGCCCTGTTCGAAGCTCGTGCGGTGGCGGAGAGGCGGCACACAGTTCGCGGCTGGGACTGGTCCACCTTGCACGAGGTGGCCGAGAGCTCGGACGGAAAGGCTGGCGTTTGGGCGAAGGAGGAGCTGGCGGGCATGGATGAAGACGATTCCGACAGCTCTGAGCGCCTCGTCGCGCTGGCCAAGCACGACAAGTTTGCTGTGGCCGCTTTTTCGTTTTACGCCCAGCACGGGCGAGACTTTGACGTCGAACTTTCCGGCTACGCATCCGGGAGATTCGATGGCGTGGCGTTCGTCACCACGAGGCAGCTGTCATTGAGCAACATTGCCCAAAGTTCGTGGACCCAATACATTCTGCCCCATGAGCGCACTGGAAGCCGCCGAAGAAATTCTCGCCAAGCTGAAGTGGGCGGAGAAGGCGCAGTTGCTGCGTTGGGCGGCCAGCGATCGGAGCAATGCTTTCCCGGGGATTGAGAGTCGTCCAGGCGTTTGCGGAGGCGACGCCTGTATTGTGCGCACCCGAATTCCCGTCTGGGTGCTCGACCAGCTTCGGCGGAAGGGGGTCTCGGAAGCGGAGATTCTTTCCGCGTACCCCACGCTGCGGGCGGAGGATTTAGCAAATGCTTGGGATTATGTCCGTTCCCACAAGGATGAGATCGACCGGCTGATCGTTGACAACGAGTCGGCGTGATGGCCCGATTTTACTCCAACGAGAATTTTCCCCTGCCAACTGTCCGTCGGCTACGTGAGCTTGGCCACGACGTCTTGACGATTCAGGAGACGGGAAAGGCGGATCAATCTGTCCCCGACGACGAGGTGGTGCGCTTTGCCAAGGGCGAAGGGCGCGCGGTGCTGACTCTCAATCGCCGGCATTTCATCCAGTTGCACCAAAGATCGCCTGACCACGCGGGAATCGTCGTCTGCACTGTGAATCCGAACTTCGCTTCGCAGGCGGAACAGATCGACCATGCTGTAAACGCGATGCAGTTGCTGGCAGGGCAGGTGATCCGCGTAGACCGGAAGTCTCGGCAATCGGGCTCAATGTCCGAGCATGGTCTTGGCTCGACCGCAGAATGGGCGCCTTCTAGCTTCTCCGCATGACCCGTTTGCTCGTTGTCTATTTGGCCTCCGTCGCGGTGTGTTCCGGCATCGCCGTTGAGCGGATTGCACCGCCAGTCTCTGAGCTTGCCGCACCGGCTGATGTCCGAGCGAAGCTGGAGGCGGGACTCGATGAACTGGCCGACGAAATTGCCAAGACCCGTGACGCAGTATACGGAAATCCCGGGCTCGGAGCGCTGTTGCCGGATGTGCTGATCTTCCAGAAGGCGGTCGACTGGGCGCTTCGCTACGGGGAGTTCTACCATACGAACGAGTTTCGCACCGCGCATGGTCTGCTCGACGCGGGACTCGACCGCGCACGACAACTGCGCTCCGGCGTCGCCCCCTGGACCGAATCGTCAGGATTGGTGGTGCGCGGCTATGTGTCGCGGGTGGATGGTTCCGTGCAGCCGTACGGGCTGGTAGTTCCCGACGGCTGGCGCAAAGGGACGGCCCAGCGGTTCCGGCTCGACGTCTGGCTGCATGGACGCGACGACAAGCTCACCGAGCTGAAGTTCCTTGATCAACGCCAGCGCCAGCGTGGCGAGTTCGCGCCGGCCGACGCCATTGTGCTGCATCCCTACGGCCGCTACTGCAACGCCTTCAAGTTCGCCGGTGAGACTGATGTTCTTGAGGCGATGGCCGCGGTCCGACGCCACTACCCGATCGATGATCGGCGGCTGGCGATTCGTGGGTTCTCGATGGGCGGTGGCGGCACGTGGCATCTGGCGGCGCATTATCCCGGTACTTGGGTCGTGGCTGCGCCGGGCGCGGGCTTCGCGGAGTCGGCCGAGTACCTTGGCAAGCTCACGAAGGAGCCGTTTCCACCTGCCTGGGAGCAGACGATGTGGGGTCTCTACGACGCCACCGATTACGCGCTGAACTTCTTCAATCTTCCGCTCATCGCCTACAGCGGCCGGTTGGACAAACAGATTCAGGCCGCGCAAATCATGGAGAAGCATCTCGGTGCGGCCGGGATGTCGCTTCGCCATGTCATCGGCGACAACATTGGGCACAAATACACGCCGCCGGCGAAGGAGGAGATCAGCGAATACGTGCACAACATCGTCGCACTCGGCAAGGACACCGTGCCGGCGCGGATCAAATTCACAACCCGCACACTGCGGTATCCGCGATCGCATTGGGTCGTCGTGGAGGGAATGTCGAAGCACTGGGAACCGGCCCGGGTGGAAGCGGCCATTGCGGAAGGTCGGCGAATTGAACTTGAGACCTCGGGCGTGACGGCGTTTCGATTGAGTTTCGGGGCCGGCGAATTGCCGGTGAGTTTGATTGCCGGAGGACCGAACGGACGACTGGGAACGGTATCCGTCT
>DNDP01000109.1:3474-8484 GCA_003484235.1 Verrucomicrobiales bacterium
GTTCGCGGTGCCCGGCGCGCCGACGGACCGCTCGTTTGAAGCAGCGTTCCAGCGGGCGGCCGGCAAGTGGCGGGTGGGTTTGCCGGAAGCCGGATTGCGCAAGAAACCAGGCTTGCAGGGGCCGATCGATGACGTGTTTTACGATTCGTTCCTGATGGTGCCTCCGAGCGGACCGTCGGCGCATACGGCGGTGAACGCCTGGGTGCAGCATGAACTCAACTGGATGCGGGTGAACTGGCGCGGTCAGTTTCGCGGCGACGCCCCAGAAAAGGCGGCGTCGGACGTGACCGCGGAGGACATCGCCGAGAACCACCTGATCCTTTGGGGCGACGCGGTGGGCAATCCCTTGGTCGCGCGGGTGCTGGCGGGATTGCCGATTGGTTGGACCAAGGATGAGTTGACGCTGGCGGGATCCACCAGGCCGGCGACAACCCATGTGCCGGTGATGATCTTCCCGAATCCGCTGAACCCGGAAAAGTATGTCGTGTTGAACAGCGGATTCACCTTTCGCGCGCACGGCAGCAACGCGGATCAAACCCCGAAGCTGCCGGACTACGCGTTGATCGATGTCACTCTGCCGCCCACCCCGACAGCCCCCGGCGGCGTGGTGACGGCAGGGTTCTTCGACGAGCTGTGGCAGGTGAAGTAGCGCCGGAATGGTCGGCCGCAGCGGGGCGCATTGTCACCGGCTTTGACTAAGCCTGCCCCGGCTCAAAGAGCAGCTGCGCCAGCTCTTGATACGTATCCACCACCACGGTGGCGCCTTGCAGGCGCTCACGGGGCAGCGTGTTGGTGATGGCGATGACCTGCATGCCGGCGGCGTTGGCGGCGGCCACACCAGCGGCGGAGTCCTCGATCACCAGGCAGCCTTCCGGCCTGCGCTGCAGGAGTTCCGCAGCGTGCAGGAAGATGTCGGGAGCCGGTTTGCCATGCGGAACGTCCTGTGAACTCACGATCGCCGAGAAGTGCTGGCGCAGATTCTTCATCGCGAGCACGGCGTCGATGACCGGGTGCAACGATCCGGAGGCCACGGCGACGGGCCATCGGGCGGCGCAGCGTTCCACGATCTCGGGCAGTCCGTCGAAGATCGGTTCGTCGGCTTGGAGAATCCTGATCAACCGGTCCTGCCGCCAATTGAGCAGTTCATCGAGCGACTGCGGCGGTCGATGCTTGGCGATGAAATCCTGCCAGAGCGTGAGATCGGACCGGCCGTAGTAGTCCGGAAAATGAACGCCGTGGCGGTCGCCGTAGCCCATCTCCGCGAAGACCTCCCGGAAGGACCTTTCGTGGCGGGGTTCGGAATCCACGATAACGCCGTCCATGTCGAAGATGACGGCGGCGAAGGGGCGGAAAAGTTGCTGGGACATGGGTGGGCCGAAAGTTCCAGTGGTGCGTTTGGTGTCGCGGATTGCATTCGGTGAATCCGCTCAGCATGATGCGGCCCATGTCTTCCAAGCGCAGAAGTTCGTGGCGCATGTTGGCGTTCACATTGATTGCGGGCGCGACCCTAGCCGTCGCCATCACGGCCTGTCAAACCGACCGGCTGCCGGAGCGGTCCTTGCCGCAGTCGGTCACCACCGTGGCATCCGGCCAGCCACCCGCACTTGCGGTCGCCGATGTCTTCGATGGGTTGGGGCTGGCGGCGATGGCGGCCGCCATTCGAGAGACCGTGGACGAGCGGCTGATTCCCGGGGGCGTGCTTTGGATTGAGCGTAACGGGGTGGCGCATCGAGCCGTCCATGGCAATCGGGCGATGGTGCCGGAGCTCGAAGCGATGACGGAAGATACCATCTTCGACATCGCCTCGCTGACCAAGGTGGTTGCCACGGCACCGGCGGTGATGAAGCTGGTGGAGCAGGGACGGCTTGGGCTGAACGATGCAGTACAGCGGCACATTCCCGAGTTCACCGGCGAAGGCAAGGAAGCGATCACCGTCCGCCAGTTGCTCACCCACAATTCCGGCCTCCGTCCGGGCATCGGCACCCGGCCGGCCTGGTCCGGCTACGATACGGCCATCGAAATGGCGTGCGCCGAAAAGCCGATTTACCAGCCCGACACCGACTTTCGCTACAGCGACATCAACTTCTTTATGCTGGCCGAAGTCGTCCGGCGCGTCAGCGGCCAGCCTTTCGAGGAGTTCGTGCAAACCGCGTTTTACCGGCCCCTGAAAATGACCGACACGGGATTCAAGCCCTCGGCCGAACTGATTCCACGCATCGCCCCGACCGAGCCGGCTGGCGGCACGCTGCTCCGTGGCGTCGTCCACGATCCCACGGCCCGCTACATGGGCGGAGTGGCCGGACACGCCGGACTGTTCTCCACCGCCGCTGATCTTGCCCGCTTTGCCAGGATGATGCTCAACCACGGCGAACTCGATGGAGTCCGCGTTCTCGAGGCGGAGACAGTCCGGCTGATGACCTCGGTACAGTCACCCGAAGGCGTGCGGGCACGTCGTGGCCTTGGGTGGGACATTGATTCGGGCTACAGCCGGCCCCGGGGGCACTATTTTCCGCTGGGCTCGTACGGGCACACCGGCTTTACGGGCACTTGTCTTTGGATCGATCCCTTCGAGAAGGTTTTCTGGCTGTTTCTCAGCAACCGATTGCATCCGGATGGCCGCGGCAACGTCCTGCCCCTGCAGGCACGGCTCGCTGATCTCGCCGCATTGGCCATCAAGGACGTGGACTACTCGGTGATGCCAGGAGCCCTGACACCCCGGGCTCCGGCCAATCCCGAAAAGGCCGCCGCGCTCAAGGCCGAGGTGTTGAACGGCATCGACGTGCTGGTCAAAACGGAGTTTGCCGCGCTGCGCGGGCTCAAGGTGGGATTGATCACCAACCACACCGGTCGTGATCGACAGGGGCGCGCCACGATCGATCTGCTTCATCAGACACCGGACGTGCAGCTCGCGGCCCTGTTCAGTCCGGAGCACGGCATCCGGGGCGAACTTGATGAGAAGGTGGGCGACGGCAAGGATGAGAAGACCGGCCTGCCGATCTACAGCCTCTACGGCGAACGCCGCACGCCGGCACCCGAACAGCTTGCCGGGCTCGATGCGCTGGTCTTCGACATTCAGGACATCGGCTGCCGCTTCTACACCTACATCTCCACCATGGGCAACTCCATGGAGGCGGCCGGCAAGGCGGGCATCCGGTTCATCGTTTTGGACCGCGTCAATCTCATCAACGGCGCGGATGTCGCCGGGCCGGTGCTGGTGGGCAAGACCGACTTCGTCGGATGGCACACGATTCCCGTGCGCCACGGCATGACCGTCGGCGAGCTGGCCCGCATGTTCAACGCGGAGCGCCAGTTCAAGACGCAGCTCACGGTGATCCCGCTCGACGGATGGAGCCGCGAACTGTGGATGGACGAGTGCGGATTCCAGTGGGTCAATACGTCGCCGAACATGCGGAGCCTCACACAGGCAGCCCTCTATCCCGGCGTCGGTCTGCTCGAGATGACCCCGCTCTCGGTCGGCCGCGGAACGGACACACCGTTTGAGTTGTTTGGCGCGCCCTATGTGGACGGCGTGAAGGTTGCCGCCGAACTGAACGCCTTCGGCATCCGCGGGGTGCGGTTTGATCCGATCGAGTTCACGCCGGACGCCAGCAAGTTCAAGGGTCAGAAATGCGGCGGTGTTCGGATCAGCCTTGCCGATCGCACCGGATGCGATGTCATCAACATCGGGATCGCTTCGGCAATCGTGCTGCATCGGAACTACGGCGAGCAGTTCGAGCTGGACAGGGTCAATGTCCTGCTCAAGCACGCACCCACGATCGAAGCGATCAAGGCGGGCAAGACCATCCAGGAGATCCGGCAAAGCTGGGAGCCGGCGCTGCGGCAGTTCATGAACCGGCGCCAGCAGTACCTGCTTTACGCGGGCAATTGACGGGCCGATCCAGCCGGCCGGCGATTGGGCCGGCAAGGGCGGCGCGCGAAAATCAGTGCTATCGCGCGTCGCCGAGACGCTTCGCTTCGCGAGCCAGCTTCTCCAGCTCGATCCGAAGCTGACCCGCGGCCTTTTGGGCGGCCGGTGCGTTGCGGTTCCAGTTGGCTTCCCTGGCCGCTTCCAGTCTTGCTTCAATCTCCGCCAGCCACGATTCGGCATCGCGGGCATTCAGCGGCTGCCGTTTCAGCGCGCTCAGTCCCTGACGAATCGCACTCAAGCCAATCCCGGCCGCTTCCGCTTCCTGTGTCCAAGTCAGGGCGCGGCTGATGCGAAGTCTTCCCTCCAGATGCCCGAGCTGCGAGGGCATGTCCCCGATGGTGCCGGTGGTATCCTGAAGTTCGGCCTGAGCCTGCCGCGCGGTCTTGTCGGCAACCTCTGGATGTAAAACCTCAGTCCCTTGACGGGACGCGGCCAGCTGAACGATGGACAGCAGCAGGAACGGGAACGGGCCATGCATGGAACCTTGGACGGAATTCCGACCCCACCCTTCGATCCGCCGAAAGCTTCCTACTGCCGGTCTTTGAGCGCCTTCACCTTCGCCTTGTATTCCGCCGGGGTGATTGGATGTATCTTTTCCGGCGGCTTCAGGAAGAACGTCTCTCCCGAGCGCCACGGGTGTTCCCGGCCGTTAAGTATGAGCGTGCGCGGCAGCAGCTCGATGCCATGGCCGAACAGGTCCAGGGTGACGGTGCCCGGCAGAAAGGTCAGATCCTCGTAGATCACCCGTCCGTGCGGAACCGGATAGGGAAGGTTGCGCGGTTCCTTCATCGACACGATGGCGTTCGTGAAGCCTTCCGCCGCTGTTTCCCCCTCGAGCACCAGCAGAATGTTCGAAAGGCCGTGGTAGGGTTGCGTCACCACGATGGCCGGCGTGCCGTTGGTCGTGGTGAATTCAACGGACCAGGGTCCCTTCCGGTACCGCTGATGTTCAATGGCGTGGTATCCGCCGAAGTAAACCACCAACGACGCCACCAGCGGGATGCCGATGAACTTGAGCCTTTCAGTTGCCTTCACGCGGCCCGACGTTTCCCGTCGATGCCCGGGCTGTCAAAGGCATTCCT
>DNDP01000109.1:8748-9878 GCA_003484235.1 Verrucomicrobiales bacterium
CGGTGAGCCCGATCAGTCTGGCCCATCCGGCCGAGCCCGTTTGACAACCCGCTGAGGGTTGCCGAAGCTCCCAACGATCGATCATGCGCTGGTTCATCCACAGTGTGTTTGCGCTCTGCGTGGGTGTCGTTCTCGGAGCTGAAGCGGCTGTCGCTCCGCTCAGGGAATGGCAGGCTGAGCCTTTTCTGCTCCGTCGCGAGCTCCACGGCGCCGCCCGGGGACATGCCGGCATCGTGGTTGTCGGCGAAGGGCAGGCGATCCTGCTCCCCGACGGCGGCGAACCGCATGTCCATTACTTTCCCGAAAATGACGGCCTCTTCGCGGTGACACACCACGACGGCAAATACGTGACCGTGGGGCACGGAGGCTCGGTTTGGTCGTCGCTGGACGGTCGTCGCTGGACGCGGCGGACGGTCACGCCCGAGAACAACCTCTTCGCGGTGGTGCGGGCCTTCGGGCAGTACTACGCGATTGGCGGGTTCGGCGACATGTTCTACTCCGCGGACGGGGACAACTGGTCCACCACTCCGGCGCTTTCCCCGGAGACGCTCTTCGACTTTGCGCTCAGCCCTGAGGTGCTGGTGGCCGTGGGCAAGGCCGGCCGGATTTTCACCACCTCCAACGGCAGCTCGTGGACGCGGATCGAATATCCGGAAGACATCTCCTACCGGGCGGCGGCTTGGGGCAATGGCCGCTATCTCATCACCGGCCTGACCGGAGTGGGCCGGATATCGACGAATGCGGTCACCTGGACACCGGTGACGGTGCCGGATCGGATCGTTTCACTGGCGGGAACGGGCGTGGGCTTCTGGGCGGCAAACAGCTCGCCCGACCTGCAGCATTCCCCCGACGGCGAACAGTGGTTCCCCGTCTCGACGAGCCAGACCAGGGCCATCCACGGCGTGGAATGGACCGGCACCGAGTTTCTGGCGACCGGCGACGACGCCACCGTGATGAGCTCGTCCGATGGATTCTTCTGGCAGCCCCGCGACACATCGTTGCGCCAGTGGCGGGGGCGGGCGAACAACGGCAATGTCCAGCTTGCGCTCGGCGGCGGGGGCGTCCTTGCCCGGTCGATTGATGACGGCTTCAGCTGGGTTCCCTTGCTCCGGCTGAGCAATGGAACCCAG
>DNDP01000110.1:0-1144 GCA_003484235.1 Verrucomicrobiales bacterium
TAGCGCGTTCCCGGCACTGGATTGTGAATGACGAACTGCCAGTCCCATGCCGGCCGGTGGGGATCGGCCTTTCCCGTGGTGGCGTCCTTCACGAAGTTCCACATCGCAAACCGGATCGGCGCCTCCTGATCGAACATCATGATGTAGGCGAGCGTGTCGTTCGTGGTGGAGAGATCGTGATCGCCGTCCATCAACCCGTAGTAGAACGGCTTCGAGAAGCGTTTGGTGGGATGTTCGACGATGTTCAGTGTCTGGCTTTCAGCCTCGTAGGGCAGCGGCTCCACCCCCCGAAAGGAGACGGTCCCGGTCTCAAAGCCGCCCTCGTGATCCTCACCAAAGGCGACCCAGCCCTCCCGGCCATCGTCCTCGCCGTAGAAATGGATCTTCCGGTCGCGGGTGCATGCCATGTAGCTGGCCCACATGAACGCCGCGTATCCCTTGCCGAAACGGTCCCGGGTGGGCGTCACGGCAAACTCGATGTCGATGGCGTCGCCGGTCAACGTGTAGGTCATCTGGCAATCCATGTCCCACGACGAGTGCTCGGCCGGCCAATGGAGCGTGACCGAATTGGAAGAGGCCTGAACCAGTTCGACCGTGTCCTTGCGCGGAGTGAACATCGAGATGGCCCGGTCGGCTGCCACGCCATTGAAGATGTGTTCGAAGTTGAGCCCGGTGGCGGCGGTCGAGTAGATGGCCTTTTCGGGATGCGCCCGGTAAACCAGCGGATTGAAACCGCTCCCCTGTCGGCCGGCGTTCGCCACGTTGTCCAGCACCCGTCCCATGAGGGATTCACTGCTCACGAACGCTTCCTTCCCGCCGGGTGCGACGGCCGCCAACGGGAAGGAGATTTGTGGATAGGACGGTTCGGCGGCGCCGGCAACGGAGGCCAGCACAGCGGCGAGACAAAGGACAGGGGCGGTGATGCCGGTGGTCGATGGATTCCGGTTCATGGGGTTGCCTGCCGATGCGTGCTTCACGTACGTGTTGGCCACCATCTTCCAGAACACTCCTACACGCAGGGCAAAATCCGGAAAAAAAGCCCGCAGCAACCTGCTGGGCAACGGCGAAGGAAAAAATGGCGACCCTAACGGGATTCGAACCCGTGTTACCGCCGTGAAAGGGCGGTGTCCTAGGCCTCTAGACG
>DNDP01000110.1:1329-4730 GCA_003484235.1 Verrucomicrobiales bacterium
CCGTGAAAGGGCGGTGTCCTAGACCACTGGACGATAGGGTCGCAACAAGGGCGGGCAATATAGGGA
Source organism: Verrucomicrobiales bacterium (assembly GCA_003484235.1). Lineage (GTDB taxonomy): Bacteria > Verrucomicrobiota > Verrucomicrobiia > Limisphaerales > RI-55 > RI-55. Next base: position 1,396 of record DNDP01000110.1, read on the forward strand.
AGTCGCTCCCGGTGTCACGCGGTTTTTTCGCCGGATTCGTAGCGGGTTCGCCGGGGCCCTGGAGGCGTTGAAATCAGAGCTCCACGCGCTTCAGAGCCGGGTCGATCTGGCCGGAATCATCCAGCCATCCTACGACTTTGCCCGGTGCCACCCTGCTCAATCATACTCGCCGTCGAGCTGCCAGCGGCCCTGTTGCTCGGCCACGCGGTAGAGGCCGCCGTCCGCCAGCTCGATGTCCCATTCGCGCCGCTCCCAGACGTGCCGGTCCCACCAGTCTCCCGAGGCGAGCCAGGGTCCGCGACTGGTCCGGATCGGGCCCCGGACTTCACCCGCCGAGAGGCGCAACAGGGTTTCCGCGTCCAGTTCCCGTCGCAGTTCGACCGTGGCCGGCAACGGCGGTCGAAACCGTCGCAGCGTCGGGCCAAACCGCACGGCTGGCTGGCGGGTTCCAGGCAGAGCGCCGTCGGCCGGCGGATCAAAAGGGACGACTCGAAACGCATCGGGCCGATGGGTGGGGAGGTGTTCCGGTGAACCGACCCGGCCGGTGCCCAGCAGCGCTTCGAGCCGGCTCAGCGTCTCGGCAAAGCGGTTCGGATCGCGCAGGCTGGGCTGAAAGAGATCCAGCTGCTGGCGGGGCTGCCGGGCAGGCACGGCGGTGAGGCGGACGCCGACGATCGGCGCGTCGGCACGGAAGCCCTCGAGATGGGTGTGCAGCGTGCGCAGGAGCAGGTCGGTGTCGCGGGTCGGTTCGGGAATGCGAAAGAGCCGTTCGTGCGGCGCGCCGTTTTCGAAGCGGAGTTCGAGGGTCAGGGACTCGGCGACGAGATACATTTCGGCCAGCCGCACTTCGAGCGAGTGCAGAAAGCGGTTCAGCACGAACAACAGTGCGTCCAGCCGCTCGACGTGATGCTCGAAGTCCATCGCCTCCGTGAGGACCTCGGCCGGTCGATGCAGGCGGAGCGGACGCGGTTCCCCGCCGCCAAGCTGTCGCCAGAGCGGCAACAGCTCCGGACCGAGCCGTTCCACCACGCCTTCCCGGGGCAGGGCCACCAGCTCGCCCAGGGTGCGAACACCCCAGGCCCGCAGCACCGTCGAGATTTCAGCCGGAACGCTCAGCGCCTCCACCGGCAGTGGCGCGAGGAAAACTGCGGCGGCCCCGGCAGTGGGCGTCACGATCCGCACGGCGGCGGTCGCAGGCTGCCGGTTCGCCGGCCGTTCGCCCGCCGGTGACCCCGTGCAAGCAGGCTGCCCGGCCCGTGGAAACGAGCGGTTGCCGAATTCGAGCTGGGCAGCCGAAGATCCGGAGACTGGCCCCGGCGTGTAAGCCGCCACCTGTTCCCGCAATTCCAGTCCCGGGCTGGGGGCGGCGGAAGTGCAGATGTGTTCGCCGTCGAGGAAACGATTGTCGGCGAACCTTGCCGCCAGGAACGCCAGTTCCGGATTGGCAGCGATGCCGACCTGCACGATCAGGTTCAACCGGGTGAAGGCATCTCCAGCGCGATCGCCCAGCAACGCGGGCTCGCGGTCGAAGCGCGTGCCGGTGAGGTCGATCGTGCAGAGACCGTCGCCGGTGGATTCGATCCGTGGCGAGATCGAGCCGGCCCACTGCAGCAGGATTTCCTGGGCGGCCTGCTCCGCCGGAGTGGAACGGGTGACGATGCGCAGGCCGGGACAGCGGGCCTGCCCCTGGGTGGCGGTCATGCCCGCCTCGACGCCGGCGTCCGTGGCTGCGCGGGCGAGCTGGGTGATGCGGATCCGGTCGCGCGAACGTTTCACCAGCGGGTCCTCGTCCAGCAGCACGGCGGGGCCGTTCAGGGCGCCGGGCTCCTGACGCAGCGCGGCCTGCAGGTGGAAGTTGGGAAGCTGGAGCACGGCAAACATGGCGGGCGGTTTCTCCGGTCAGCAGCTCATCCTCATGGTCATCCGGCCACCTGCCGGTCGTGCTGTTCATTGGCAACCAGATCGCCGGCCGTCTCGCGGCGCCGGGTGACGGGAAGTTCCAAATCCTGGACGAGGCGGTCGCGGCGCAGATCGACCTCCGCCAGGCTCCGCGACCGGGCCACGGTGATTCGCAGCCGCGCACTGCTGACGATCTTGGCGGGTGTCAGGACGAGGCAGGTGACCGAGGAATGCCGGGCAAGGGTTTGCAGGCGGTACCAGACGGGGCTGCCGAGACGGCGAACCTCGCGGACCGGATTGGCGCGCAGATCGAGGAGGATGAACGGCAAGTTTCCATCCCGCAGGATGAGGTCGGCCGCCTTGCCGGCCTCCAGCGCATTGCGGCAGCGGGCCCACAGGAGATTCCGGCAGGCGTCCGCGCTGACCGACTGCGGATCAAAGCTGTCGCGGCCGTCGATCAAAGCCACGTGATGCGGCGCCCGCAGAGCGGATTCGACCAGGGTCGCGAGCAGCGTGGCCACGCCGGTGCTGGCGTGTTCGCTGACCAGTTCGGTCAGTTCACCCTTGGGCAGGCCGATGTCGTCCAGCCGCGGCAGGCAGGTATGGAAGGCGTCGCGGGTCCGCGGGCGGGCGGCATGCGCGGCCGGGAATTTTCCGGCGAGCAACTGGCGGAGCTGGATGACCTTTTCGGAGGCGGCCATGGGGGCGGACGGTTTTGGTTCAGGCGACTGTCGGGCAGGATGAAGTCTACCCCGCCTGCCGGGAAACGCCACGGCAAAGAAGGGCGGAAAGAATCAACCGGGTGCCAAGATGGAGACGGGGGTCGGTCAACCGCTGGGGTGGGCCGGATTTTTTCCAGCCCGCCGGATGGGCTGACGCGCGGTGCCCATGTGACGCTCGGCCATGTCTCGCGCCAGCTGCCAAAATCGGCCGCACAATGACGGCTCAGCGCTGAGGGGCGGCCGGCGCGGGACGGAAATCGAGTTCGCCGAGCCAGCGGGACGGGCGGCCAGGCCTGAGGCCAAACGGGCGGATCGCCTTCTCCTTGAGATGCCGGATCGCCTCCTCGACCGAATCGGTGGCGTCCACCAGTTCCAGATCCTCCGGGCTGATGGTGCCTTCGCGGACCATTTTCTTCAGGAAACCGAGCACCTCCTGCCAGTAGTCGGTGCCCATCACAATGATCGGGAACCGCTTGATCTTGCCCGTCTGGATCAGGGTCAGTGCCTCGAACAGCTCGTCGATCGTGCCGGCGCCCCCGGGCATCACCACGAACGCATAGCTGTATTTGATCAGGAGCGTCTTGCGGACGAAGAAGTAGTGCATCGTCACGCAGCGGTCGACGTAGGGATTGGCCTCCTGCTCGAAGGGCAGTTCGATGTTGCAGCCGACGGACCGGCCGCCGGCCTCGCGGGCGCCGCGGTTGGCGGCCTCCA
>DNDP01000110.1:4842-7449 GCA_003484235.1 Verrucomicrobiales bacterium
GTAGGGATTGGCCTCCTGCTCGAAGGGCAGTTCGATGTTGCAGCCGACGGACCGGCCGCCGGCCTCGCGGGCGCCGCGGTTGGCCGCCTCCATGATTCCGGGGCCGCCACCCGTCATGACGGTGAACCCGAGCCGGGCGATCTCCGCGCCCATCGTGCGGGCCAGTTCGTAGTGCGGCGTGCCGGGCTTGGTGCGGGCGGAGCCGAACACCGTGACGCAGGGGNNAGCGTGCCGAAGCCGCCCGGGAACACCACGAACGCCGCGCTGTACTTCACCAGCATCACCTTCCGGACGAAGAAGTACCGGAAGGTGATCCAGTCATCGAGGTAGGGATTGTGCCCCTGCTCCATCGGGAGCTCGATGTTGCACCCGAGGGAGAGGCCCCCTCCGTCACGGGCGCCGCGGTTCGCCGCCTCCATGATGCCCGGGCCGCCCCCCGTCATCACCACGAACCCGGCGCGTGCGAGGGCGGCTCCGAGCGCGCGCGCAAGCTCGTAGTACCGGTGCCCCTCGGGGAAGCGGGCGGAGCCGAAGACGGTGACGCAGGGGCCGACGAAGTGCAGGGCCCGGAAGCCGCGCAGGAAATCGCGCATCACGCGGAACAGGATCATCAATTCCTCGGTGCGCGAGCGCGGGCCTTCGAGGAACCGAAACTCCTTCACGCCGTTCGGCGCGGGGGTGGCGGGTCGCGCGGCGTCGATGAAATCGGGTGCCGGCGAGCGGACGTGGGAATCTTCAGTCGGGCGGGAATCCTTCATGATGCTTTTGACCATCCTGCCCCAAAGCGGGACCGGCAGCAACTCCGCCGAGGTGGTGCTTTCGTCGTGCGGATCGACGGCACTGGTTGGTTTGCAACGCGGGCGCCGCGCGGTAAGCTTGTCCCGAACCCAGCGCGCCATGAAACACACGATCCATCGCCAGCTCACCGTGGCCATCGAGAACCAGCCCGGCCGCCTGGCCGCCATCGGCCGAACGCTCGCCGACAATGGCATCAACATCCGTGATCTGTCGGTCAACGACACCGTCGAGCAGGGCGTCGTCCGTCTGATCCCGAGCGATCCCGATCGTGCGCGTGAGCTGCTTGCGGGCGCGGGACTTTATGTCATCGAAGCAGAGGTGCTCGCCATTGACCTGCGGGACATGCCCGGAACACTGGCGCGGGTGAGCCAGGCGCTGGCGGACGCCGGCGTGAACATCGACTACGCCTATGGCAGCGAAGACTCGGCGGAGGAGAAGCTGCGGCTCATCCTGAAGGTCTCCCACGTGGCGCGCGCCCGGGAAGTGCTGGACGGAATGGATGAAGATCCCAAGCCATGAGCAAGCTGGCCCACGGTGAAATCGGCATCCTCCCGGCCGGCGCGCTCGGGGTGAGCCTCCATTTCCATCTGACCGGCGGGCTGCAACACGATGCCGACCGGATCGGTTTTCTGGAACGCCCCGGTTCGAGGAGCGGTGCCGCACTGCGGTCGGCCGGGGAGCTGAGGATCGAGTATGAAGGTGCGCAGCATCGGGTGGCCCTTGCCAGCTGCCTGCGGGGCGACCCGGTCACGTCTTTCCGGGAAGGACGCCTGCCCGAGGTGCTGCTCGTCTGCACGAACCCGGACCAGCTGCTCGACATCGTCTCGGTGTGCGTCGAGCTGCTGGAAGCCATCGAGGCCGCCGGCCAGCTCCGTGCCGGGGGCCTGCCGTTTCCCGCGGTCGTGCTCTGCGCGAACGGCATCTACCATCAACGCGTGCGGCAGGTGTTCGTGGAGAAGCTCGAGGAGGCCACGCTCTTCGGCCGGTTGCCGGACCTCTGGCCCGACCTGATGCCGGCGATCGTCGGCCGCTGGCTGCGCGGGGTGAGCATCCAGACGGGCGTCCGCGACGGGTACGGTGCCGACACCGTGTACCATCCGGGCCCCCCGGGCCGGACACGCATCGCCGGCGGCGCGTCGGAGATCCGCCAACGTGTGGTGGAACTCTGCGCAGGCCGGGGCGCGTGGTTTGAGAATGCGGGGGATGTCCCGCCGACGCGGATCGAATTCGACAAGGCGGTGGTCAATCTTGCCAGCAATCTCATCGGACTCCTGCAGGCGATCGACGGGGAGGGCAGGTTTCATGCGCTGAAGGTCGCCGAGATCAGCGGCGTGGAGATGCGCGAACGGATCGACCGGTTGGCCGCCGAGGTGTTTCGCATCGGCCAGAAGGTGAAGGCCTACACGGCCGACGACGATCTGGGCGCGTTGACCGCGCGGCTGCACGCCTCGCTCGATGAGCACCGGGATCACGTTCCATCCAGCGTCCAGTGGGTGGGCATGCAGCTGTGCCGTGGCCGGCTCGAGGCGCGGATCACCCCGACCGAGCAGTGGCTGCTGGAACCGCTCATACGCTACGCCGGGTCCGCGGGCCTGCCGGAGACGGTCGCCTACCTCGAGGGCCTCAAGCGTGAGCTGCTCGACCGTCTGGAACTCGCGGCCGGACGCGAGGCCAACAAAGTTGGTGCAGACGGGTGACCGGATGCTATAGTCCGGCACTTATGAAAACCCACGCCCGTCAGTCCATCCTGATGAAACTTGGCCGGTTGGCGGCCGTGTTGTCCGTCGGTGCGCTGGGCGCCCTGTGGAC
>DNDP01000110.1:7611-8124 GCA_003484235.1 Verrucomicrobiales bacterium
ACGGGCGCCGAGGAGATCAAACGGGACAACGGCCCGGCGGTCGCGGCCGCCGAGAAGGCGGCGGCACCCGCCGTGGCGAAGAAGAATTCCTGCTCGGAGTGCTGCCCGGATCGCTGTTATTCCGGTGAGGTGGAAAGCAAGACCGCCGTGCTCACCACCGGGACCCACATCCCCGAGAAGGCCAAGGCCAACGACCAGATCACCGACAGCGCGCGCAATGTCCGGGTGATTGACCGGAAGGCCGTCGAACGTACCGGCGCGGCGAACCTGACCGAGGCGCTGCGCGTGTTGACGCGTTGAAATCCCGAACGGGATTCCCCTGAATCGAACGCCCGGGTAACCGGGCGTTTTGCATTTCTGGAACGGCCGGGCTCAGGTCTCCGGTCGCTGAGATCGGAGGAGAGCCGGCAGGCGTGTCTGGCGTTCTCCCGATGCATCCATGCTTGCCTCGGAGGTGACTGCCGGGTTCGATTTGCCGATCTCATGCGCAAACCACTGTTCCTCGCCCTCGCC
>DNDP01000110.1:8319-14126 GCA_003484235.1 Verrucomicrobiales bacterium
CCTCGCCCTCGCCGTCGTCGGGCTCGCTTCGACCTGCCTGGCGGAATACCACCAAAAGATCGTTCGCCAACTGGAACTCGAGGATCCCTCGTTGCCCGCGGAAGTGCGCGGGCTTGGCCAGCCTTCGCTCTGGCACCATCCCGAGCGGGGACCGTTACCCGACCTGCAGCTTTACGTCCGCGAACCCGGCGGCGTGGCCTGGCTGGGCGGTCCCGAAGGCGCGGCGCGGTTCGATCCCTCGGCCACGCATCCCTGGGAGCGATGGCAGTTCTTCGCCGGTCAACGCTGGCTGCGCGACAACCACGTGCGCAACATCGTCGTGAGCAACGCCCCGGCGGCCACCCGGGTGTGGGTCCGCACCGACAGCGCCGTCGCCGAGATCACGTGGCGGCCGATGACGCTGGCGGAGAAGGCCGCCCATTACGAAGAGCTGATCGAGCGGCATCATGTCCGGCACGGCTTCGTTGCCGACTGCCGGCTGCGTGAACCGGGCAACCTGGAAACGAGCTTCACCACCGACAACGACAATGACGGGCTGTGGACGGCCATGTATCTGGCCGCACAGTCGTTCCGCTTTGCGGTGACCGGCGACGAGGAGGCGCGGGCACGGGCCACGCGGGCATTTGACGCGATCGTGCGGCTGCTCGACATCACGGGGCATCCGGGCTTTCCGGCGCGCAGCTTCGTGACGAAGGACGAGCCGCACGAGGCCGGCGGCGAATGGCATCCCACGCGGGACGGACAGTGGGTCTGGAAGGGCGACACGAGTTCGGACGAAATCGTCGGTCACTACTACGGGCACGCCCTTTTCCACGATCTCGTCGCGGACGAGGGGCAGCAACGCACCGTGCGCCGGGTGATTGCGGCGATCACCGACCATCTGCTGGCGAACGATTTCGACCTGCTGGACCTGGACGGCCAGCCCACGCGCTGGGGCCAGTGGTCCGAACGCTACTACGCGACCGAGGAGGGCAAATACGAGCGGGCGCTTCGCTCGCTCGAACTGCTGGCCGCGCTGCGGGTGGCGGTGCACGTCACCGGCGACGCGCGCTACGAGGCCGCCTACCAGGAGCGGGTGAAGCGGGGTTACGCGGAGTTTGTGAAGGAGTACCGCCGGTGGCCGGGCGGCGGGGAGATCAACTTTTCCGACGATGAACTGGCCTACCTGTCGTTCGATCCTTTGCTCCGCCATGAGCGCGATCCAAAACTCCGCGCCATCTACCTCGACAGCCTGCGGTTCACCTGGAGCCGGATTGAGCCGGACCGCAACCCGCTGTGGAACTACATCTCCGCAGCCAGCGGGGCCGGTTCCCTGACACGAACCCACCGGAAGGACTCGCGCCTGACGCTGGAGCGGATTCCCTGGCTGCCAATCGAATGGGGCGTCTTCAACAGCCGGCGGACGGATGTCGAGATGCTGCCGGTTGTGGACCGTCATGGACGCCGCGAACTCGCCGACACCGTGGCCCCTGATGAGCGGCGGACGCACAAGTGGAACGGCAACCCCTACCAGGCGGATTCAGGCACCGACGGCCGTTCGCTCGAGTGCGGCACCTATTTTCTGCTGCCATACTGGATGGGGCGCCACCACGGCTGGCTCAAGGATTGAGGAACCGGCCGAAAACTGCTTTCAACCCGACCGGACGAGATGTCACTGGCTCGCCTGCTTAATCTCCTGGCCAACCTGTTCCCGGTGTGGGTGCTGCTCGCCGGGGTGCTGGCGTATGTCCGGCCCGCATGGTTCACGTGGTTCAGCGGCGGGTGGATCACCTGGGGGCTCGCGATCATCATGCTCGGGATGGGGATCACGCTGTCCGTGGATGACTTCCGGCGCGTGGCGCTGCGGCCGCTGGCGGTGCTGGCCGGCGTGGTGGCGCAGTTCACCATCATGCCGCTGCTCGGCTGGGGAATTGCGAAGCTGCTGCAGCTCGATGCGGCCCTCGCCGTCGGGTTGATCCTGGTGGCCTGCTGTCCCGGGGGCACGGCGTCGAACGTCGTCACCTACATCGCGCGGGCGGATGTCGCGCTCTCGGTGCTGATGACCATGTGCTCGACCCTGGCCGCCGTGATCATGACGCCGACGCTCACGAAGCTGCTGGCCGGCGCCTACGTGCCGGTCGATTTCTGGGGCCTGCTGCTGGGCACCGTGCAGGTGGTGATCGCGCCGGTGATGACCGGAGTGCTGCTGAACCACTTCGCGCCGCGTCTGGTCCGCGCCGTGAATCCGGTGGCGCCGCTGGTGTCGGTCCTGTTCATCGCGATGATCTGCGCGAGCATCATCGGGTCGAATGCGGCGGCGTTGCGCGAGGCGGCCGGCGTGCTGTTTGCCGCCGTGGCGATGCTGCACCTGGGCGGGTTCGGGCTGGGCTACGGGTTCGCCTGGCTGTGCCGGCAGCCGGCCGTCGTGCGGCAGACCGTATCGATCGAAGTGGGCATGCAAAACTCCGGTCTCGCCGCCGTGCACGCCCGGAACAACTTCGCCGACCTCGCGCTTGCCCCGCTGCCCGCCGCGATCTCGGCCACCCTCCATTCGATCTTCGGGAGCATCCTGGCGGTCTGGTGGCGGAAGGAAAGCGACCGGCCGGCGATGATGCAGCCGGCGAATTCCTCACCGCCGGGCGATCGGGAAGGCACGCCTGCGTGAGGGACCGGGCGCTCATTCCCACGCAGAGATACGGAGAATCATCGCGCAATCTTCAGACCCGGGCGGGCGGACTGGAGCGCGGCGAGGTCGGCTTCGCTGAGGGGGACCTTTTTCAGGGTCAGCGTCTTGAGGTGCGGAAGATTGTTCGCGTCGGACAGCAGCTCTGCCAGGCCGGCGGCGGTGACCTGATTCTGGCTGAGGTTCAATTCCTCGACCTGCAGCGGGGAAAAATGTTTGAGCGTGGCGTCGGTCACGCTGGTGGAGCCGATCTCCAGCGTTTTGAGCTTTGGCAGCGTCTTGAGCTTGCCGACGCCCTCGCCGGTGATGCCCTTGCAGCCTGACACCAGCAGGTGCTCGAGGCTGGTGATGCCCGCCAGGCTCTCGAAAGCGCCGTCGGTGACGGTCTTGGTCCAGCCAATGCCCAGGTAACGGAGGTTCTTGAGGTTCGCCAGCGGCGCGAGGCCGAGGTCCGAGACCCCGGCGATCTCGACGAACAGCCAGTTGACCGTCTGCGAAAGGTTGCCGAGATGGCGGAATGCCGTGTCATCGGCGCCCTCGATCTCCCACAGCTCGGCCTTCTCAAGCTGCTCGAAGGCCGTGAAGCCGCGCCAGTCGTCGCCCTTGATCTTGAGGTGCGCTCCGCCCTGGATGTGGCCGCCGGGGCTGATGGTCTTCATGGTGCGGATGTCGGCCGGCGTCTTGTCCTTCCAAAGGTGGACCAGCTGCGGCTTGCCCTCGATCTTGCGGGCGACGGGGGGAAGGGATTGGAGGATGGCGAGCGCTTCCTCGGGCGTGGCTTTCGGCGTGGCGGCGGGCAACGCGATTGGCGACAGGAGCAGGAGGGCGGCGAGCGAGGCGGTGGATTTCATGTAACGTTGGGTGTTGTGGGTGGGAGCTGATTCGACGTCGCGCACATTCCGAACGTTCAAGGATAAGCACGGCGGATGGCGGGTGACACCATCGGTGCTGCGGATGTGCGTGCATCTGGGATCGGGGCCGAAGGCCGGACCCGGTTTGCGGCATGAACAGACACTTTGCCTACAGCGAGGCTGCACCGGTGATGCCAGCCAATTGGTTTGCCGCGCATCCGACAGGAGGGATAGGATTTCGGGCGGTCCCTCTCAGCGTCGCATGGCCATTCGTGAACTTGATCTCCGTCCACCCAAGGTGCCGCTCCCCCCGGAGGTGACCGGCTTCATCGCGGCGGCGCACCGAGCGATGGATTCCTACGACGACGCGCATCCATACCGGGAGAAGCCCAATTTCGTGCACTGCGATCCCGAGCTGCTCTACCCGGTGCTGGCGGAGGTCACGCGGCGGGAGCTCACCTATGGACGGGTTTTCTGCGAACTGGGCAGCGGGTTTGGGATGGGCGTCTGTCTGGCCTCGATGCTCGGCTACCGCGCCTACGGGATCGAAATTGACCCAGATGTCGTGCGTTTCTCGCGCGAACTCGCGCGCAGCCAGGGACTGAACGTCGAAATCTTGGAGACCAGCTACTTCCCCGAGGGTTTCTCCTCTTATCCGGGCGAGGGCGGAGACGGGTTGATCCATCCGCAGGGCTACCCTCTCGACGGATCGCCACCGCGGCACTGGCCGCGCTACGAGGGGATGGACCACGACACCGACGAGATCGACGTGTTCTTCGTCTATCCCTGGCCGAAGGAACACGAGCTGTTTCAGGAACTGTTTCACGCGGTCGCGAGTGACGGCGCCGTGCTCGTCGCCTACTACGGTGACGGCGAAATCTGCGCCTACCAGAAGCGGATGCCGGAAGACTGAAACTTTCGGCTCCCTCCACGAGCTCCAACTTCGGCTCGCACTGCCGACTCCACGGGACAATCCTTTCGCCTGCCGCTCCATGAACGAACTGACCGACCAGCTTGCCGCTCTGCGAATCATACCGGTGGTCGCCATTGACTCCGCCGACGATGCCATGCCGTTGGCCGATGCCCTGATTGCCGGCGGCCTGCCCTGTGCCGAGATCACCCTCCGCACCGAGGATGGCTTGAAGGCGATCCGTCGCTTGCGCGACCGCAGGGAACTGCTCGTCGGCGCCGGCACCGTCCATTCGGCAAAGCAGGCCTCGGAGTCGGTGGAGGCCGGGGCGCGCTTCATCGTCTCGCCGGGTTTCAATCCCCGCACCGTCGCCTGGTGCCTGGAGAACCGGGTGCCAGTGTTCCCCGGCATCGCCACGCCGACCGACTTGGAGTCGGCGCTCGAGTTCGGGCTGACGGTGGTGAAGTTCTTCCCGGCCGAGACGCTGGGCGGCGTCAGGACGTTGAAGGCGTTCAGCGGTCCCTATGGCGGGATGAAGTTCATCCCGACCGGCGGAATCAGTCCGGCGAACCTTGCCGACTACCTGAAACTGGAATGCGTGGTCGCCTGCGGAGGGAGCTGGATGGTCAGCCCGGCCATGTTGATGGAAGGGCGGTTCGACGAGATCCAACGGCTGACCGCCGAAGCCGTGGGGCTGGCCGTTAAGAAGTGATTTGGAAACCATGAAATCTGAAATGAGAATTCCTTCGAGAGACTTGCGGCGTCGGCTGGCCGCGATTGCCATTTTCCTGCTGGGATTGGCATCCGCCATCCCGGTCGCCGCCGCCACGAAACCCAACATCCTCTTCCTGTTCGCCGACGATCAGTGCTACGAGACAATCGCCGCCCTCGGGCACACGGACATCGAAACGCCGAACCTCGACCGGCTGGTCCGCGCCGGCACCACCTTCACACACGCCTACAACATGGGCGCATGGCACGGCGCGGTGTGTGTAGCCAGCCGCACGATGTTGAACACCGGCCGCTCCGTCTGGCGGTCCCGCGCTCTGGAGCCCAAGCTCGCCGATGAGGTGAAGGCCGGGCGGTTCTGGTCCCAGCTGCTGAAAACCGCCGGCTACGAGACCTACATGAGCGGCAAATGGCACGTGCAGGCCGACGCCACCAAAGTCTTCGACCATGTCGTCCACGTGCGCCCGGGCATGCCCAACCAGACCCCGGAAGGCTATTACCGGCCGATCGACGGGAAGCCGGACAAGTGGTCGCCTTACGATCCGAAGTTCGAGGGCTTCTGGAAGGGCGGGAGACATTGGAGCGAGGTGCTGGCCGACGACGCCGAAGGATTTCTCCGGCAGGCCGCAACGAAGGAGGATCCGTTCTTCATGTA
>DNDP01000498.1:0-212 GCA_003484235.1 Verrucomicrobiales bacterium
CAGCTTCCATCAGGCTCAAGCTTGTCATTGCCTATGACGGCACCCGCTACGCCGGCTGGCAGGTTCAGAAGGTCGGTCTCGGCGTCCAGCAGCGGGTGGAAGAAGCGCTCGCAAGGATTTTCCCCTCGGTCAGGCGCATCCACGGTTCGAGCCGGACGGACACCGGCGTCCACGCGCTTGGCATGGTCGCCCACGTGGATGTGCGGGCCGCT
>DNDP01000498.1:405-8357 GCA_003484235.1 Verrucomicrobiales bacterium
AGCGGCCCGCACATCCACGTGGATGTGCGGGCCGCTGAATTCAAGCTGCCCGCACGCAAAGTGCCCCTTGCCGCGAACGCCCATCTGCCGCCGGACATCCGGGTGATGAGCTGCCGCCGGATGCCCGCCGATTTTCATGCGCGGTTTGACGCCTGCGGCAAGCAGTACCGCTACTTCATCTGGAACCATCCCGCGATGAATCCCCTGCTGGAAAAGCGGGCGTGGCATGTCAAGCGCGTGCTCAATCTTAGGGCGATGCGGGCGGCAGCCGCGCTGTTTCCCGGCAAACGCGACTTCAAATCCTTCGCAGCCAATCGTGACTACGAAATGGAGGACACCGTCCGAACGATCACCCGCTGCGACGTGAAACGCAGCGGTCCGCTGATCACCGTCATCATCGAAGGCGACGGATTCCTCTACAAGATGTGCCGCGGCATCGCCGGCACGCTGGTGCAGATCGGCGAAGGCCGGCACGAGCCCGGGGACGTGGAACGGATGCTGGCCGGATTAAACCGCAGCGCGGCGGGCATGACGGCCCCGGCATGGGGACTGGTACTGTGGAAGGTCAACTACCGGAAGGGCGTGAACGGAACCAAGCGGAGAGGCGATCGATGAACGTGGTGCTGGTGGAACCCGAGATCCCGCCGAATACCGGCAACGTGGCGCGCCTCTGCGCGGCAACCGGCACGGTGCTGCACCTCATCGAGCCCCTCGGGTTTGAACTGGACGACAAACAGTTGAAGCGGGCTGGAATGGACTACTGGCAGCACGTCACCTGGCACCGCTGGAGGAACTGGAAGTGCTTTGCAGATTCCCTCAGCCCACAGGCACGATTGTGGATGATCGAATCGAACGGTCCCAAGCGATACGATCAGGCCCGCTTTCTTCCCGGCGACTACCTGGTATTCGGCCGGGAAACGCTGGGCTTGCCAATGACGATGCTGGAAGCGCATCGCGATGGTTGGCTTCGGATTCCGATGTTCAATCCGATGGCCCGGTCGCTGAACCTGTCGAACTGCGTCGCGATGGTTCTGTTCGAAGCCTTGCGACAGCAGGGTTTCAATGGTGAGACAACCTAGTGCGAAGGCAGGGAATCCAGGTCGACTTCATTTACCTTGATGATCGAGAGCACGCGGGAGACGGATTCAGCGGTCAGCAGGCTGTTTCGCACGTGCGGATTTCTGAGCAACCGGCTCAAACGCGCAAGTATCCGCAAATGGGTCGTCACGTTGGGGGCGATCAACAGAAAGAAAAGCTTCACCGCGGCGCCGTCGATTGAAGCGTAGTGCATCCCCTCCACCTTGCGTCCGAAGACGATCACCGGTTCGTCAACCAGTCCCACCATGGCGTTGCGCGCGTGTGGGAGGGCGACTCCGTCGCCAATCCCGGTGCTGCACAGCTCCTCCCGCTCCTTCAGGGCATGAAACAACTTCTCCCGTTCGGCGGGGCGATCCGCCAAAGCAGGGATGAGGGTTATCAGTTCCCGCAACACCTCGTCCCGATTGCGGGCCTTTAGCGAGAGGGCAACGCCCTTGTCAGAGAGGAGGTTGCCGATATGCAGCATCTGTCCGCCTTGAACATCTTTCATGCGCCGGGACAATAGGTGCCGAACGACGCACTTCAAGCCGTTTGTTTATCTGCCAACACTCCCTGGCTTGGTTTAACCAAAAGGCCTGCTCCTTGCCCAGGTCCGCAGCAGGACCGGCGTCAAAGCGGACCTGGTTGATTGATCCGGTCATTTCACCAATGCCATGGGGAGCGTGGCAATGGACCAAATGGGGTATTGACAACTCAGGGCCTGATTTTAATCTCAGTCCGATTCGGGTAGCGGTACGTTTCTTCAGCGGGGTTCCCCACCCCCACCTCCTTGGCGTCTGCTATCCGAATCATTTTCCCACTTCGATTCACCTCCCAATTCGGTTGGACGTCCGCCGGTTGCGCTTCCATTCTCCCTCCAGCATGCGGCCTCTGATCGAAGAGTTTGACCACGACCTCAGCCCTGAAGGGTTGGCCGCATGCATCGAAGGGATGGACTGCCCGATTCTGTTGCGAAGCTGTGGCTCCGCTTCCGGGCAGAATCGCCACTCTTTTCTTGCGGCGTTTCCTATGCTGAACTTTGTCAGCCACGGCGCCCGATGCGAATGGAAGGGGGCCGATGCCGAAGGCTGCGTGGTGCAGTTCGGCAATCCATGGCAGCTGCTGCGTGCAAGGATTTCCCGATATGAACTGCTGAATGAACCTGATGCCTCGTTTCCGACAGGTGGATGCTTCGGGTTCTGGGGCTATGACCTCGGCAAGTTCGTCGAACCGCGCGTCCCCCGCACGGCACTCAATGATCTGGAATTCGCGGACTGCCGCGTTGGTTTCTATCCGTCCCTGCTTGTCTGGGATCATGCGCTCAGCCGGGCGTGGATCGTGGCGACCGGTCTTCAATTGGATGGCACGCGCTGCGATCGTGCAGCATTCCGGCAACGGGACAAATGGCGCGAAATTCTCGGGGCAGGTTCGGACTCGCCGCTGGTCTCCCCCATGACCAACTTGATCCGGCCGGCGAAAGGGAGCAGCGTGAGCCTGCCGGACGCAGCATTTTTGCGGGCCGTCCATCATGCACTGGGCTACATACGGATGGGCGACATCTACCAGGTCAACCTCTCCCGCCGCTGGTCGATGGAATCGTCCGTTCACCCATTCGAGCTCTTCAACAAGCTCTTCCAGATCTCTCCCGCACCATTCTCGGCCTTTCAACGATGGGATGACGGCGCGATCGTCAGTTCATCTCCTGAACAGTTCCTCCAAATCAGCGGCGATCACATCGTCTCGCGACCGATCAAGGGCACGCGGCCGCGATCACTGGACTCCGACGAGGATGCCCGGCTTTCGTACGAGCTTCAGGCCAGCGAGAAAGAGCGGGCCGAACTGGTGATGATCACCGACCTGCTGCGCAACGACCTTGGCAGGGTCTGCGAACATGGCTCGGTCAATGTGCCCGAACTGCTGCGACTTGAAAAGTTCACGCACGTTCATCACCTCGTATCGACCGTCGCGGGCCGGCTGCGGCGTGGAACCACCCATCTCGACGCCCTGGCCGCCTGCTTCCCCGGGGGCAGCATCACAGGAGCACCCAAGATTCGGGCGATGCAGATCATCGATGAGCTTGAACCCGTATCGCGCGGCCCCTACACCGGAAGCCTCGGCTATGTGGGATTCAACCGCGAAAGCCAGTGGAACATCCTGATCCGCTCGGCCTTCCTTCAGGGAGGTCGCGTTCACTATCATGCCGGAGCGGGAATTGTCGCCGACTCGTTGCCGGAAGCGGAGTTGGAGGAAACTGTCGTCAAGGCGCGCGCGTTCTTCCAGGCCGTCGATCGCTCTTCCTGCTCTGATCATGCCACCCCAAGAGGAATACCCACCACCCCTTTTGCCGACCGATGAATGGAGTTCCGACAGGCTCGTCATTTCCCTGGGTGGCGATGAACGGCCGCCTGATTCCCGCGCGTAGCGCATTCGTTTCGATCTTCGACCGCAGTTTTCAGCTGGGCGACGGAGTGTTTGAAACCATCCGCGTTCTCGATGGTTGTCCGCTGGAGTGGCAGGCACACTGGCGCCGGTTCATCAACGCTTCGAACTGGGCTGGCATCACGGTTCCCCTGCAGCAACGTCGCGTCCGCAGCTGCCTGAAGGACCTGTTGAAAAGGAACCGAACCGCCGACGCCGTGCTGCGTCTTCATCTCACAAGGGGCATTGGCACGCGTGGCTACTCGCCTGCCAACGCGAAGGATCCAATCCTCGTCATGACTCTTCATCCGGGCGCACGGTTCACGCCCGGCATTCCGCATCAGGTTCACGTGTCCATCTCAACACTCAGATTTGATGCGCGAAACCCGACGCTGCACCACAAGACCGCGAGCCGCATTCTCAATGTCATTGTGAAGGCGGAAGCGGAGTCTGCCGACTTCGACGACGCGTTGCTGCTTGACCGAGATGGATTCGTGACCGAGGCGGTGAGCAGCAATCTGTTCTGGATTACGCAAGATTGCCTCAATACCACGCCGCTGGAGACCGGGGGTCTGCCGGGAACCACCCGCGCGGCCCTGCTGAAGCTTTGCCGTCGAGTGGGCATTCGCACGGGAGAAACCCGGATTCGTCCGGCCAGGCTTCTGCGCGCCGACGGAGTCTTCCTCACTTCAAGCACCGTGGGCATCGCCGAGGTTGTTTCCATCGGCGGAAGACCGATCCGGCGCTCGCCACTCACTGGAGAGCTGCATGCGCGACTCGAAAAACTGTGGCAGACAACGGCCAGGAGGCATCGGACAAGTTGAGGGGAAATGCCGGAATTCTTGAAGGTCGAGCCCGACCTTGACCCGGAAAGGAACGACGGCCTATAAAGCGCGTCCGGTTGGATGCCAGTTTAGCTCAGCGGCAGAGCAGCTGTTTTGTAAACAGCAGGTCGTCGGTTCGATCCCGACAACTGGCTCCAGTTTCGACCACCCTCATCAGCTCCCGTTTCCGAGGCACCACGCTGGGCTCCGGGAAGCGCCCCGTCCTTTCCACCGTTTTCAGGGAATCAGCTCAATGTTGAGGCGATAGTACCGACTTCCGACTCCGGCGACGGGCGGCAGAAGCTTCAATTGAATCAGATGAATCCCATTCGTGAGCGTATCTGAGAGAATCTCAAACGAACCCGTCGTCCAACCGATCAGGTCTGGAGAGGTGTCCGTCCCGTAAACGATGTCGCTCAACCCGTCCACCAGCGGAAAGGTCAAGGTCAGAAACGTTTGTCCCGCATCGGAGTGCTCACCGGCGACCACCGGATCGGCCGTGTCAAGGTGCGGATCGGTTCCATAGGCATACTCGACCACGTTGGGCAGCAGGTCATTGTCGGCATTGCCCAAGGGGCCGCTAACGGCCGGATCAGAGAGCTCCGAAGCGGAAAAATGGATTGCCTGCCAGTCTGGGAACGTGATCGGCCCGGTGTCGGGTACGATGCTCAGCACATCGCTGCGGATGACAAATTCCCCGGTCTCGGCGATGGGCGAACCGGGGAACAGTCCCTGCGAACCGATGTAGGACGCGCTCGGCATTTCGAACGCTACCGTTTCGCCGACGCCGGCCATGGCGGCGTCCAGTTCCACCTCCACCAACCAATGCTGGGTTTCCCCCTCGAGGATCACTGCGTCCAGGTTCAGGAACGAGCGGGTGCTGTCGTCGACGGTGAACTGAATCGGTTCCGCCAGGAACTCATCCCCGCTGGAATAGTCCCCGCTTTTGTCATTGTCCCTGATGAGACGCGTGCCGACGAGGGCCGTGGCTTCGTTTACGGTGCCGGTGGCCAGCAGACTCAGGCTCGTAATCTGGACGGGGCCACCGCTGGCCGTGAGCTTCAGCGGCATGGTTATCCGCGGAACGCCGTTCAACGGAATGTCCTGCGCCGCGGGCGGGTTGGTCGTGCGGGCCACGTGCAGACCCGCAAAGAGCTCGGGAGGGAGCACGACCGGTGTGGAGAACTCCGAGGTCTCGCCCGTTATTCCATGGGTGACCGTCGCGTTGATGTTGGCAAAGGGCTTCGCCGCCACGGGAATCTGGAACGCTCCACCCGCAACCAGCCCCTCGCCGACGAAGACTTTCCCCTCGTCGTCGGCGTCGCTGAACACCTGCACCAGGCTCCCATCGGGCACTCCCGCGGCGACCGTCCCCTTTACCTCGGCCGGAGTGACGAGCGTCACCGTAGGCGACGGAATCTCGCCGTTGCCGCCGTTTACATTTTGAATTCCCAGTCCAGAAGCGTGGTCGGCGATGGAATTGTAGGTGATGGAATTGCCGGTCGTCGCCGCGCCTGCCACGTGTACGCCGTCGGTGCCGCTCTTTCCGATTCTGTTTCCCGCAGGGGCATTCCAGACACCGGCCTTGTCGCGCAGCGGAATCGTTCCACCGATCCGGTTGTTGTTCGCCCCGTTTTCCAGCCGGATGCCGGCGCCTTCATTGCCCGTGACAAACATTCCTGCCACGGCGGCAACGCCGACAAAGTTGTTTGCCACCTGGTTGCCGGAGGCGCCGGCGCCGGAGATCAGCACGCCGCTGCCAAGGTTCCCGACGATCAGGTTTGACTGATCCCCGCCGTGATCGCCGATCCGGTTGTCCGCCGAGTTGAAGATCCCGATTCCCCACGGTTCGTTCCCGTCGCCAAACGCAAAATTGTCGCCGAACCGTGCGCCGACGTAGCTGCCAATCACCCGGTTGCCGGAGCCATTGGTGATGGTGATGCCGCCGAGGAGAAGGGCCGCGGTGCCATTGTCGTAGATCTCGTTTCGCAGACCGACGAGATTCCGGGAACTGTCCACCAGCACGACACCTCCCATCTTCGAGTCACGAACGGTGTTTCCAACAACGGAGTTTGAGATCGCATTTGCGAGGTAAATTCCCACCTGGTTCTGCCGGATCTCGTTGGCTTCAGTGCCGAGGCTGCCGCCGATCAGGTTGCCTCGCGCGTTGTTGACGAGGCCAATGCCCATGCCCTGGAACCATCCCGCCAGGGGGGTGCCGGGATCGGCAACCGTGTGTCCGTTCCGGAACAGCTGGTTGCCCACAATCCGGTTGGCGAGGTTCTGCCGCGCCACCTGCAGACCGTCGATCAGTATGCCCGCCTCCAAATTGTAGTTGATCTCGTTTCTCTCCCCGGGGTTGCTGCCACCGATGCGGTTGGCGACGGCGCCGTCGCGGATCCAGATCCCGATGCGATTCGCAGACTGTCCGCCGGACGAGAATCCGGAGATGAAATTGTTCTGGATGACATTGCCTCCGGTCGGCTGCTGTCCGGCAGTGATGGTCTGCGCAGGGTCGCCGCCACTCTCGAGCAGGATCCCGGCTTCGGTGCTTCCCCGGATTTCGTTGGCAGACTCGTAGTTCCGGATCACACCGGCCTCACTCACCTGATAGGCTTCGCCCCGCCGGCCGATGACATTGGCAAACGCGCCTTCAGACAGGTGGATCCCCACCTTGTTGCCCCGCCGATAGCTGCGGATGCTGCTGTAACCGATCTCGCAGCCGAACACCTCATTGCTGCTGGTCTGGCTTCCGGCGATGTAGATGGCCGCGCCATTGGTCTGGTTGGCGATCCGCACCTTGATTGAACGATGTATTCCACCGACGCTGACATCCCGGGCGCCGTCCGTAATGGCGATGCCGTGCGTGCCGTTCGGCAGCATCTGATCGCCATTGATCAGGCCGAGTCCCCAGCCCACGGCCAATGCGTTCAGCGTGATATCCCTCGTGTTGGTGCCCTCGATCCAGATCCCGTGATCGCGGTTGCCCGCGAGGTAGCTCGTTTCGTGCACGACCTCCTGGTTGCCGTCCACGTCGTCCACCTCAACCTTGCCGATACGAATCCGATGCGCGCCGCCACGGATGTGAATCCCACTGCCCTGGTTGGCCCAAGCGCCACTGTCCCATGAATCGTATCCCGAGCGGATGGCGTACAGCACATCGCCGTAACAGTCGGGACCCTCCAGCAGGATCCCGTCACCGAGGTTGCCGGCACAGTTGAAGGTGTGAAAAACATTCTCCGGTGCCGAAACCCAGATGCCCGGGCCGCCGTTCACGAGGACGCCCGTGTTGGCCTGCTGGAACAGGACCCCGTTCAGCACGTTGAACCGGGTCTCCGCCCCGTCCACGCGGATGCCTCCGTTCCCGTTGGAGCGGACATTGATCACCGTGGCGAGGTTGAGCCTTGCTCCGGCCTCAAGCCGCAGCCCGAAGTTCACGTTGTCATCCATCGGCCCCATCTGGTCGAGCGGAATGATCCGATTGAACTTCACGTCGCCGCCGGTCAGGCGCATGCCGTTGAGACAGCGCAGCACCGTGACGCCTTCCAGGAGATTGTTGTCAGCCGCACCCTCGAACCGGACGCCGTCGCCGCCACAGTCCTCCACCCGCATGTGGCGGAGCGTGTTCTCACG
>DNDP01000498.1:8521-12362 GCA_003484235.1 Verrucomicrobiales bacterium
GGAGCGTGTTCTCACGTGCCCCTCCCGACAGGCGCACCCCGTGCCCGCCGAAACCGCGCAAAACGTCCAGCTGCATCGTGAGCTTGAGACTGCCGTCGAACTCGAAACCATTGCCGCCCACCCCCGTGCCGTCGACCGTAACCGGGAGACTGTACGAATCAAACGATCCCAAGGGCGGCAATGGGCTGCCCACCGCGATCGTGCCGTTGAGGATGTTGACGGACACGCCGATGCTGTCCCTTGAACCGGCTCCCGGAGGAGGGTTGCCGACGGGCACGAACACGTGATCCGTTTCGTAAGACTGGCCTGGGGGTCTCGGGTCCGGTGGTGACGTCAGCGCGCGGCCAAGTGTGCCGGTCGCAACCTTGATGGCCTCCCGCAGTGAGATGTCGCCGTCCGCCGTCTCGTTGTCCGCCAGGGTTGTGATGGTGATGGCCGCCCCCTCCGGAATGACCTCGGGCAGCACGGCAGTGAAGGGCCACTCGTTGCTGGAGCGCCCTTCTATCACGACCTTGACGCCGTTGGCTGCGGTCGAGTTGGGAACCTGCGCGAGCAACGTCTGACGGCTGCCCAGCAGTGGCTTGTCGTCGAAGGTGGAAAGGTAATCCAAAGTCTGGTCCTCGAAGTCGCGCGCAAAGTTCTCGCCGTGGATGCGCATGAACTGGCCCGCCACCGGCGGATCGGGCTCAATGCTCTGGATCACCGGATCGGGATACACTTCGAACGTCCTGAACCGCTCCGGAAGATCCGTGGAAGCGGTGCTTCCCTGACCTGCCACGGCAACCGTGATTGCGCCGGTCTGTGCCTGCTCCGGCACCCGCACGATGAGCGAGTTGGAGGTTGCCCGCAGCACCTCCGCCCGCGCGGGAGCAGGCGGGTTCTCCGGATCGGTGGTCAGGAGACCGAAGGTGACGAGGTTGTCCTCGGGCACGGTAGAGAAGTGACGCCCGTTGATCCGCACTTTCGCGCCCCGGTATCCCGCCTGCGGATAGAAGCTGGCGATCATCGGTTCCCACGGATTTCCCACCACCACCAGCGTGTCCTCAACCGACTGCACAACCCAGGCGCGAATCCCCCGCGGCGCAAGGGTGTCGTAGAAGTTTCCCAAAGCCATGATGCGCTCCCCGAGTTTGCCGCCCGCAGCGATCTTGGCCGAGATGTCCAGCTGCTTGAGCAGCACCTTGCCGGTGCCGCTCATCCCCTTCCGGTTCTTGTCCAGCACGATGCACTTCACGATGTACTCCTTGATGTAGGTCTTGCTCGCTTCGAGAAACAACAGGAGAACCGTGTCGCTGCTGAGCGCTTCCTGGCTGCCCTCCCGCTCGAGCAACGTCAGGAGCTGGCGCTCCAGCTTGAGCACGAAGCCGGTGAGGCACGACTTGTCGACCTGGCCGGCCACCACGCCGACCAGGTCATTGGCAGCGAGCACCAGATTCAGCACCATCGCCTTGCGCGCCTCGGTCCTGCCGTCCGGCAGACTGGCAACCAATCCGGCTTGGAGCGGAAACCGCGCGCCGCTGAATGCGCGGATGATGTAGAGCCCGGGCCGGTCCGCGGGTACATCCAGCTGGGTCTTGGACACGAACGCGTCGGCCACCGGCGAATAGATGACCCCTTCCAGCATGCCCGTCAGGTCAATGAGCCGGAAGGTCGGCTTGGCCTTGACGTGCAGTCGGTCCAAGGGGGTTGGATTCAACCGGTCAAACGCCGTGTTGTCCGAATGCATCAGGGCAGCCGCCTTCGCAGGAGTGTCGAGCAGAGGATCTGTGGGATCGAGCTGGTAGAGCAGCGCCGACCAGTCGAGCGGATTCACCGGCACCGGCACCGGGAGATTGGGCAGTCCGACCGGATTTGGCAGGGCGCCGATCTTGACGCCCCGAATCGGCAGCCCTCGCGGAGAGGTGTTCTGCGTGCCATTGGTGGAGGATTCCAGCTTCCTGAGAATTGGTATCTCCTCCAACGTGAGATCGCGCGGATACCCGGCGGCAATCCCCGGGCTCTCGTTGGCGAAGTCGTCCACGCGCGGCACCCCCATCAGCGAGGGCGTCGCAGCTGATCCGGTGGATTGCGCGGGCGTGTATTCTGTGATGAACGCCAGCAGCGCGATCCGCGTCTGCAGCTCCACCGGCGTCGATTCCAGATAGTCCCTGCCGGCGGCCAGCTCCGTCTCAATGAGCGCCGCCAGCGCGGCCGTTTCGGGTCGGCCTTGAATGAAGCCCAGCCGGGCCGCCGCTTCGACCGGTTCCTGAACAAATACCCCCGGCGTCAGAAAGATCAACGCCTGTGCGGTGGACGCAGCGTTCAACATCACGCCCGCAGTTTCGTCCGTCGCGATGGCAAACAGCGTGGGATCCGCCTCGCCCGCGCTGGCGGCGACGATCGTGGTGGCACCCAGCGCAACCTCAACGGTATGGGCACCGCCGTTCGGCTGCGAGTCCCCATACCAGGTGCCGACGTCGTAGAGGGCCGGATCGGGCACGACTCCGGCCGGAAGCATGGCGTCGATCATGCGCGTGACGACGAAGAGGTTGGGAAGCGTGTAGGTCTGCTGGTCGTGATCCAACTCGACCAGCCCCGTGGCCGCACCGGCAGGCACGACGAAATCCACGCCACTGTCGTCAACGGCCTGCACCGCTGCGGAGATTCCCCCTATGCGAACCTGATACTGTTCGCCAGCGACGAATCCCAAACCGCCCAGACGGATCACGCTCCCGGGCGGGCCGAAGTCCGGCGCAAGTTCAAGGGCTGACACGACGGCCAGGGAATCGCACGGACTTCCCATCGCGACGAGCCAGCCGACAACGATTGTCAGAGGCGTCGTGCGCATGTGCTGAAACCTTCACTCCCAGCTTAGCTCCCATGCGGACGAGTGAACAACCCCCTTTTCGGTCGGTTTGCTCATGCCACCGAATCAGTGAACGCCCGGAACACGAAGCAGACAGATTTTAGCGGGCAGACATCCTTACCGCCCTTTGGTAATCCTCCGGACGGTCGAGATCCAGATCCAGCCCTTCGTCGCTGCTTGGCAGCAATCGCACGTGTCGGGCGTTCTGTTCGAGAAAATCACGGAGTGTGCCCGCGCCAGTTTCCGCAACTCTGCGGAAGTGGCGCCAGGCGAGCACAACCGGGTGTCGAGGGCGGCCTCCCAGCGAAGGCTGGCAGATTCCGTCGGGTGCGGTGGCCGCAAAATCCAGAAGGGACTTCAATGTGTCCAGCTCAAGATGAGGCTGGTCTCCCAGCGCGATCACCACATGCGAAAGGCCCGCCTGCCATCCGCCCCAACTCGCCGCCACCACGATTGAACCAAACATCCCCCGTTCCGCGGCCGGATTTGCCAAGCCGCAGGCAGCGCTGTCTACCAACCTCGCCAACTCCACCTGCAGAGCCATATCCGCCTCCGCGTGCACCACGACGATCTGCTCCGCGCCGAGCGCCTGCCATTGCTTCACCAGATGTCCGAGAATGGTGGTGTCGCCCCACGGCAGCAGGAGCTTGGGCCGGCCCATGCGCGACGACCGGCCGGCAGCGAGGATGACGACACCAAATCTCATGGCGACGCCATAATCCTACCCGTTCACCGCAATGGCCGGCGTCCGATTGTCCGGGTCCGCCTGACGCTTGAGGAAACCGGGGCTCAACAGCTCCGCCCGCCTTTGGATCAACTGGCCGGCGATGCTGACGGCGATCTCGTTCACACTGACCGAGCGGATGTCCATCCCCACCGGACACTGAACTTCTTCGACGCGTTCGCGGGTGGCAATGCCCTCTTCGACCAGGCCATCGAAGATCAGTCGCCGCTTGCGCCGGCTGCCAATCATGCCGAGAAAGTCGAACGGCTGCC
>DNDP01000498.1:12450-13778 GCA_003484235.1 Verrucomicrobiales bacterium
ACGGCTGCCGAATCCAGCGGCTGAGCACCAGGGCGTCGTGATTGTGCCCGCGGGTAAGGACGAGTCCGAAAACGGTCCGGGGCGGAATGCTTTCGGCGAGCAGGTCTTCCCACGGCCCGACTCTCAGACTGCATTCGGGAGGAAACAGTGAGGAATTCGCCAAGGCAGGCCGGTCGTCAAACACCGTCACCGCAAAGTCCAGCAGGGCAGCCTGCCGCGCCACAGCCTGCGACACATGGCCGGCTCCGCCGAGCCACAGCACGACCGGTGGCAGCACGTTTTCCTGATAAAGCCATTCCCCGCCCTTCGGCGCTCCAGGGTTGAAGCCGGTGATCTCGAAATCGCCACCGACACCCCAGTTCACCGCCTCCTCTCTAGCGGCGAGCTTTCGCCATAGCTCAGACGCTCCTGGCGCATGTGGCAGCACCAGCACCTCCACCTTGCCGCCGCAGATCAGGCCGTCGTCCCAGCCGAAGTCGTGGTCGAGCAGCAGTTCAAAGCGCACCGGCACGCCGGTCACCAGTGAATGACGCGCCCGTTCCCGGACTTCTGCCTCCAGACATCCGCCGCCCATGGTTCCGACAATGCGCCCGTCACGGAAGAAGAGGGCCTTGGCACCAAGCTTCTGGGGACTCGATCCCTTTACCCGGGAAAGAATGCCCATGGCGAAGGGCGTGCCCTCGTCCAAGGCACGGAGCAGTTCGGAGCGAAACAACCGGTCCATGTCCGGCACTTTGCCTCACGAGCAGCAGCGAGTGAATTCCAAAAAGGCTCAATGGGAATCCTCGGGTCAACGCGGGCATGGCCGCCCGAACGAGGGCGTCGAGTCTGACCGCATTCCAGCTGTCATCCCAAACACCGACGCCGCCGCATTTGCCCGGCAAGGCCTTATTCGAAGCAAGCCCTTCAGTGCTCAACTCCTGAAGTTGCGCCCAGACGACCTCCACGGGTCAGTGCGGTTGCGCCAGGTATTCGATCAGGGCTTTCAGGTCATCGGCGGGCAATGCCTCGAAACCCGAGGGCATGATCGACAGTTGCGACCGTTCCAGCGACTCGATGTTGGCGCGCTGGACAATGTGTTTCTGCGCCGCGACGTCGAGGATCTCGACCGTGGTCTGCGTTTCCGCCTCGAGCCGGCCCGAATAAGTCGTGCCGTCCTTGGTGGTGGCGGTCCACAAGCGGTAGTTGTCCTCCACGGAACGGTTCGGATCGAGAATCTCGAGCAGGATGTCGGTCCGGTCGCGGGAATGGATGCCGGTGAGTTCCGGTCCGACGTTCCCGCCCTGGCCGTCGAACTTGTGGCAGACGGCGCAGTTCGCGGCGTACAC
>DNDP01000498.1:13979-19646 GCA_003484235.1 Verrucomicrobiales bacterium
TACGTCACCTTTCTCCTTGGCCAGCGGCAACAACCGGTTCACGACCTCCGCCCGGTCGGCGGAGATCGCAGTGGTGGTTTCCGCCAGACGGTTGGCGCGACCAGCCACACGCCGATCCGGATTCTGGCGGAGCTGCGACCAGTACTCGGCCGGGATGTCCGTGCGCGAGATCGACTGGTTCTGCACCGCGTCCAGCATGGCGAGCGCCCAGGCGGGACGACGCAGAATGACGCTGATGGCGGCCCGGCGCACCGCCGGGGTGAATGACTCCCAGCGATTCAGGATCACGGCACCCGTGCCGTCATTTCGACTGTCGCCCAGCGCGTTGATCAAACCGGACGAGAGTGTCGGAGAGGACAGCAGGCTGATGTGACTCACGATCGATTCGACCACCTCGGCGTTGTCCTGAAGCCCGATCCAGCGCTTCGCCGCAGCCGCCCGGGCGGCTTCGTCGGCGCTTTCGTCAGCCACCTGCTTCTTCAACGAGGCGACCGCCGCCGCCATTCGACCGGGGAAAAGGCCGGGGACGCTCCACCGTTCACCCAGCGCGAGCAATCGATCGCGAACGGATTCCGGCAACGCATCCATGACGGCCTCGAGCTGCCGCTTGTCCGCATCCGACAGCTTCGGAGCGGCACCGGCCGGCCATCCTTCCATCAAACCGTCGAGTACGATGGTGGCCATCTCGGGCGACGCTCCCTTGAGGGCAGTCAGGGTGGCGACAATGCTGTCCGTAGGCGCTTGACCGGCGTAGTGCGTTGTCACCACGCGGACCACCCGGCGCTGCCCCTCGTCGAGTGCGGCGACCGCTCCCGAGGTCGCGACGCGGTCGCTGGCGGTGCTGTTCAGTATCGCTCTGATGAATGCCGCATCGTTCCTGGCGGCCGCGGCCGTGGCGGCATCGGGCAACCAGCGGTCCTGAGAATTGCGGGGCTCACGGATGGCACCAAGGACGGCGGCTCCGGCATCGTCGCGTGGGGGCAGTTCCGCCAGCGCGAGAAGGGCGGCGAGCCGCACCTGCGCATCGTCGTCCTGCAGCAAATTCGTCTCGAGCACGGCGTTCAGCGCGGCTTCGTTCCGGGGCAAGACCATCGTTGCGGCCCGCCGCACGCCCGCGGAAGGATGCCGCAGCCCGGCCACGGCGGCGGCTGTCGCCAACTCGTCATCCCCGTTCATTGCGCCGAGCCCTTCCATCGTCCAGAGCGCATGAATGGCCGCCGGGTTCAGTCCGATCGCATCGACCGAGGTGTCACGGACCAAGGATGCCAGCTGGGAAACGACGCCCTTGTCGCCCCGTTCGACCAACAGCCGCTGCGCGTGGGTGCGCCACAGTTTGTTGTCGCTCTTCAATGCCGCCACGAGCATCGCCGGTTTCGTGGGATCGAGGCCGGGATTGGCCGAGGGCCGGCCCCCGCGATTCGTCACGCGGTAGATGCGGCCATGCGTCTTGTCGCGTAGCGTCGTCTCGTAGGCATTACCGCGCCCGTTCTGAAATCCGTTCGGCACCGGATTGTGCTGGATGATGTAGTTGTACCAGTCCNNCGCATGCACACCACGCACCGACACGCCCAACGCCTTGGCGACGGCCGTCGCGCTGCCCAGCAGGGCGAACAAACGCACGAAGCCTTCGTCGTCTACAGCGGGGCGGCTCACCATCAACTCCGGCGGCGCGGCGGTCCTGGCCTCAGTCGCGCCGTACGCAAGATCATCCCGCGCGGGATCTGGTCCGGCACGCCCACCACGTCCGGGCTCCATGCCTGGGTGAGTTGGATGCCGCGAGCGTCATCGAGCAGCAAGAACCCCACCGAGTAGAAGATGCAGGGTTTGTACTCGTGGTCCCGGTTGCTCACCCACAGCGCGCCGTCCGGCCCCACCTCGGCATAAATCGGCGCGGTCCACTCATCGTCGCTGGCCAGCAGGTTCCGCGAGTTGTGGGCCACGAAATCCGCGCCCTTGCGTTCGAGGAAAAACATCCCCAGCAGGTGGCCGGTCGGTTCGGCGACGAATTGCGCCCGGTTCCAGAATTCGCGCGGGAAACTGCGGGCGGAGTAGATGGCGCTGCCGGAACCGGCGGTGTATTTCCCGTGCCAGTCCACCTGGCGCACCTTGTCAGTGATCGGGAAGAAATCCTGGCTGGTGGCGATCGATTCCAGGCGGGCGGCCGACCAGCCGTTCACCGCCTCGTAGTAGCGGTTGGGAACGGGCATATACATGCTGGCGTTGCCGTTCGCGGTCGAGCCGATGACGATGTTGTCTTCGGTCAGATCGAGGCCCCAGGTGTTGTTATTGCTCGAGCGGATGAATTCGAGCGCCGAGCCGTCGGGCTTGAAACGGAAGATGCCCTGGCCAAACCGAATCTCCTTCCCGCCCACCGTGCCGTTGAAGCCCGAGTAGCCGACGACGCCCCAGATCCAGTTGTCGAAGCCGTAGCGCAGATTGCTCGCCGTGGCATGCGTGTCGCGCATGCTCCAACCCTCGAACAGCACCCGGCGCTCGTCGGCGCGGTCGTCGCCATCGGTGTCCCGGAACAATTCGGTGCGGCCGGAGTGAATGACGATGACGCCGCCCTCCGCAAAGACAAAGCCGGTGGGAATGCTCAGGGTGTCGGCGAAGACTGTGAACTTGTCCGCCTTGCCGTCTCCATTCGTGTCCTCGACGATCTTCAAGCGGTCGCGTCCCTCGCCCAAAGGCTGCAGTTCGTTCGGGTAATCGACCGACTCGGCGATCCACAGACGGCCGCGATGATCGAAGGCGAGCCAGAGCGGTTTGATGATCTCCGGCTCGGCGGCATAGAGGCTGATGTCGAACTCGGGAAAGGTCACCAGGTGCCGCATCGATGCCTCCGGCGGGAGCGGTTTCTGCATCGTCCGGATCGGGTCACCCTGGGTTCCCCAGCGCGCGCCGGGGGTGTAGTTGGGGAGCCGGTCCGGCGCCTCAATGTATTCGAACGGCGGCAATCCGGTCTTCGGCTGAAGCTGCGTGTTTGTGTAATCCGAAGTCCGGCCGGGGGCGATCGTCGCAATCAGCGCGGCCACGGAAACGGTTCGGCAGAGGGATGAGGTCAGGCGGTTCATAAAAATATGGAAGACAGGATTACCGGGTCTCTCTCAATTTCGACTCAGATGATTCCGGGGTCCTGGTGATTGGAGATCATTGGTCGGAGGTTGCCCGGGCTTCGGTGGCAACGCGAATCACCGCGTCGAACGCGGGCTTGGGCCGGTTGTCGCCGTCAAACAGCAGAGGAGATCCAAAGCGGCGCCACGAGACGGCATCGTTGACGCCCCAGAAGGTGACCATTTCGACCGACTGGTGGTGCTTGACGAAGGCGCGAAACACCCCCGCGTAGGCGTCCGCCAGTCGCCGGTCGGCGTCACTGACCTGTCCGCCCTGCGTGGCGGCGGCGTTGGCACCGATGTCGGCGCCCGTGCCGCGCTGACCGCCGGAGGCAGTATTGATGTCGAGTTCAGTCACGTGAATGGGCAAACCCAGCCTGGCGATTTCGGACAGGGACCGGTCCATCTGATCGAAGCCTGCGGTGGAAACGTTGAGGTGCGCCTGCGTGCCGATGGCGTGGACTGGAACGCCCTGCTCCTGCAGCGAACTGATCAGGGTTACTAGCTTCTGAATCTTCACCGGATTCTCGAGTCCATAGTCGTTGTACCGAAGAATCGCATCGGGATCGGCCTCGTGCGCGTACTGAAAGGCCTTGGCGATGTAGTCCGGTCCGATGATCTGGAGCCAGAGCGAGTCGCGAAGGACCTTTTCGGGACCTCCATCGGCCAGCGCCTCGTTCACGACGTCCCACGCTTTGATCTTCCCCTTGTAACGGCCAACGACCGTATGGATGTGATCGCGCATCCGTTCGATCAGTTCTTCCCGGGACGTCCGCGGACCCGCATATTCGCGACGAGATCCTTCACTGGTCGGACCGGTTGCGGATTCCGGCGGAGGGATGGTGCCTGCGAACACCCAGTTGGGTGTCTGGCTGTGCCAGACCAGGGTGTGGCCGACGGGATGCATCCCGTGCCTCTGCCCGAACTCCACGAAGGCGTCCGCCGGAGCGAAGTCATATCCATCCGCTCCTTCGCGCGGATGAATGAGCTGCCACTTCATGTCGTTCTCCGCGGTAATCTGGTTGAACTGCGCTTTCGTGAGCGCGACATCTCCATCGACCTGATCCTGCGCGCGGCGCCCGCCGCCAACACCCGTGGCGATGCTTCGGTTGATCGCCGTGCCGACGAGGAAATGCTCCTTGAAGACATCCCTGAGCAGGATTGGCGCATCCGCCCCCTGGCTGCACGTGGCGGCAGCCAACAGCCAGGCCATCATCCAGCCAGTGGCCGGCGTAGAATTCTGATGGAAAGGTTTCATGTGAACGGGTTCCCGGAGTCTGAGCGGTGCCGCGCAGCCTTCAACGGAAAACGAGCTGTGCGAACTGGTAGAGCGCCTTCTTCCAATGTT
Organism: Verrucomicrobiales bacterium; assembly: GCA_003484235.1. Lineage (GTDB taxonomy): Bacteria > Verrucomicrobiota > Verrucomicrobiia > Limisphaerales > RI-55 > RI-55. The sequence continues at coordinate 18,441 of DNDP01000498.1, forward strand.
CAAAATCGTGGGCGTGGTCATCCACATGCCAGATGTGCGGGATGTTCTGCTCCTTCAGGTGGGCATGAACTCCCTGGCTGACGCGGATCAGCCCGTCCTTGTTGCCGCACGAGAGGAAGAGCAGTTTAAGCTGCCGACGCGCCTCTTCCGGATCGGGCACCAGCTCCGCGGGCGGCCTGGTGTTGGGTGCGGACGAGAAGCCCCCAATCCAGGCGAAGGTGTCGAGATGTCCCAGGCCAAAATTCAGCGACTGCCCGCCGCCCATGGAGAGACCCGCCAGGGCCCGGCTCTCGCGATCGTTCTTCACCGGATACTTCGACTGGATGTGGGGAATGAGATCCCTGAGCAGGTCCTGTTCGAAGTTCGCGAACGCCGGTGCGCTGGCGAACACGTTGCCCTCGGCCCGATCGTTCGGCTGCGCCCGGCCGTTGGGCATGACGACGATCATCGGCACGGCCTTCTTTTCGGCGATCAGATTGTCGAGAATGATTTCGGGGTGTCCACCCCGGCGCCACTCCTCCTCGTCGCCGCCAATGCCATGAAGGAGATAAAGCACGGGATATTTCGTGCCATCCGAATACCCGGGTGGGGTGTAAACCAGCGCCTTGCGCTTGTTACCGACGGTTTTTGAATCGTACTCGATCATCTCCAACCTCCCGCGCGAGATTCCCTCACGGGCCTGGTCAAAGCCGTCCGGCTCGGGCGGAAAGGCGCGCTTGTCATCCGGTCCCAAGTCGATCGGTCCGCCAAAACCGCCGCGTCCCCGGCGCGGCCGGTCTTCGGCCCGGGCATTCGCCGCCGGGGATGAGGGCGCAGCCGCGATACGCGTCGCCCTTGCCTGTTGGCTCCCAAAGTCTCCGACCTTCCGGGTGAACCCGATCTGGTCGCCGCCCATTTTGCCGGTGAACTCGATCCGGATTTCGCGGTCCTGGATCCGCCGCACCTCGACAAACGTCAGCGAGTCCCCCTGCAGCTTCGCTTCCTGAAACTCCACTTCGCGTTTCTCTCCGGCGGTGTCGACGGTGGCCCCCGCCGTCAGTTTCCCGTCATTCAATTGAAGGTCGAACACGTAGTTCTGCACTCCCACCTGGGTGTCGAACTCGGCCTTCCACTGGCCGGCGATGTTCACCTCAGGCGCATCGAGTTTGGCCACCAGCTCCTCGGTCGCGACCTCCCCCACCTGCCGGCTGAACTTGATCTCCTTGC
>DNDP01000253.1 GCA_003484235.1 Verrucomicrobiales bacterium
TTGCGACCGACACTCGTCAAGTGCGGCGGCATGCGGCCTTCGTCGCCCAAATCCGTCTCGCCGATGGCGGTGAAGTAACCGCGTCGCTCCTCGACCGGCCCGCCGATGGCGTCGCGGTAGTGACAGGCGTAGCAGTTCAACCGGGTCAACGTGTGGTGGATCGAGTCGTTCAACACGAGCGGTTGGCTGAGCGCGGCGCGATTGGCAACGGTCTGGCGCAGGGCAATGCGCTGTTCCGGCGACAGGTGATAGTTCACCGCCTGCCCGGAAGGTTCCTCCGCCAGGCACCCGGCATTGGGGTTCATCAGCTCAGCGAGGCTTTTCAACCGGAATGCCGCCACCAGCGCCGGACCCTGCTCGGGCACGCCGTGGCAATTCGCACAGCCAAGCTGCTGAAAATGCATCCGGCCCTTGGCGGCCCTGGTCGCGTCCAACGCGAACTCGATCGCGCCGGTCGGCCGCATCGCCTGGCCGAGATGCGAGAAAACACCACCGGGAATCACCTGTTTGCGGAAATCCGGTCCCTGCCAGCTCACGGTCAGCTCCTCACCGCCGCCCAGCTCGAAATAGGTGACACGGATTCCGTGGTCGCCCTTCGTCAGCGTCACTTTCCCGCTGCGTTCGGTGGTGCCGTGTTCACCGTCGTTGTTCACGACGAGTTCGCCATCGATGTACAGGCGGGAACCGTCGTCGCTGCTTGTGTGGAAGGTGTATTCGCCATCGGCCGGCACGTTGATCAATCCCTCGAACAGAAAGCCAAAATGATCGTCGCGATCGCGTTGCCCGATGCCCGGCTTGTCGATCACTCCGCTCTTCACATGCCGGACGCGGCCGCGCGCCTGGTTGGCATTGCCGGGGAAGAGCTCCAGGAACTCCGCCGTCGGCCCGTCCATTTCCGCTTCACGGTTCTGGCGGAACTCGAAGTAGTGGAACTTCAGTCCTGCGATCTTGTCCAATTGCGACGGATCGACGAGGCCCGGCGCCTGCTCGCGCAGGAGGTACGTCGCGATGGCCAGCGCTTCGTTTCCGTTTAGTGCCAGCGACGGCATCCGCCCACCGGGCCGGGTCTTCAGCGGATCGATCAGGAACTTGGCCAACTCGGCGACCGTCGTCTTGTGCGCGAGGTTGCCCAGCGGCACCGACTGTTCCCGGAGCGAAGCCGGGATCTCCCGCATGCCCTCGCTCGGGTCCTCGGGCTCGTGGCAGGTCACGCATCCGACCTTGTGGAACAACCGCCGACCCTGCGCAACGCGGCTCGGATCGGCCGGAGTGGGCACGGCTTCTTCGCCGGACCGCAGCGAAGACAGGAAGTGCACGAGCGCCTCGACCGTGTCGGCCTTCTCGGCCGCCGGCAGGTGACCCAGCGCGTCCGGCATCGTGGTGCCCGGCTTCTCCAAGTGTGGATTCGCGAGGAAGCTGCGGAGGAACTGCGGCGTCAACCGGTCGCCCGCCAGGTCGAGTCGCGGGGCGGCCTTCGACTGCAGGCGACCATTCACCGGCTCGCCGGCCCCGTGGCAGGCAACGCAGTTCAGTTCGCCGAAGAGCAGTTCGCCGCGGTCAATTCCGGGCCACATGCGCGCATCGCCGGTAACATGCGGCGCGGCGCAAACGGAAATCGACGCTGTCAGCAGGGCGGCCAAGGCGAATGCTGGTGCCGGCCACGGCAGGGGCGGACGGACGGCGGGAACTGCGATGTTGCGGACTTGCATGTCGTAGGAATCTGTCTTCGCCCCCGCGGCCGGTCGAATTTTTTCAACCGGCGGATGCAGGGCGGCGGCGGGATACTGGAGAACAGCTCCGGTCGAGACAAGCCGCGGATTCCCGGTCGGAAAATCTTCCGTCGCCGGAAAAATCTTTGAACAAAAGTCGGGCCTCCGAGTCATAGATATGTCGGTCAGCCGCTCCGGTGGAGCCACCGCAAAGCTGGCCACTGTTTAGGGATACAAGCCGCGCCGCTGACGTCTGGCGCAAAGGAGGCTTAAGTTTGGTTGTTTGGGTTGGCGGGCACCGAAGGGTGCCCGCTTTTTTTGCCCTGACGGTGAAGGGACAATTCCTGTCCGGCTTGAAACGTTCCTGTCCGGGCCGTGTCGAATCGGCGGCTGGCGGCAGCGGTTGCGGATGCAGAGCCGGGCGGCAACCACCAAATCCGTTGCTTCTGCCGCTTGTTCCGGTCTATAAGCCGTGCGTTCCGGTTGCAGAAGGTTATGAACTTTTCCAGGGCACGTCGCACTCAAGGCGCCGCAATTCTCTTCGGCGCCGCGCGTCTGGCATGCGTTTGTCTGTTTCTGGCCGGCGGCGGGCTGGCAACGCGCCTGGTTGCACAGACCGGCTCAGCGGACATTCCCCAGTTCGACGTCTTTCCCGGATTCGACCGGGTGATTCCCGAAGGCGACTGGTTTCCCGTGGTTTGCGAGATTCGCAATGAAGGTCCCACTTTTATTGCGACGTTTGAAATCCGCGACGAGGCCTTTGGCAACGATCTCGTGCGCCGCGTGGCGATCGAGCTGCCCACCGGCACGCTGAAGCGGTTCAGCTTTCCCATGTTCGGCAGTTCCCGATGGGGCAGCCGCTATGCCGCCACGCTCCGCAACGAGGACGGCCAGGTGGTGGCCAGCCAGTCCGGCATCACGCCCCGTGCCCAGATCAGCTGGACGAGCCCGTTGCTGGGAGCGCTTCCAGCCTCGGCGTCCGGCATGCCGGTCTTTCCGGAACGTCAGGGCAGAAACAACTACGCCGCACGCCCGGAGCCGACCGTCGCCCGGCTGCAGCCCGAAATGTTTCCGGACAACCCCATCGCCCTCGACGGTCTGGACGCGCTCTACCTGAACTCCCAGCGCGCCGTCGATCTCAAGGACCCCCAGGTCGAGGCGTTGATGTCGTGGCTGCATGCCGGCGGCCGCCTGATCATCGGCGTGGACGCCGTGATCGACGTCAACGGCGTTCCCTGGCTCAAGGGCCTGGTGCCCGGAGAACTCGGGTCCTTCCAGACCCTCCCTGCCGGCGAGGAGTTGGACAACTGGCTGCACTCGGGCGACGGCGGCCTGCCCGGCCCTCTCCCGAATACCGGCAGCCGCGTCTATCGCGAACTCCGGGCCGATCCCGCCTTCAATCAGGCGAACGTTCGCACCCTCAACCTGCAGCCGGCGCCCGGAGCAAGGGCGAGCCTGACCATTGGCGGGCAGGCGGTCGCCTACCGCACCGAGCGCGGACGCGGCTCGATCACTGTTCTTCTGTTCAATCCCGAGGTGGAACCGTTCCGCTCCTGGAAGAACCGGCCCTGGTTCTGGGCGCGGCTGGCGGAGATTCCCGGATCGATGCTGGAAGACTCGCCCGTCACCAACCACGGGGCCTACAGCCTCGACAGCGTGCTGGGGGCGATCGTGGACAGCCGCCAGGTCCGCAAGCTGCCCGTCTCCGCCCTGCTGCTGCTGCTGATCGCGTATCTGGTGATCATCGGGCCGTTCGACCAGTGGATTCTCAAGCGGATCAACCGCCAGATGCTCACCTGGATCACCTTCCCCTGCTATGTCGTCCTCTTCTCGGTGCTGATCTGGGTGATCGGCTACAAGCTGCGCGCCGGCGAATCCGAGTGGAACGAGCTCCAAATCGTGGATGTCATTCCGAAGGGCAATGGCGCCGAAATGCGTGGCACGACCTACGCCTCCATCTATTCGCCGGTCAACGCCTCGTACGGGGTCGCCGGCATCGGCAAATTCGCGGCCCTGCGCGCCGAATACGGCGGCACCTCCGCCCGCGGCGGGCTCGACGGACTTGTCACGCTGGCGGGCGATTCGTTCAAGGCCGGCGTCAGCGTCCCGGTGTGGACGAGCCAGATGCTGGTGGGGGACTGGGTCAAGGACGCGCCGCTCCCCTTCTCGATCACCGTGCGACGGCAGGGGGATCGTCATGAAGTGGCGATGACCAACCACGGGCTGCCCGAAATGGCGGGCGCACGGATAGCGCTCGAGGGGCACATCTACGACCTCAACGTGCCCCCCAAGGGGCAGACCACGACCACGTCGCTCGCCGCGGGCAAGACCGAGTTCAAAAGCTTCGTCGTCAACAACACGCGGCAGTTCGTCCAGGCATCCCAGCAACGCCAACAGGCCCTCGGCCAGGACACCGCCCGCTACCAGATCGTCCCCGAGCTGGCGACCATGGCGATCTCGATCGCCAGCTTCAACGACCCGAACCAGGTCAATGATTGGGGCCAGCAGGTCGGCCAGTTCCTCGCCCCCGGCCGGCTCGACCTCTCGGCGCTGCTGTCGCGCAATCACGCCCTCGCCCTGGTGTGGTGCGAAGGTTTTGCTCAAGGCGAGCCGATGAACGATTTTCAGCCCCGGCGTTCCGCGAGCAGCACGCTGCTGCGCCTGGCTGTCCCGCTCAACTCCACGGAGAACTGAACATGTCCGAAGCCGCGCCGCCCATCCCCGCCGTCCAGACCTCGAGCCTCACCCGCGTGTACGGCTCGATGGTCGCCCTGAACAACCTCGATCTCACGATCAACCAGGGCGACCTCTTCGGGTTCATCGGCTCCAACGGCGCCGGCAAGACCACCACCCTGCGGATTCTGGCCACCTTTCTCGCCCCCTCCGGCGGCACCGCCACCGTCCTCGGTCACGACGTCGTCAAGGAGGCCGACGCCGTCCGCCATGTCATCGGTTACATGCCCGACTTCTTCGGCGTGTACAAGGACATGGAAGTGACCGAGTACCTCGATTTTTTCGGCGCCTGCTACAAGATTCCCGCCGCCAAGCGCGAGAAGACGGTCAACGACGTCCTTGAACTGGTCGGCCTCAGCGAAAAGAAAGGCTCGCTCATTGGCGCGCTCAGCCGCGGCATGCAGCAGCGCATCGGCCTGGCCCGCGTCTTGATCCACGATCCCCGCGTGCTGCTGCTCGACGAACCGGCGTCCGGCCTCGATC
>DNDP01000416.1:0-1793 GCA_003484235.1 Verrucomicrobiales bacterium
TTCACATTCAGCAAATGCCATTTGGCCGCCGGAACGTTTGGAGTGTTCCGGCAGGAGTTCATCCGCCGCTACAAGCCAACGGCCAAGGTGCTGGCCGCGCGGGAGGCCTATCACCAGGCGAAAGCCGGTTGATGATGATGGTAGCTGAGTAGAGAGGCCGCCGACCAGCGCGGCGCTGCTGGGGTTGGGTGGGCAGGCGGCATGGAATAGGATTTCAGAACGCAGCGGCGCGGGGCAGAATTCCGGCGCTCCTCTAATGAATCATCGGCTCACATTTGCCCTTCTCTGCTTTTTGGTGGCAGCGACCACGCAAGCGGTCGCCCAACGGGAACGAGATTCGCCGCAAACCTTTCACGTCGATTCCCGGGCGGGGAACGACACCGCCGACGGCCATTCGCCTGAAACCGCCTGGCAGAGCCTGGCGAAGGTGCAGACGACGAAGCTGCTGCCCGGCGACCAGATTCGCTTCAAACGCGGCTCGCAGTTCAGCGGGGCGTTGACCATCACCAATTCCGGAACGACGGACGCCTACATCGTCCTGACCGACTACGGCGATCCGGGCGATTCCGCGCCGGCTTTTACCAACACGCGCTTCGACCCGGCGCCCGGCGAGTTCGGCAATTGCATTCGGCTCAAAGGCGGTTTCATACGCGTCGAGAATCTTCACTTCCACGACACCGTCGCGGACCTCTCGGGCCGGATCGGCTTTGAAACGATGTGGGAACTGGGCGCGATCTTTATCGACAAGACGGCGCGGTATTGCGTCGTGCGGAACAACGAGTTCGTCGATTGCGGCGTGGGCATCAAGAGCTACGGTGAAGGGGCGCTCATCCAGCACAACCTGCTGCGCGACTGCAATCGCATCCTCAAGGAATGGAACTGGGGTCCCATCGCCATCTGGCTGGGCGGTGATCATCAGGAGGTGAGCCACAACCGGATCTTCAATTACTCCGTCGTCGATCCCCGTATCAACTGGGGGCCGAACGGCTACGGCAGCGGCGCCGACGGGAGCGCCATCGAGATCGACGACGCGCGCGTGGCCAAGACGAACATCGTCATCCACCACAACTTCACCCGCGACAACCAGGGGTTCCTTGAGGTGACCTGGGCCGATGTCGCCCGCAACCCGGACTATCGGGGCTTTCACATTCATCACAACGTGTCGGACGACTATCAGCAGTTTGTCGCGCTCTGGCGCGGTGCCGAGTGCCGCATCGAGCACAACACCATCATCCGGCGAAAGGTGAACGCCAACGATTGGGGTGTCTTCAACCTGACGCAGCACAACGGCCGGAACCTGATCCGCAACAACATCGTCGTGGTGGAGCAGGGCGTCGTGATCTTCAATCTGGGCAAAGACGGCAACGCCCGCGCGAACTCGATCATCGAAAACAACCTCTTTTTCGCGGCGTCCGGCGAACTGAACATGGGTTTGGAAGGGCCGGGTGAGGCGGCGGTGTTCGGCGATCCGCTTTTTGTGGACTACCCGCGGGGCGATCGTGCTGCCGACTTTGCGTTGACGGCAGGCAGTCCGGCGATTGATCGGGGATTGCGACTTGGCCATGCAACCGGGGATGTGAATATGGCGATCCCGGCCAATGAGATGCCGGATCTCGGGGCGTTTGAGCATTCGTTGGGCGACGAGCGATAGCGGATGCTCAGAAAGTCCGGGAAGGTGACACGCAGTCCCTTCCACGTTACTCAAAATTCCCGGAACCAAACTTGAAGTAGGCGGCGGCGACCGCGAGGCCCACCAGCCCGATCGCCACCCCGGTGAGCGCCGGGATGCGGTT
>DNDP01000416.1:1958-5335 GCA_003484235.1 Verrucomicrobiales bacterium
GGGAATGCGGTTGGGCATCCGGTAGGCCATGCCGCCCAGGCCGGCGAGTCCGAACCAGCAGATCAGTTTGATGAAGATCCAGGCGGGAAAACCGATCTTCAGCACCGACAGCAACCCAAACCCGGCGATCAGCATGACGGTCGCAAAAATGCCCGTGAGCATCAGCGTGCGTTTGCGGCGTTTGGGGTCAGGCATGGCAAACGCCTGAAAGGTAAAGGCCACCAACAGGATCATCGAGACGACGTGAAGGACCTGGTAGATTTGCGCTTTCATGGCCGGGAATAGGAGGGGAGCAGCACCAACCGGTCAACGCCATTCATCGACGACGGAACGGATCCCATGTTCTCCAAGCAGGCAATGTTCAGCCTGAGTCTGTGGGGACAGAGTCCTGCTGGGACAGGATCCGGTAGACCTTGGTGCGGTTGATTCCCAGCAGCTGTGCGGCCTTCGAAACGTTGCCGTTCGCCTCTGCCAATGCGCGCCGAGCGAGCTCCAGTTCCGCCAGCTCCAGATTCAAGGGCAGCTCGGCCGCGGTGCCAACGGGTTCTGAATTGGCAACTGGAGCCATCATTGCCTTCTCGTTCAGCAGGTGCAGGTGAAACTCCTCGATCGTGCCACCGCCGCTTTCAATAAGGGCGCGTTCAAGTATGCTCTTCAACTCGCGGACGTTTCCCGGAAAATGATAGGCGTGGAGGGCTTTGCCGGCCTCGGAACTGAGAACGGGAACCGGGATGTTCAGTTCTTCGGCGAAGCGGCTGAGGAAATGCGTGGTAAACAGCTGGATGTCCTCCAGCCGTTCGCGAAGCGGTTTGAGACAAATTTCATAGCCCTTGATGCGAAAGTAAAGGTCCTCGCGGAAAGTGCCGGCGGCCGTCTTCGCATCCAGGTCGGCATTGGTGGCGGTCAACAACCGGACGTCCGCGTGCCGCTCGGCTGAGGAGCCGACCGGCATGAAGGACCCATCCTCGATCGCGCGGAGCAGTTTGGCCTGGAGGACGGGAGGCATGTCTCCGATCTCGTCCAGGAAGAGCGTGCCTTCATCGGCCATCTCGAAGTAGCCCTTGCGATTGCCGGTGGCACCACTGAAGGCGCCCTTGACGTGTCCGAAGAACAGTGATTCCGCCAGTTCCGCCGGGATGGCGGCGCAATTGACCGTGATGAACGGCTTGGTGCTCCGCCGGCCGCTGTGGTGCAGCGCGCGCGCCACCAGCTCCTTGCCGGTGCCGCTTTCGCCCTTGATCAGGACCGAGGTGTTGTCCACCAGCTGCAGCCGGCGGATCTCGGCGATGACCTCCTGCATGGCGGGACTGCGACCGACAAAGGCCTCCAATCCCCAGGCACGGGTTTCACGTTCGCTGATCAGGGACAACTTGGCGTCTGCCAGCTCCAACGAGGATTCCGCCATCTGGCGACGTTCGATCTCCTCGCGGAGCCGGGCGTTGGTTTTCTCGAGCTCCTGATTCTTCGCGAGCACCTCCCTGGTCAGCCGGTGATTGGTGAGGTGGGTTCGCACCCGGACAAGCACCTCCTCGGCCTTGAAGGGCTTGGTGATGTAATCGACTCCACCCACCTGAAATCCCTCGATCATCGACCTGGTTTCGCTTTGTGCGGAGATGAAAATGACGGGGATGTTCCGGGTGACCTGGCCGGCCTTGAGTTGCCGGCAGGTTTCGAAGCCGTCGATCCCAGGCATCATGACATCGAGCAGGATGACATCGGGTGCCGCCTTGGCCGCCACGTGCAGGGCAGTCGCTCCGTCCGAAGCGAGCAGTACCTCGTAATTGTCGGATTCCAGCGTCTGTCGCAGGACATTGCGGTTGGCGGGGATGTCGTCCACAACCAACACCGTGGCCTGCTGCGAGGGGGCAGGGGAGGTCGACATGCGGGTAGTGAAGCCAGTTGGGCAGGCAAGATCAACGCAGCAATCAAACGTCGTCCCGCGTTCTGGCAAAAAGGTGCCTTCGCCATTGTGGAACTTGTCGGGCAGATTGCTGTAGGATGTATGACGCTAGGCAGCAAGCCCGGCTGTCGCGCGGGTGGAGATTGTAACGGTGAAAACCGAGCCGGTGCCGGGCTGGCTGGTTGCGGTCAGGTCCCCGCCCAACAGGCGGCAGTACTGCCTGCTGATTACCAGCCCCAGGCCGGTGCCGCCGTAGCGTTTGGAGGTCTTGCGGCTGGCCTGGTTGTAGGCCTGAAAGAGACGTCCCAATTCGTCAGGGCTCATGCCGATGCCCGAGTCCCGGACGTCGATCCGGACGGAATCGGTTCCTTGCCGCGAGAGCACCACCTTGATCTCGCCGCTTTTGGTGAACTTTCCCGCGTTGCTGATCAGATTGAGCAGCACCTGCTTCAGCTTTGTGGCATCCGAGTGGACGGTGCCGACTTGGCCATTTGACTCCACGACGAGTTGGTTGTCGCCTGCCTTGACCAAGGGTGCCGCGTCATGGCACAGCTGGCGGACCAGCTCCGCGGGTTCAAAATCCTCGGGATGAATGGGCATTTTGCCCGCCTCGATCCTGGAGAGGTCCAGCAGGTTGTTGATGAGGCCCAGGAGATGTTTGCCCGAGCGTTCAATGCTTTCCGCGTCCTCGAGTTGTTCGCCGTTCTGGTCCAGGGAATCGCAAAGCTCCTCGCTGAAGCCGATGATCGCGTTCAGGGGTGACCGCATTTCATGGCTGATGAAGGAAAGGAAACGGCTCTTGGCCTCGTTCGCCTCATTGGCCTTGTCTTCGGCCGCCTTCCGTCGCTTCACCTCGGCCTCAAGTTCCGTGTTCTTATCCGACAACGCCTGGGTCAACATATGGATCTTCACGTGCGTCTCGACCCGCATCAGCACCTCCTGCTCCTTGAACGGCTTGGCAATGTAGTCCACACCGCCGGCTTCGAAACCCCTGACCAGGCTCTCCGGATCATCATTGGCGGTGATGAAAATGACCGGGATGGTGGCCAGGTCCGCTTGGGACTTGAGCTGCCGGCAGGCCTCGTAACCGTCCATGTCCGGCATGTTGACGTCCATCAGGATGACGTCCGGCTGCGTGCGTTCGACGACCTTGAGGGCCATGAGCCCGTTGGAGGCGAGCAACACCTCGTAGCCCCGCGGTTCCAGGGTTTGCCGCAGCAGGTTGCGGTTCGGTGCAATGTCATCGACGACGAGAACGGTCTTTTCCATGTGATCTATCCTTTGTTCACCTTGTCCAGGAACGCGCTGACCTGATCGATGTCGCCCTCGTGAATGAGCTGTTTCAAGAACGCCGCCACCTTCCGGTGCGGATCCTCACCCACCTCGAGCGACTGCAACGCCTGCTCAAGTCGCGTGACGCTGAAACGTTCCGCGGCCTCCTTGAGTTGCTTCCAGATGTCGGCCGGGAGAGTGACTT
>DNDP01000416.1:5627-15321 GCA_003484235.1 Verrucomicrobiales bacterium
GGGAACCGGAACGGCTTGCTGAGAAATCCGTGGAAGCCTGCCGCCATGTGACCGGCCTTCTCGTGTTCCAATACTGACGCCGTGATGGCCACGATCTTGATCCGGTCCGGTCCGTAATCGGCGATGATCCTGCGCGTCGCCTCCGCACCGTTCATCCCGGGCATCCGGATGTCCATGAAGATCAGGTCGGGCGCTGCTTCCTCCACGCGGTCAAAGGCATCGAAGGCACTGGTGGCCTGGCGGACGTCACAGCCGATGCTCCGCAGCAGCTGCGAGAGCACATCGCGGTTCTGCTGATTGTCGTCGACGACCAGGACGTTGACATGGTGGCTTGCAGCCAGGCGCCTGACCTCACGCGTGTCCTGCTGCGTGTCGCGGATGACCTGGCCCTTGGCCGGCGGCAGGGGGATCTCAAAATGGAACCGACTGCCCTTGCCCTCGGTGGACTCCAGCTTCACTTCACCGCCCATCAGCTCGACCTGCCGTCGGGTGATTGCCAGGCCGAGGCCCGTGCCGCCCTGTTTGAACCCCGCCTGCGACTGCTGGAAGGGCTGGAAAATCTCGGCCTGGTCGGCCGCCGAAATGCCGGGCCCGGTATCAATCACATCGAAACGATAAAGCGTCCCCCCGGTCGAGGCCGATGTGCCGGGGTGCTCACCAGATTGGAGACCTGAAGACGAATCATCCGCATGCCGGGTGGCTGCCGGATGGGAGGGCCGGACCTTCAGGGTGATCTCGCCGGAGTCGGTGAACTTCACGGCGTTGCCGAGCAGGTTGATGAGGATCTGGCGGAGTTTGCCCTCGTCGCCATGGACCGGGACCGGCCGGTCGTCAAATCCCACCAGGTTCAACTTCAGTTCCTTTTCCGTGCAGCGCACATGGAACATGGCGGAGATGCCCGAGATCAACTCGTTCAGATCGAAGTCGGAGGCCTGCAGCTCCATCCGGCCGGCCTCGATCTTGGACAGATCAAGAATGTCGTTGATCATCGCCAGCAGATGATCGCCACTCTTTTCGATGGTCTCGACCGATTGACGATGCCGACCGGGCAGTTCGTGGTCGCGCTTGAGAATCTGTGAGTAGCCGAGGATCGCGTTCATCGGCGTGCGAATCTCGTGGCTCATGTTGGCGAGAAACAGGCTCTTGGCCTTGTTCGCCGACTCGGCCGCCGCCTTGGCGGCTTCAAGCTGCTCGTTTTTGGCCTCCAGAACGGTGAGGGCCCTGTGTTCTTCCTCCAGCAGTTGCTCGCGCAAACGCTCCGCCTCATGACGCTTGCGCAGGTAAAGCGATCGGGCGACGAATGCCCAGCCCAGCAGTCCCAGCACAAAACCACCGCCCGGCACGACGATCCAGGCGTTGGCATACCAGACCGGTTGGACGTTGATCGTGGCGAGAGTGGGTGGGGAGTAGTTCAGATCCCGGTCAATGTACTGAACCGCAAAGGTGTAAAGCCCGGCGCGGTTCGTGGTCCACTCCACCTGGGTTGCGGTGCTTGCCGGCAGCCAGCCCACCGCCCTTCGGGCACCGTCGATTTCGGGAGTGCCCGCCACAATCTGGTAACGATAGCGCCGGGTTTCAGCACGTGTCTTCAGGTCCACCGCGCCGAACTTGAACACTGCGCGGCGACCGGCGGTGAGCGGGGCCGGGCCCTGCAGGTCGGTGACTTCCTCATCGGCTTGGATCAGGAGGTGTGGTGGACTGGGTTGTCTACGGGTCGGCACGTATCGGGTCATGCCCTTGTCCGTGCCGATCCAACAGGCTCCCCGTGAATCGTGGATCACGCTGTTGGCCTCGTTTCCACCCAGACCATCCAACGGTCCCAACGTGGACCAGGTGTTGCCGTCGAACCGGGTGACGCCGGCCACGGTGGCTATCCAGATTACGCCGTCCCGATCCTCGTGGATGTCCCGCACCGTGTTGTTTGCCAGGCGGTCCCGGGCTCTTGAGAAATTTGCGAACCGCGTTCCATCGAAGCGGGAGACTCCATTGTCGGTACCGAACCAGACGATCCCGTCGCGAGTCGTGCAGATGGCGTTGACCGTTTCGTCCACGAGCCCGTCTTCGACCCGATAATGCCGGAACTGCTTCCCGTCGAAGTGGGAGACTCCCGCGCCTCGTGTTCCTATCCACAGGCTCCCATCGGTATTGGCACAGAGGGACAGGACGACATTGGAGGGAAGTCCGTTGGTGGTGGTGTAGTGTTCGAGGGCAAGGCCATCAGGCCGGAGGCGATACAAGCCCGATTCCATGGTGCCGATCCACGAATCCCCATCCGGCGCCCTCGCAAAGCTGGTGGTGGAACCGGTTGCAACTCCACCAAACGAGTCCGGCATGGTCGAGAATCGGGTGCCATCATAGCGAACCAGCCCGCCTCCATATTCGATCCCGATACTGACCATGCCGTCGGGGCCAACGCCGATGGCGGAGACGGATCGGCGCCCCGCGTCGGACGCAAAATCCTCGCCGGCGAGGAAACTGCGAAATCTGCCGTGGAGGTTGCGGGTAATCCCTTTGTGGCCTGACGAAAAATGACCCGAAGCGAACCACAAAGATCCGTCGGGCGAGACGGTGCTCACGCCGGCGTGGTCGTTTGCCAGGCCGTCGGCCCTGGAATAATGCGCAAAGGAATGAGGCTCGTATCGCGAGATGCCGCCCTGGATCGTTCCGAACCACACCGCACCGTCTGGCGTCTCGGTGATCGTGAGCACCTTGTTGTCTGTCAGGCCATCCGCAGTCGTAAAGTTTGCGAAATTGGTTCCGTCAAACTTTGAGACCCCTCCCTGGGTCGCAACCCAAAGAGCTCCATCCATCGTCCAATAGGTGGAGATCGGGTCGCCGCCGCTCAATCCGTCGTTTGCATCGAAGACACGGAATGCGTTGATGCCTGCTGATCCGGCCGCGGCGTCGTATCGCCAGAGCCGCCCATTCCCGGTAAACCATACCTTGCCGTCCGGTCCGACCTCCGGGGAATCCGCACTCATCTCCAGACCGGCTTCGCGGGTGACGTTTACCAGATTCGTCCGGTCATACCGGAAAAGGCCTTTGGTGGTCCCGAGCCAGATCATGCCAACCGGCGTGGCCGTGATCTTCATGACTCCCGTGTAGGTCAGGCCTTGCTCGGCGGGGAGTGCATCGAATGTTTGTCCGTCAAAGCGGGATACACCGCCTCCCGTGATGTGAGCACCGAACCACATCGTGCCATCCGGAGTCTGGGTCACGGCATGGATCTCGCCCGCGACCAGTCCGTCCTTCGACGTATAGTTTTGAAAGCCACTTTGACCGTTCCGGGCCGCGAGTGGATCGTAACGCGAAACACCACGCCCGGTGCAGAACCACCAGGTGCCGCCGGGCTCGCGCCACAGGTTGTAGACACGGTCATCGATCAGTCCGTCCTCCGTGGTCAAGGTGGTGAAGCCGCTGCCATCGAAACGGGAGACGCCGCCGAACGTGGCAATCCAGAGCACCCCGTCCGGATCGATCCAGAACTTCCGCACGTGATTTGACGGAAGGCCGTTGAGGTAGTTGTAGGTCGTCCAGCTGCCCTTCTTGAACGGGGCAACCTTGAAAACCAGGTCGCCCAGCGGGTTGCTCGCTGTGCGGCCTTCTTTGTTGCCCAAGTAGAAGATCCTGCCTCCGTCGTACCATTCGTAACCCTCCATTGTCGGACAGCGAACCTGATATCGGCCGGGTTTCAGGTTTGGGAGATGAAATGCTCCGTTTTCATCCGTCACGACTCTTGCCACAACCTGGCCGGTGGGAAACGTTCGCCCGGGCTCCTTTCCCGATTTGTCCACCGGCTTGAGCAGGGGATCCACGCTCAATGTGTCGGCAAGGGTCCAGTCCACCCGATGTCCCACGGCTTCAGCGGCCGGAAAATCAGGTACATAGGCGGAGTAACGACCGTCGGTGACAAACACTTCGCAGGTCCCTATCGACGGGACCGTCAGCTGATACCAACCGGACAGATCTGCAATTGCCTTGGCCAATGGGCGACCGTCCACGCGCAGTTCGAGAACGGCTCCAGCCACGCCCCTTCCCGCCGGATCACGAATCGTTCCGGCCATGGCATTCTGCCGGCGGGTCCGGCTGCGTGTGCCGATTCCTGCTGCCGCGAACTCTCCCGTTCCGGGGGCAACTGAGACGACCGTCGCGCCCCCGATGAGAATCCCATCCTTCTGTTGGGGGGAGCCATCGCGTGCCGTACCGTCCTCGAAATTCAAGAGCGCGGCCAGTCCGGGCTCCTCACCCGAGAGCTCCCGGCCCATGTTTTCGCGAATTTCTTCCGGTGTCCTGATGTGGTCCCACACCCGGATCTCGTCCAGCTGGCCATCGGTATCGTTGGGGTAGCCGGTGGCTTCCGTTTCCCAGTTGGATCTGCCCAGGGTGCTCCTCCAGCTCGCACGGGATGGGTCCAGGTAGGTGTTACCCGGTTGATCCCCAACCAGCCGCCCATTGACATACAACCTGATCTCGTCGTTGCCGGACGTCGCTGCGATGTGAATCCAACGGCCCAGATAGGGGGCCACCGAACACCTGAGGGTGTGAATCGCTTCATCGGAAATCGTTTCCGCCCACAGCACAGTGCCCTGACCCCTCATCTGCACATTGAAGAGTCGATCGCTCAGGGCAAGATCAATCAATCGGGATCCAGCCTTGAACGAGTCCCATTGGATCCAACCCTCCACGGTCACCTGGCCGAGATGCGTGAACGCCGTGTCCGCGAACTCGACGTAATCTCCGGTGCCATTTAAACTTAGCACTGAGCCTTTCCCGAACGGGTAATCCCAATCCGCGGTTCGTGCGGCTGCCGCGGAGGACAGTAGAGCGGATTCCGATCCCGGCACGGCGTGGCGGGCACTGCCCATAAGTATCCCGTCGTGTCCGTGCGGAGTGGCGTCGCGTCCCGCATGCGCGGGATCGTCAAAGTTCCACAACCCCACAAGACCCGCTTCATCTCCGGTCAGTGCCCGGTTCATGTCCGCCCGGATTTGCTCCGCGGTGCGTGCCACGCTCCACACCCTGATCTCGTCCATGAACCCGTTGAAGTCGTCATCGAAGTCGTTTTGTTGAAGGCCGCGCCCGATCCAGTTGGTGGCGTTGTTTCCGATGGCGGCAAAGCTTCCTGGAAACGGATCTTCGCCAACAAGCGTCCCGTCCACATAGAGCTTCATTCCCTGTGGACCGGAGACCGCCGCCACATGAATCCAGCGGTCAACACGCAAAAAGTCCTCCAACCAGATCATGTGACGACCGTCGCGGCTGCCGATATGGGCCCCGGATTCATAAAGGTCGAATCGCAGCGTCGTTCGGTCACCGTGACTCGCCACCTTCATCTGTTGCCAGGGTGTACCGAAATCAAAGAAACGGGCATGGGCCCCCAGGGCCGCCCAGTTCATCCAGCCCTCCACCGTGGCCTCCGTCAGGTCCTCAAAAATGTTGGCCGGAAGCTCGAAGTATCCCCCCCCGCCATCCAGGCCCAGAATTCCACCGTCCCCAACCGGCGACGCCGGAACAGTCGCCGCCACGACTGGCCGGCCCAACGACCTCGCTTCGACGGTCGTGGCTCCGCCCACGAGCGTGCCATGATGCTGGTTGGGCGAGGCGTCGTACGCGCCACCCGCATCAAAATTCCACAGCCCCACCAGCCCCGGCTCAGCTCCCGTCAGGGCCAACTTCATGCCGGCGAGGATGTCTTCGGCCGTGCGCGCAACATTCCACACCCGGAACTCGTCGATCATTCCGTCAAAAGTGACGTTCGCGACGTGATTCCCGGGGAACATGTTCCAGGCACCAATGAGATTGCGCCTCCCCGAGGTGGCCGCGAGGCTGAGCGTGGAATCGTTGATCCCCACCAGGGCCCCATCGAGATACAACTTCATCCCCGCCGGGCCGGAGACCGCGGCCACATGATACCAGCGGCCCAGGTCGATGCTTCCCACGTCCTTAATCTTTTTGACGCCCGCCGATTTGTCCGATGTGGCGATGAAGTAGTACAAGCTTCCCGCGGGTTCCTGGCCAGCTCCCATGTCATTAGAAGTCTCTCCGAAACTGAAGAATCGCTGCACATCCTCGAAACTCCGCCAGAGCACCCAGGCCTCCACGGTGGACTCGTCCACGTCCCGAAAGATGTCATCGGGCAATTCCACGTAGCTGCCCCGGCCATCCAGTTCCAACACGCGACCATCCGAAATGAGGGCTCCCGGATGGGGAGCCGCCGCGGTGGGTGTGGCCAGATCAAGGCGGATCGACTCGTTGGTGCCGCTGGTGGTCGCTCCGTCCACCAGCGTTCCGTGATGGCCGTTCGGTGAAGCATCGTCTGCGGTGCCGTTGTCGAAATTCCACAAGCCCTCCAAACCAGATTCGGTGCCGACGAGTTTCTGATGCATGGTCTCGCGAATCTGTTCCGGTGTCCGTGCCACGTTCCATACCCGCACCTCATCCATTTCACCATGAAAGCGCGGAAGATTCGCGAATACGCCTTCCGAGAACACGCCCTCCCAGTTGTTTCGTCCCAGATAGTTGTTCTGATGCTCGGAGAGTGAGTTGAAGCTCCCGGGAAAGGGATCCTCGTAGACCAGCCGGCCATCCAGAAGAAGCTTCGTGCCGCCCGGTCCGGTCACCACGGCGATGTGGTACCATTGATGGACATTAAGGGCACCGGGAAGTGCAAAACCATGGTTCACTCCTTCAGGTGACCAAAACTCCAGCCGGAGCGTGTTACTCGTTCGGAGATTGTTGACGGTCATGGCATGATGGCTGGCACCAAAATCGAAAAAGCGTGATTCCAGGCCGAACCGGTCCCACTTCACCCAGCCCTCCACGGTGGCCTCCGTGAGATGGTTAAACGCATCCGCGGGCAGCTCTACATAGCCACCATCCCCGTTCAACCGGAGCACCCGATCCCCAAACACCAGTGGGGGCACTGATGCCCCCGCTGCGGCCATCCCAGGCTGAATGAATTTGCCGTCGCCCAGGGTTGTGGCTCCATCCACCAACGTTCCGTGGTAGCCGTTCGGAGAGGAATCCCGGGCCGTACCGTCATCGAAGTTCCACAAGCCGGACAGTCCGGGTTCGTCGCCCTGCAGTTTGCGGTTCATTGTGTCACGTATCTGCCCGGCGGACCGCGCCACGTTCCAGATGCGCACTTCGTCGATCTCTCCGGCAAAGGCGGGTGCGGAATCCGGGGTAACCGTTTTTCCCAGGTAAAACAGGTCACCGCCGGACAGGGTGGTGAAACTGGCATCGGAATCATTGGTCACCACCAGGTGGCCGTTGAAGTAGAGTTTCATGCCGTCGGGGTCAAAGACTCCCGCCAGATGGCACCACTCCCCCAGGGGCATGGTGTCCTCCATTCTGATGGATCGCAGACCGTCGAGCCCCGGCACCCTGGAGTCGGCGGCGACCAACCACGGTCGCCCGTCGTACACCGCGAGGCTCACATCATCGAAACGCTTGCCCGACCCGTAACTGAGAAGTCGATCGAATCCCTGAAACCGCTCCAACCGGATCCAGCCTTCAATTGTCGCCTCCTCCAGATCACTTAATACGTTGGGTGGCAGTTCGACATGGCCTCTCACACCGTCCAGGCGAAGCACCCGGTTGGAACCCTGTGCATCCTTGGGCGGTGCCACCCGACCCCGCGCCACCGGAATCGGCGCACGGACAGCAAGTTGCCGTTCGGTTGCCCCGTCGATCTCGCTGATCGAGTAATGGACCACATTGTTCGTCGTGGGCTGCACCAGCTCGACCACCACACTCTCGAGCGGCGTCTGACCATCCAGACCCACGACGCGACCGAAGACGTCCAGAGCCCTGCCCAGCTCCCACGGCTCCAGCCGGGTTTCTTTGTTGTGGGCAACCGGCACGGCCAGTTTCCAGCCGCCCAGACCATTGGTGGTGTAGGTTCGGAGGTCCACGGTTGTGTTCGTTGTCCAAAGCGTGACGGAGAACTCACCGGACCGATCCGTCCGCGCACTGTCCAATGGCATTTCATCCGTCTCAACGTGAACAACGACATCGGGCACGGGTGCGCGCATGGCATCGACAACGGATCCGGTCAGGCGCACCCAGGTTGCATTGGAACGGGACGGGCGGGAGATTCTCACCGTTCTCGCCGAACCTCGAAACTCGCCGTGATTTCCCAATGGTGAGGCATCGCGGGCGGTGCCGTCGGTGAAACTCCAGGATCCCACCAATCCGGCTTCGTCACCCGTGAGCGTGACCCACATCCCGCTCAGAATTTCATCCTGACTCCTGGCCACATTCCAGATCCGGAAGTCCGCCAACCGACCACCAAACAGCGCGGAAGGCGAACCGGGAAATCCGTCCAGCACCGGCGGGCCGCCGATGGAAAGACTCTGAGCACCCCGGACAAAAGGGCTCATTCCCTCCTTCTCGGCCTCCAGCACGCCATTCCGATAGATTTGCATGGTGTTCTGGCTTTCGCTGGCAACCATTGCAAAATGCTGCCACGAGCCGACGATGGACTCGGGCGGGACGTAGGAAAGGCGGCCCCCACCATTCATGACCCCGAAATCCCAAAACACCGAGCCACTACCAAACGCGTCGCCACTTCTCCAGGGAGTGTGGGCGGAGATGCGGTTTTGATTCTCATCGGGAAGCAGGGAAAACGCCGATTGAATCTTGGCCTCGTTCACTTGCTGCCAGAACTCGATCGTGATCTCGTTGGTGGGCGCGATGCTCCCGAAGTTCGGGATCTCCACATAACCCGTTTCCCCGTCGAGTTCCAGCACCTGCCGCCCGCCGGCGATCGTCACCCCGCCCGGAGCCGGCTGTACCATTGTGACGGCGTTTCCCACGAGCGTGCCATGATGACCGCCGCCGGAAGAATCGTTGGCGGTCCCATCATCGAAATTCCACAGTGCCACCAAGTCGGGCTCCTGACCGGTCAGCCTCGTGTACATGTTGCCGTGAATCTGCAACCGGCTCCGGGCCGTCTTCCAGACGCGCACCTCGTCCATCTGACCATCGAACGTCTCATCCTGGCCACCCCAGACGCTTTTGCCGAGGTAACCCTCGGTGCCGTTGTTTACCGCGGCAAAACTGCCGGTGTAGGCGTTGGTGCCAATCAGCGCTCCGTTGACATATAGCTTCATCCCGTCTTCACCCGATACCGCCGCGATGTGAATCCACTGATCGGGCTGAAGAATGCCCTGGATGTGAACCGAATTCACTTCGCCCACCTCTTGGGAAGGGATGATGTCGAAATGCAGGCCATTGGTCCGCGCCATGTTCTTCACATTGATCGACTGCCACCGTTCCCCAAAATCAAAGAATCGCGAGTGCGCCCGAAACGATCGCCAATTCACCCAACCCTCGACCGTCGCATTGGTCAGGTTGTTGAAAATGTTCGACGGTAGTTCGACGTAACTGTCATTCCCGTCGAGATCGAGCACCAGGTTGGGGGCGGCAGGCGCCTGGGCGTTCATTCGGTTTGCAAGTCCTCCGGCCAGAATCCAAAGCAGGATCAACCCCGGAAGCACGTGGCCGGTGATCCGGATCCATCCGCCGTTGGAAACATGTGTCAAGGTGGGCATGGCTGAATGTCTTTGCAGTTCGAATGCCAGCCAACGTCATCGCGGACCTTGTCCTTTGGCTGGCAGCGAGATCGAGCGATCTCTGTTTCGAGGGCCCGCAGTCGGGCGTTGTTGCAGGTGTTCACATGTGAACACCT
>DNDP01000416.1:15584-17157 GCA_003484235.1 Verrucomicrobiales bacterium
TCACATGTGAACACCTGCAACAGTTGCTGATGGGTAGGGTGACAATTTAGCCCCTTTGCGGGATCCAGGATACTGGTTTTTGTGGATTCGCGTTGGGGCTCCTCCATTTCCTGGATCATAATCGGGAAGGCAGGGGGAGCAGCATCAGTTCAACGACGGGATGTGAACCGGTTACCGCCGGAACAAGCCACCAAGCGCCGACAAGTCAAACCAGCAGACCCGCTTGATGGTGATTAACAGGGAACAACGGGGCCCAGCACTGACAGTACTCCGGTTTCGGCGACGAGCATGGTTGTCGAGAGGGTTTCCGATAGTGATCGGAAAGTTCGGCAAGAATAGAGTGGGTCTTGGTGGGCAGACCCCGCAAGCCCACGGTCAGCGCGGAACGCTATTGCGTTGGCGGAAGCCGCAACGGCTGGTCCAGCTGTTCGATGACCGGAATCTCCTTCGAGGCGTCCTCCACGCCAAGTTTTTGAAGTTTCTCACCGCTCGGGCGGACCCGGCTCTCGTAGCTGGCGAGGGCCTTGTTGAAGGCATCGCCGGCCTTTTGCAGTCCGTCGCGCACGCTGCTGAAGTGGGAGGCGAAGGTCGCCACGCGTTCATAGAGTTCGCGTGCCGCATCCGCGATCTGCCGGGCGTTCTCTGTCTGCGCGTGCTGCTGCCAGCTTACGCTCACCGAGCGCAGCAGGGCGATGAGCGACGCGGGCGTGGCGAGCAGGATCTTCCGCTGCGCCGCCCAGACGATCAATTCCTGGTCGCCTTCGAGCGCGGCGCTGAAGAGGGATTCGGCCGGCAGGAACAGCACCACGTAGTCGAGCGAGTTGGCAAACTGCTTTGGGTAGTCGCGGTCAGCCAGGCCCTTGATCGTCTGCCTGAGTTTCGACGCGTGGGCTGCCAGCGCGTCGCGCCGCTTGACCTCGTCGGCGGCATCGATGGCTCCGAGGAAGTCGAGGTCCGGCACCTTGGAATCGACGATGATGATCCGGTCGCCCGGCAGGCGGACCACGAGGTCGGGCTTGGCGTCTCCCGCCACGGTCTGCTCCGTGAAATCGCAGTGCGCGCTCATGCCGGCGGCCTCGACCACGCGGCGAAGGGTCTCCTCTCCCCAACGGCCGCGCGCCTGGTTCGACCGGAGGACCATGCGAAACTGCAGCGTCTCCTGCGCGAGTGACTGACTGTGCTGGGCGAGCTGTTCGAGGTGTTTCCGAAGATTCCCAATCGACTCCGCCTGGTTGGTCTCGCTCTGCTGGAGCCGGCGCTGGTAATTCTCCAGCTGCTGTTTGAGCGGTTCAACCAGCCCCTTGATGGCCTCCTGCCGCTGGCTGAGGTCGCCCTTCGCCGTTTCCTGGAACTTCTGGAAGGTCTCGTTGGCCAGCCGCACGAACTCCGGGTGAGTCTGCTTGAGCGCGTCGGCGCTGAGCGCCTTGAATGACTCCTTCAGGTCGGCAATCGCCTTGTCCTGGGCGGTGCGGGCATCGGCGAGGGCTTTGTCGTGAAGCGCCTTCTGCTCGACGACGAGCTTCTCCGCGGCCATCCGCTGGGCTTCGGCGGTGGCGGCGGCGGTCCTGGCATC
>DNDP01000416.1:17408-22330 GCA_003484235.1 Verrucomicrobiales bacterium
GGTGAGGTCGGATTCTCGCGCGGCGAGCTGTTGACGCAGCTCGGCGGCAAGGCGGTCGTCCGCCGGTTGACGGCTCTTCAGCAGCCAGCCGAGCAAACCGCCGATGACTGCGCCCAGGAGGACTCCGAGACCGAGATAGAGCATTGGATTCATGGCCTGATTTCCGTTCGCCGTTCAGTGGCGGCCGGCCTGGTGCAGTGGCGACTTCATCTCATTTTCCCGCCTTCACCTCGATGACATCGTGCGGCGCGGCCTCGCGCTGTCCGGCCGGGGTGACCCGGATGTAGCGGGCCCGCGCCCGGAGCTGGGCGAGGTCGCGCGAGCCCAGGTAGCCCATGCCCGACTGGATGCCGCCGATCAGCTGGGCGAGCACGTTGTCCACCGATCCGGAAACTTCCTTCAGCGCCTCCACGCCCTCGGCGGCGACCTTGCGGGTCGTGTCCTGCTTGTCGTGTCCGTAGCGGGCGGCGGAACCGGCCTTCATGGCGGCAAGGCTGCCCATGCCCCGGTATTGCTTGTAGATTTTGCCGCTGATTTCGAGCAGTTCGCCCGGGGCTTCCGCGCAGCCGGCCAGCAGGCCACCGCAGATCACCGCGTGGGCGAGGGTCAAAGCCTTGACGATGTCGCCGGACTTGGTGATGCCGCCGTCGGCCAGAATGGTGACGCCTTTCCGCGCGGCCGCCCGGGAAGCGACGTAGAGCGCCGTGAGCTGCGGGATGCCCACCCCTGCGACAATGCGGGTCGTGCAGATCGAGCCGGGTCCCTGGCCGACCTTGATGACATTGGCGCCCGCATCGGCCAGAAACTCCACCCCCGCGCCGGAGGTGACATTGCCTGCGATGATCGGCAGCTGCGGATAGCCATCGCGGATCATCCGCACCGTGTCGCCCACGCCCTTGGTATGGCCGTGAGCCGTGGAAACCGCCACCACATCGACGCCCCGTTCCACCAGGCCGCCGAGGTGGTTGAGGATGCGGTCGCGGTCGAGCTCGCCAAAGGCGTTGCGCGTGGCGGAGAGCGCCGCACCGACGAGCAGGCGGAAGTGACCATCCCGGGCCGGCTTGAACTGGGCATTGCGCTCCTGCGTGATCCGCTCGATGTCGCTCATCGTGAAGAGCCCGTGGAGCTTGCCGTCATCATCGACGACCAGCAGCTTGTGGATGCCGGGATGATCGGTGAAGAACTTGTCCGCGCGCGCGATCGGGTCGTCCGCCAGTTCCTTCACGTGCAGCGTATGGACCTGGGAGCGGGGTGTGAGGGCCTCGGCGACCTTGCGGTTGGCGTACCGCGGCTTCACCACGTGCCCGGGTAGCAGCCCGTGCAGCTTGCCGTGGGCGTCCACCACCGGAAACGTGCTGAAGGCAAACTTCCGCTTCTCGATCATCTCCAGCACGTCGCCGATGAGCTGGTCGGGCGCCACTTTGATCGGCTCCTGGATCAGGCCATGCACGTGGTTCTTCACCCGGCTCACCTCGGAGAGCTGGTCCTTCTCGGACATGTTGTAGTGGATGAGCCCGAGGCCGCCGTTGAGCGCCATGGCGATGGCCATGCGGGACTCGGTCACCGTGTCCATGTCCGCGGAAATGACCGGGATGTTGAGCTGCAGGCCCTCGGCGAGGGTGTTGTCGAGCTGGGTGTCCCGCGGCAGGATGTCGGAAAACAGGGTGGCAAGGCTGACGTCGTCGTAGGTGAGCCCCACGCGTTGGTTGGCGGGGAAGAAATCGTCCGCCTGCAGATAGAACTGTCCGTCGAGCGGTTCTGAAGCTGTTAAAGCTGCCATGCGTGACGATGGGGGAACCCGGCGGGGTGAATCAAGATTCGAGTTGCGGTGCCCGTCCTCGAACCCTACCGCCACGCCGACTTGAGTTCCCAAAGTTCGAGTTCGGCCTCCTCCAGTTCACCGCGAAAGACGTGCAGTTCCAGACCGCGGGAATCGGGTTTCGGCAGGATCAGGCTGGTCATGACCTGCGCGCCATTGTTGACGAAGAGGTCGATGGACGACGTATCCATGAACAGGTGCAGATCGATTTCACCGTCGTCATTCAGGAAGAACGGCGCGGTGTAGGTGCCGGGGAAGTTGGCGCTGAATTCGGTCTTGCCCGAGCGGGTGCGGTCGAGCGTGAACTGGCGGCTCGGCACGTCAAACCGGAGCACGGTCACCTCGTCGGCGCCTTTTGCCAGGTGCAGTTCGAAGACGGCGTTGGTGGACGGTTCGAACCCGGCTTTCAGCTCGTAGAGCTGCCGGCCACCGAGGCCCGATGGACTGATCGTCCGGCTGCCCACCAGGTCGTCCCACTCCATCTTGTGATGGGACAACCGGAGCGTCTGCATCTCCTCGACCGGAAGCTGGACCATCCGCAAGTGGCCGTTCACGCGGCGCAGTCGCAGCTCGCGGGCGATGGACATCGCGCTGCGCCAGGGCGAGGTCGGGACGTCGTTCGCGTACTGCCAGTTGCTCATCCAACCAAGCCACAGGCGACGGCCGTCCTTTGCCGGCACGTCGCTCCAGGAGACGGCGGCGTAAAAATCCTTCGCGTAATCGACCCAGAGCGCCGGCTCGCCGGGAGACTCGAATGGCGCGTCGCCCAGCACGATGTGATCGACGAACACCTGCCCCCAGCCGCCGGAATGGCGATCGACGATCTGGAGCGTCGCGGTCTTGCCGCGCAGAACGGTCACGTCCCAGTTCTCCCAGCGCAGGGAGCCGCTGTTCTGACCGGTGGTGGTGCGTACGGCCTCGCCGTCCACAATCAGATTCAGGCACGTCTCGCCGGGATGATTGCCGCCGCCGATGAGAAAGCTCAGGTGACCGGCATCGATAGTGAACTCGGGCGAGGTGAGCGTGCCTTGATCCTTGTCGCCCGAGCCCCAGCTGGTGGCCAGGCCGTTGCCGATCATGCCGGAGAAGCGGTCGAAGTTCTTCACCGGTCCGTTCGCGAACGAGGCGCCCTCGGGCTTCCAGTTCCCAAAGTCCCTGCCTTCAAAGTCGGCCAGCAAACGGCCTTTGGGCAGGCGATCGGCGGCGGGTTGTGCAGCGGGCTGTTGGGCGTCCAGCTTGAACTCACGCCCATCAAACTCCCCGATGAAATACTGGCAGCCCGAGCCGCCGGCTATGCTCTCACCGCCGATGTTAACGATGAGCACCCACTTGGTTTCCCTGGTGCCCTCGATCTGGAGCGGGAAGAGGTCCGGGCATTCCCAGATGCCCTTCACGGCGCCGGCCGGGCCGAAGTCGCTGAGATGCGTCCAGTCCTTCAGGTTGGGCGAGCTGTAGAAGCTGACCTTGCGCTCGGTCGGCAGGGTGACGGTCATGATCCATTTCGCGGTCGGTTCGTGCCACATGACCTTGGGATCGCGGAAGTCGCGCTTGCCGATATCGAGCACGGGATTGCCGGCGTACTTGGTCCAGGTGCGGCCGCGATCGGTGCTGTAGGCGATGTGCTGATTCTGCAGCGGCTTCTCCGTGTAGTGCCCGGTGTAGATCGCGACGAGCGGCGGCTCACCGTCCCGGCCGAAGCCGCTGGTGTTCTTCCAATCGACCACCGCGCTGCCGGAGAAGATCATGACGCCGTCCTCCTCGTAGAGCGCGACCGGCAGGTGTTCCCAGTGGGCCATGTCCGGACTGACGGCGTGGCCCCAGCTCATGTGCCCCCATTTGTCGCCGAAGGGATTGTATTGGTAGAAGAGGTGATACTCGCCGCCGTAATGGACCATGCCGTTGGGGTCGTTCATCCAGTTCGTCGCCGGCGTGAAGTGGAACTGGGGGCGATGAAGCTCGCGATAGGTAGCGGCGGTGACGGTTGCGGCGGCGGCGATCCCGCCGAGAGCGACGAGGAGCGACGGGAGTGCGATGCGTGGGAGACGGTGGCTCATGTTCGATTGTGGAAGAGGGGTCATGGCAGGGTTCAGGCGGAGATGCCGAGCTTCTTCTGCATTTCCTCGAGTGGCACGCCCTTGGTTTCGGGCACCATCAGTTTCACCCAGAGGAGTTGCAGCACCATCATGAAGCAGAAGAAAGCAAACACGGCACCGGGTGCGAAAGCGGTGACCATCTTGGGGAAAAACGTCGTCAGCAACGCCGCGAAAATCCAGTGCGTGAAACTGCCCAGCGCCTGGCCCTCGGCCCGATGGCGGTTCGGGA
Organism: Verrucomicrobiales bacterium; assembly: GCA_003484235.1. Lineage (GTDB taxonomy): Bacteria > Verrucomicrobiota > Verrucomicrobiia > Limisphaerales > RI-55 > RI-55. Next base: position 21,550 of record DNDP01000416.1, read on the forward strand.
AGATCTCGGAGATCAGCACCCAGATGACCGCGCCTTGCCCCACGGCATGGGCCGCGATGAAGGCGAAGATGCAGGCGGGCACGATGGCAAAGTGTTCGGTGTAAAACGCCCACGAGGTGAGGCCCAGCGAGGCGATGTAACCGAACGAACCGATGTAGAGCAGCGTGCGCCGGCCAAGCCGATCAATCAGCCACAGACCGACGAAGGTGAAGATGAGGTTGGTCACGCCGATGCCGACCGATTGCAGAAGGGCGGCCTTGGATTCGAGGCCCGTCAGTTCGAAGATGCGCGGCGCGAAATAGAGCACGGCGTTGATGCCGGAGAGTTGGTTGAAGAACGCCACCAGAAACGCCAGCAGGATCGGGATGCGTAGGTGCCGTGTCCAGAACGCGCGCGCCTCGTGGTGTTTGTCCGAGGCCGTCTGGATGATGTCGGCGGCGGCTGCGATTTCAGCGGGAGCCGCCTCCGGGCGGATCATCTGGAGCACTTTTTCACCGGCCGCACGATCGCCCTTGCGCGCGATCAGCCAGCGCGGGCTCTCCGGAATCCCGAAGCACATCATCGAGTAGATGAGGGCGGGGATGGCCTCCACCCCCAGCATCCAGCGCCAGGCGTTCTCGCCGACCCCGCCCAGCAACGCATTTGACATGAAGGCAACCAGGATGCCGAACACGATGTTGAACTGGAACATGCCCGCCAGCCGGCCGCGCGATTGCGGTGGCGAAATCTCGGCAATGTAGAGCGGCGCGGCCACGGTCGAGATGCCAACACCCAGGCCACC
>DNDP01000416.1:22468-27390 GCA_003484235.1 Verrucomicrobiales bacterium
ACCCAGGCCACCGATGAAACGTGCGGTTATGAATGAGTACACGTCCGTGGCGAGACCCGACCAGACGGCGGAGACGAAATAGAGGATGCCGATCCACAGCAAGGTGGCGCGACGGCCGAAGCGGTCGGTCGGCCAGCCGCCCAGCAGCGAGCCGATCACCGTGCCGTAGAGGGCCGATGCCATGGCGATCCCGTGCATCGCAGGGCTGAGACCCCATAACGCCTGGATCGTCTGTTCCGCGCCGGAGATGACAACCGTGTCGAAGCCAAACAGGAAGCCGGCGAGGGCGGAGGTGAGCGACCAAAGAAAGATGCGATGCTTCATGGACTCGTTAGGGCACCGGAAACTGCCGATCGAGCCTTGCGGCCTGAAGGCGGGTGCATTCGGTGATGGGGTCAGTTGTGTCATGCACCGGCCGCGGCGAGGAAAACAATTGGTTGAGGGCGCCGGAGAAAGCTGTCATTACCAATTACGCAACCTGTCACTTCCAATCATCATGGCCATGTCATACAAGCACATGGAGATCTCGCTGCGGCTGAAAGAGGAATTGGCCTCCGGTCGACTCGCCGTCGATGGCCGTCTTCCTAGCGAGGCGCAGTTGGTGAATCGGTTTGGGGTCTCCCGGCCGACCGTGGCGCGGGCATTGCGTGATCTGCAGACGGAGGGCCTGGTGGAGCGCCGGGCTGGATCCGGCACATACGTAAAGCCGGTGGCATCCCAACCAGTTGCCTCGTCCACCCTCGGACTGCTGGTGCCGGGCCTCGGCAGTACGGAGATTCTGGCGCTTGTATGTGGTGAATTGGCGGGGCTCGCGCGGGCACATGGTCAGGCTCTCGCGGGAAGCAGCACCACGGCGATTGAGCGCGCTGGCCCGGTGGACGACTCGCAGGTGCTGATTCGCTGTCGGCAGCTCATCCAGCACCGGGTGGCCGGAGTTTTCTTTGCTCCCCACGAGTTGGAGGCAGGTCAGGAGGGCCGCAATCGCCTGGTAGTGAAGGAACTTCACGATGCCGGCATCCCAGTGGTGTTGCTCGACCGCGATCTGGTACCATTTCCCCAACGAACGGATCTGGACCTGATCGGCATCGACAACTTCGCCGCCGGTTATCTGCTCGCCGAGCATCTGATCAAACTGGGCCGGCAGCGCATAGCGTTCGTGGCCCGCCCCTACTCGGCCGCCACCGTGGATGCCCGGATTGCCGGCGTGCGTGAGGGATTGCTGCGTCGAGAGCTTGAGGTGCCGGTGGACTGGGTCAGGCTCGGGGATCCCAATGATGCCAGGTTTGTCCGCAAGCTCGCTGCTGGCAGGAAATGGGATGCGGTCATCTGCGCGAATGACCTGACGGCGGTGGAATTGATGCAGGCGTTGACGCGCGATGGTTTTCAGGTGCCGGGCGATCTTGGTGTGGCGGGATTTGACGACACCAAGTCCGCTGCGTTGCTGCCGGTGCCCTTGACCACCGTGCAGCAGCCTTGCCGGGAAATGGCAATCACCGCCTACCACGCCTTGAGCGAACGTATTGCCGATCCCACTCTGCCTTCACGTACCATGTTGCTGACGCCGCGGCTGGTGGTTCGTGAATCATGTGGCGAGTATCAGCGGTAGGTCGGTTGATTCGACAAGGTTGTAGTTCGCCACCCTCGGGAGGGGCCTCGTTTGTCCTGTTCATCCATCGGGAAAGCGACAAAAGTGTTCGCATGTTTCGACCCTTTCTTCTTTTTGGTGGATTGGCCCTGGGGATGTTGTTCACCGCCTGCTCAAAGCGCGAAACCCGCGTCGAGATCGGCAACCGCGAACAGATCCTGCACCTCGGCAATCTCAGCGAGCCCACCGACCTGGATCCCCACGTCGTCACTTCGCAGCAGAACTTCTACATCATCTCGTCGCTGTTCGAGGGTTTGACCGGGCACAATCCGAAGGATGCGAGCCCGATGCCGGCGCTGGCGGAGCGTTGGGACATTTCGGAGGACGGCACGGCCTACACCTTTCATCTGCGGCCGCAGGCGAAGTGGTCGAATGGCGATCCCGTCACGGCCCACGACTTTGTCCGGACCTACCGGCGCATCCTCAGCCCAGGGGTCGCCTCGGAATACAGCTACCTCCATTTCGTGGTGAAGAACGCCGAGGCCTATGCCAACGGGGAGGTCGAGGAATTCTCCCAGGTCGGCTACGAAGCGGTGGATGATCATACGTTGCGGTTCACGCTCCGCGCGCCCACCCCGTATTTCCTCGGCATGCTCAACCACCACTCGTGGTATCCGCTGCACCTGCCGACGATCGAGAAGTTTGGCGGGACGGACCGGCGCGGAAGCGACTGGACGCGGGTGGGAAATTTCGTGGGCAACGGCCCCTTCAAGCTGAAGGAATGGAAGGTCAACCAGGTGATCACCGTGGAGAAAAGCGACACCTACTGGGACAAGGACGCGGTGCGCCTGCAGGAGATCAATTTTTATCCGATCGAGAGTGCCGACACTGAAGAACGGGCCTTCCGCTCGGGCCAGCTGCACGTCACCTCCTCGATCCCGACTTCGAAGATTGACACCTACCGCGCGGAGAATCCCGAGCTGCTGCAGATTCACCCCTTCTTCGCCACCTACTTCCTCCGGTTCAACGTGAAGGTGAAGCCGCTGGACGATCCGCGCGTGCGGCGGGCCCTGAATCTGACCATCGACCGCGAGGGCATCATCAAGACCATCCTCAGGTCCGGGCAGATTCCCGCCTTCAATCTTACGCCGCCCAACATCCCCGGTTACACGGCCAAACCGGCATTCACCAACGACGTCGAGCTCGCCCGCCAGCTTCTGGCCGAGGCCGGGTATCCCGAAGGCCGCGGCTTTCCCGGTCTGGAGTATCTTTTCAACACCAACGACGCGCACAAGCAGATCGCCGAGGCGCTGCAGCAGATGTGGAAGCGGCATCTCGGCATCGACATCACCCTCGTCAACCAGGAGGCGAAGGTCTATCAGGCGACGATGGTGGCCGGCGACTACCAGATCGCCCGCTACGCGTGGGTCGGCGACTACCTGGATCCCAGCTCGTTCCTCGACATGATGACCACCACCAGCGGCAACAACCAGACCGGCTGGAGCAATGCGGAGTATGACCGCCTTATCATGGAGTCGGGTCGCGAAAGAGATCCGGTCCGGCGCGCAGAGCTGTTCCAGCAGGCCGAGACGATCCTGCTGACGGAGCTGCCGATCGCGCCGATCTACTTTTACACCCGCAACAACCTGCGGCTTCCCTCGGTCAAGGGCTGGCAACCCAATCTACTGGACATTCATCCCTACAAGTTTTTGTGGCTCGAGGAGTAGCCGGTTGGAGGGTGGCCCGCCTACGGAAGTGCGAGCTCAAGGGGAATCGTCTCCACACGGAAATCGGCCAGACTTTCGGGGAGAATACGATCCGGCCAGCGATATTCCACCCGGCCGCTGAGCGGGCGGTAGACGGCGGTGTAGAGCGTGCCGTAGCCACGCTCGTAGCGTGTTTGGTAGAGAGGCGGCCGGAGGAAGTCTTCGACGAACTCTTCCGGTGTCGTCCCCCTGCTGCCCAGCATTTCAAAGAGTCGCCGCTCCCGTTCGAGCGTGGCGGTGGCTTCCGCGTGCAGCGGCCAGGCGATCCGGTCCTGATGGTTGGTGGACGCCTCGGTGCGGTGCAGAATGGTGGGCGAGCCCGGCGAGGTGAAGGCAGTCGTGTAGTCGCCCTGCCGATCGAGCAACAGGATGTTGTAGGCCATATGTATGGGAATTCGTCGCAGCACCTGCGCGGCCTCCGATGCCGAGGAACAGAACTCCAGCAGATAGCGAAGCACCAGCGGTGCGCCGAATCCATCGCCGACGTCCTTGGCGCCGCCGAAGTTCAACGACACCGCCAACCCGGCGTCGTTGATTCCGTCCAGCGCGCCGATGAGGCAGTCCGAGACGGCGATCACCGGGTGGGCATGCCACTGTGTCCGCCAGATCATGCTCTCGAACAGGTGCGGGCTGTAGTCGTAGTTCCGCACGAGCATCGGTTCGTCGCCCTCGCGCAGCCAGACGGCCTGTGAACAGCCGGTCAGATAGGGCGGGGGCCGGTAGAGGCTCAGAAAGCGGGCTTCAACATCGCCGCCGCCGGCCAGTTCCACCATGTGCTCCCACGCCGGCACCAGCTCAGGCATGTGCTGGCGCAGCGCCCGTTCGCATTGGAGGTAGGTGGGACGGTTCTCGTTTCCCTCGGCCAGATACCACCGGTGGTAGTACGGCCAGAGCTCTTGGAACCGTTCCTGCCAGAGCGGTCCCGGCCTTGTTTCAGCCAGCGCCTCAATGGTGATTTGCATTCAATTCCGGCCGGCTCAGAGAATCTTGAAGGAACCCGGTTCCAGGGACACGGGCGCGGCGGCATGGTCCTCCGGCGTGAGCGGCTTGCCCTGATAAAACCCCCGCAGGTTCCGGATGAACGCCTTTGCGCGGTCGGTCAGCTGGAAGTCGGGCGTCATGAGCCGGCCGCGGGTGATGAGGATGCCAAGGTCCGCGCCCTCATAGCGGTAATCTCCCGGGCCGCTGATCCGCAGCCAGAAGGCCTCGTTCTCGGTCTCGACCGCGCGCCGGTGGTAGTCGAACCGCGCATACTCCATCGACTGGTCCGGTTTGAGCCGCCAGATGCCCGACTCGGGTGCCGCGGTGATCAGGTCCACCGAATCATCGACGTGCTTGATCACGAGCTGGCTCCATTCGTCGATGTTGTCGGGATCGGCCCAGCGGGCGTTGAGGTCGTTGACGTCGAACTCGAATTCCACGCCGGAGAACTCCAGCAGGTGAAACAGGAACAGGGGCGCGTCCGCATGCGCAAAGGCGGCGTGGTTGGTGATGCTGCTGGCGCCGGTGATGCGCGGATTCAGCTCGCCCAGGTAGAGCTGGTTGCCGTCCATGTCGATGAGGAAGTCCAG
>DNDP01000343.1:0-170 GCA_003484235.1 Verrucomicrobiales bacterium
GGGATCAGTCGACTTTCCTATGAACGCGGCGAAGGCCGGCGGCCGTTCGTCATCGACGACGGGTCGGGGGATGCCCCGGGCCAGCTGTTCAATCTGGACGATGATCCCGGCGAAACGAGGAACCTCTACCACGAACGCCCGGAGAAGGTGCGCGAACTGAAGGAGCTGCT
>DNDP01000343.1:521-4308 GCA_003484235.1 Verrucomicrobiales bacterium
AAATCTTCGCGCCGCGGGAATCGGCGGTTTACAGATTCCCTCAGCGAAGGATAAAACTATGAGGTGAAGACGGTTCCCTTCCTTCGCCCGGTCCCCGGCGTGATCTTCATGGCAGGCATGTTTCTCGCGTGCGGGGAGTTCACATCAGCCGCCCAGGGAGTGCTTCAAGTGGTCGCCCTCGAAGGCCAGCCAGCACCGGACGGAAACGGGAACATGGGCCGGCTGTTCAGCGCGGCTTTCGGTCCGCCCGTGATCAACCACGCCGGCCTGATGGCCTTTCCCGCGTTTCACACCAACACCGCGGCGGGCCTGTCCGACAGCGCCGCTATTTACCTGTTCGAAGGCACGGCGCTGACCATGCTCGTGCGCGGGGGGTGGCCGGCGCCGCCGACGTTGGGCAACTTCAGCGCCTTCAACACCCACAGCACCACCGGTACGCGCTTTTTGACCCTGAATGACGCCGGACAGGTGGGGGTGTTTGCCGATGTCTCAGGAGATCCCAACTACGCCGACGTATGTGGCGCTGGCCTGTTCCGTTTTGCACCCGGGGCGCAGATCCCGGTCACTCTTTGCGGCGTCGCCGATCCCCGCGGCTTGGGAGCGTTCAGCGACTTCGGGGAGCACGCCTTGAATGCGCTCGGTCGGGTGGCGTTCCAGGCGCGGATCAAGGTCGACGACTTCACCATCCCCATCGGAGTCCTGCACGGCGACGAGCAGGGCCTCCAGACGGTCCTGTTGCAGGGAGACACGGTTCCGGGAGGCACCGAGACCTTCACCGCATCCCTGCTGCGTGGTTTCAACGACGCCGACCGGCTGCTGATCTTCGCCGACGATACCGGCGATCAGGGCGGTCTGGCCGATGAATCGATTTACCTGGGCGGCGCCGGTGGCCTCGAGTTGGTCGTGCGGAACGACGCATCCCCGCCCGAAGGCAACGGCCTGTTCGAGCATTTCCAGGTGGGAGCGCTGAACAACAGCAATCTGGTGGCGTTCACCGCGACGTTGAAGGAAACCTCCGGCGGCACTTCGGATGACGCCGGACTGTACCTGGCGCAGAGCAACGCACTCCACCTGGTGGCACGCGAAGGAAGCCCCGCTCCCAACGGCGGCAACTGGCGAAATTTCCAGCAACCCAGCCTGAACGACCGCGGGGCCATGGCATTCCTCGGGTTTGCCGATTTCAACCTGACCTATGGCTCCGGAGTCTACGTGGCCACGACCAACACCCTCACCCTCCTGGTCCCGAGCCGCACACCGGCGCCCGACGGTCAGGGAGTGCTCAACCTGGAGCAGTCGACCTTCCCCATCCTGGCCATCAACAATCGCGGTCAGGTGCTTTTTCAGGCCTCCATCATCGGCGGGCTGAGCACCGCGCGGATGGGCCTGTTTCTCGCCGAGCCCGACGGAACCCTGCATCAGGTTGCGCGCCGGGGGCAGGCGGTTCTGGAGAGCACCATCAACCAGATCGAACTGACCAGCACCGGCGGCATCGTCGATGCCGGCGGCGCCGACCTGGGTGGACAACGGCCCTTGAACGACGCCGGGCAGGTGGCCTTTTGGGCCGAACTCGCCGATGGCCGGGACGGGATCTTTCTCTGGTCTCCGCCGGTGCCGGCGCCAACGCTTGGCAGCGTGTCTTTTGATGGCACCGACGCAGTGGTCCGGGTGCCAACCGAGACCGGCCGCAATTATCAGCTCCTGCGGCGGGCGAACCTTTTGTCGGGCGTCTGGCAGGGTGAAGGCGACGCCGTCGCCGGCGATGGAGACGAGCTCGAACTGCGGCACATCGATGCCGTGGGCAGTTTCGATCAGCAGTACTATCAGGTGGAAGTGACCTCCCCATGAACGGGTCTTGCCTTCAGACTTTTCACACCCACCTTGCGCTCCTTGGCGTTGCCGTCGTCGTGGCATTTGGGCGGCTGCCCGCCGCGGAGTCGCCATCCATCTGGCCGACGATCGCACCGTTGTTTGAAGTGCCGGTTGAATATCGGGACGAATTCGGCGCGTATCGTTCGCCGCTTTTGTTCAACGATGGCGCCATGGTTGAAACGCCCGATGACTGGGCGCGTCGGCGCACCGAACTGCTGCGCGAGTGGCATGACCTGATGGGCCCGTGGCCGCCGGTCCTCGACAGGCCGCGCGTCGAGGTCCTGCGCTCGGAACGGCGCGAGAACTTCACGCAACGTCGCGTCCGGCTCGAGGTCGCGCCCGACCAGTTCACCGAGGGGTGGTTGCTGGTGCCGGACGGCAAAGGACCCTTCCCCACGGTGTTCGTCCCGTTCTACGAACCGGAGACGAGCGTTGGTCTGAACGACAAGGTCAACCGCGACTTCGCCCTCCAACTCACCCGTCGCGGTTTTGTGACGCTCTCAATCGGCACTCCCGAAGGCGATGCGTGGCGGCCCGGTCGCGGACCGGTCACGTCACAGCCGCTTTCCTATTACGCCTATGCCGCCGCAAACTGCTGGCAGGCGCTCGCCGCATTGCCGGAGGTGGACGCCGGCCGAATCGGCGTGGTCGGGCAGAGCTACGGTGGCAAGTGGGCGATGTTCGCCGGCGCGTTGTGGGAGAAGTTCGCGGCGGTGGCGGTCAGCGATCCGGGCATCGTCTTCGACGAAACGCGCCCCAACGTGAACTACTGGGAACCGTGGTATCTCGGCTTCGACCCGGACCTTCCCCGCCCGGCGCGAGGCGTGCCCACCGCCGAGAACCCGCGCACGGGGCCTTACCAGACGATGATCGAGACCGGGCGCGACCTGCACGAGCTGCACGCGTTGATCGCGCCGCGACCGTTCTTCGTCAGCGGCGGATCGGAGGACCCGCCGGAGCGCTGGATCGCCTTGAATCACGCGGTGGCGGTGAACCGGTTGCTCGGCTTTACCAACCGCGTCGGCATGTCGAACCGGCCGAAGCATGATCCGACGCCTGAGTCGAACGCGCAGCTCGTCGCATTCTTCGAGCACTTCCTTGGCAACGGAAGCAGCCGACGTGAGGTGGCTCGCCACTACTTTCCTCCTTCCGAATCCGCCGGCGGCTGGCGCAGGCTCGAGTCGCCCGAGGACATTCGACGGCTCGGCGGCATGGATCCGGCCAAACTCGACGAGCTGGCCGACTGGCTGAGGCAAAGTGACGACCGCAACTTTGCGGCGGTGGTGATTCGCAACGGCTACCTCGTCCTCGAGGTCGAGCGTGGAAAAAGCGCGAAGACGGACGCCGGCCGGGTGGCCTCGGTATCCAAGGCTGTCTGTGCGACGGTGCTCGCCATCGCTTCCGAGCGGAGCCGGCAGGGACTCACGCCGAGGCGGATGACCTTCGATGATCCGGCGTTTGACTTCATCCCGTGGGCGCAGCCGCTGAGCGATCCGCGCAAATCGCAGATCACGGTAAGGCAGCTTTTGAATCATACCTCCGGTCTCTGCCCGGAGGCGACGGGCGCGCCCAACGACGGCGTCTGGGAGTACATCCTCGGTCACACCGGCGATCCGCGCACCGCGAAGCTTGCGTTCGATCCGGGGCGCGGCTGCGGTTACTCGACGCACGGGCTGGCGCATGCGGCGCTTGTCTGCGAGACCGTGACGGGCCTGCCGTACGATCAGTTCGCCGTCGAGGCGCTGTTCCGGCCGCTGGGGATCGAGCACTGGTGGTTTCAGTTCTACGAGGGCCGCGAAGGGATCGGGCGGCATCCGTCGCACGGACTCGGCATGCCGGCGCGGGACCTGGCGCGGATCGCCTACTGCTTGCTGCGTGGCGGCCGCTGGGGCGAACGTCAGATCGTACCCGAATGGTT
>DNDP01000343.1:4422-6254 GCA_003484235.1 Verrucomicrobiales bacterium
CGTACCCGAATGGTTTGTGCGTGAGACGGCCGATGCCACGCACGATGTTCGCTCGCCCGAGCTGCGGTGGGGACTGAATCCGCAGGTCTTCTCGCACGGCTGGGAGCTGCCTGCGCGGCACCGCGGCGAGGACGGCCGCACCGGTGAAGGCATCCCTGCGGATGCCCGTTCGAAGCCCGGATCCGGCGGCCAGTTGATCGCCTTCGTTCCGAGCCTGGACCTGGTCATCACGCGCCAGACCGGCAGCAGCGGCAACTGGCAGTTTGAAGAGTATCTGCGCCGGGCCTGCGCGGCGGTGTTGCCACCCTGAAGCAGCGGCCTGGGTGACGGTTCGGGACTGCCAACCTGCAAGGGTCAAATTCCGGCATGAGGTCGTCAAATGCCACCATTGCGCGTGGTTGGGGCGGGCCGCATACTCGCCATCTTTCCGGGACGGGTGGCCGCCCCTCCGCGGCGGGCCGCCGTCCGTGATTCCTTTTATGAGCAAGTTGACCCTTGAAAAATACACCATCGGGGTGGGAGACCGGTTCGCGCACCAGGCCAAGGCCCAGTTGCGCGCCTGCCAGCTGCTCGCTGGCAACGGCGTGGACGTTGTCCCGGTCTGGAACAAGTCCAACCGCGAACACACCTTCATCGGTTCGGAACCGGAATCGGTGCTCGTCGCCGCAAGGGCCGCCGTGGCCGCGCTCGGCTGGAAGAATGGCTGGCACGTCGATGCCGACCACATCGGCGTCAAGACGGTGGACCGCTTCATCCCGCACTCCGATTTCTTCACGCTTGATGTCGCGGACTTCATCGGCAAGGCGGCCACGCTCGACGCTGTGAAGGCGTTCGTCGACAAGCACGCGGAACTCGTCGGCACGGTGACGATCGCCGGCATTGACCGGCCATTCGAGATCACCCGCACCGAAGTGGAGCGCGTGGCCGGCAAGTTCCTGCTCGCGGTGCAGGAGGCCGGGCGCATCTACCGGCACATCGTCGCGGCGAAGGGCGAGGGCAGGTTCATCGCCGAGGTGTCGATGGACGAAACCGATTCTCCGCAGACGCCGCCCGAGCTGTTGATCATCCTTGCGGCGATCGCCGACGAAGGCATTCCCGCGCAGACGATCGCACCGAAGTTCACCGGCCGGTTCAACAAGGGGGTCGATTACGTCGGCGACCTGAAGCAGTTCGAGCAGGAGTTCCACGACGACCTCGCCGTGATTGCTCACGCGGTGAAGGCCTATGGGTTGCCCGCGAATCTCAAGCTCAGCGTTCACTCCGGCAGCGACAAGTTCAGCCTCTACCCGATCATCCGCCGCAATCTGCCGAAGTTCGACGCCGGCTTGCATCTCAAGACCGCCGGCACGACCTGGCTCGAGGAGTTGATCGGGCTTGCCGAAGCGGAAGGCGACGGCCTCGCGATGGCGAAGGAGATTTACGCCGAAGCGATCGGCCACGTGGACGAACTCTGCGGCCCGTATGCGACCGTCATCGACATCGATCGTGCGAAACTGCCAACCGCCGAACAGGTCAACGGCTGGGCCGGCAAACAGTTCACCGACGCACTGCGACACGATCAGAAGAATCCCGGCTTCAACCCGAGCTTCCGCCAGCTGCTGCACATCGCCTTCAAGCTCGCGGCCAAGAAGGGTCAGCGCTACCTCGACCTGCTCAAGGCCAACGAAGAGATAGTCGGCCGCAACGTCACCGAGAATCTTTACCAACGGCACCTCAAGCCGTTGTTCGTGGGATGAGTGTAATCGGGAAACAATTCTGGAGCTTGGCCACATTCGTTTCACCCGCTGTCTCGCGATGCTCGATCAGAGTTACGGCGGCGCGGCAGCGCCGCC
>DNDP01000346.1:0-1213 GCA_003484235.1 Verrucomicrobiales bacterium
GGGACCCCGGGTTGGCACCCGGGGCTACAAACTGGCCGCGCCTCCGACGCTCAGTTTGGGCTCGGCGGGAGCCTTGCCCTACCGATTGCGCGGTTGTGGCTGCGGCGCGAGTCGTCCTCGTCCTCAGTCTCGTCCTCGGTTCACGGTTGAAATCGAGGACGTCGACGAGAGCAAGGACGAGAACGACGGACCCCGCAGGATCTCCCGACCGCCGCAAGGAGTGTTCGGCAAGACACGGGCGCTCCCACGTAAGACGGGCATCTTGCCTGTTACCGTGAGCGTCAGCGAGCGTGCCGTGGCCCGGCCGAAAGCGTTGGTCCTTGCCATGCGAATTGTGCCGCCCCGTTGGAGCTTGGCCCTTGTGGGATTGCTGACCCCGGGCTGGCACCCGGGGCTACAAACAGGTCGCGCCTCCGGCGCTCAGTTTCGGCTCGGCGGGAGCCTTGCCCTACCGATCGCACGGTTGTGGCTTCGGGACCGCGGTTGAGTTGAGGGTGCTCACCGGGACCTGCCGGCGCTTCAGGTCTGATGGGGAGGAACGCTTGGGACAGTCCAACTTGTGATCTGCCGAGGTCAGTCGATCGGCAACCAAACTGGGCGAGCGGTGGGCGGCGGTCGATGGGCCGGCGTTGTTCTCGAAGGCGCCGGCTTTTACTTTGTGCGGCCGATGGGTGCCCATTACAGTCCCCGCCATTGGTATGTCGCATTTGAAGTCCATCCTGCGTTCGTCGCTGGCCGCCTTGGTCGCCGCGCTATTTCTGACCGCCTGTCACGAGGGCGAACGCGGTTCCTCCCGGACGCCTACGTTCGCGGCCGACATTGCACCGATCATTCACCAGAACTGCTCGTATTGTCACCGTGCCGGGCAGGCGGCGCCCTTCGAGCTGCTCACTTACGCCGATGTGAGCAAGCGGGCGAAGCAGATCGCCGAGGTGACCGCCTCGCGCTACATGCCGCCGTGGCTGCCGGCGCCGGGATTCAATCACTTTCAGGAGGAACGCCGGCTGAGCGACGAACAGATCTCCCTGATCGCCCGCTGGGCCGAGGCGGGTGCGCCGCTGGGGGATGAAGCGAAAGTGCCGCCTCCTCCGGAGTTCGCCGATGAATGGATGCGGGGCACGCCGGACCTGGTGGTGCGCATGGAGGAGCCCTACGAACTGCCGGCGGACGGTCCCGACGTCTACCGCAACTTCGTCATCCCGATTCCGACCGA
>DNDP01000346.1:1547-4321 GCA_003484235.1 Verrucomicrobiales bacterium
CCGGGCTTTGGCGGGATGCACCTGCCGCCTTCGAGCGCAGTGCCCACCGGGCAGTTTTTCAGCTGGCAACCGGGCAAGCTGCCCATGGGCGGCGCCGCAAGCCGGGCCTGGCGGCTGGAGACGAATTCCTGGCTCGTTTTGCAGCTGCATCTCCAGACGACCGGAAAACCGGAACGGCTGCAGGCGGAGGTCGGTTTCCAGTTCTCGGAACAGCCGGGGACGGACATCACCTACAAGCTCGGGCTCAGCAGCTACAACCTGAACATTCCCGCGGGAGCCACCAACTTCGTCGCCGAGGATGCCTTCGAGCTGCCCGTGGATGTCGAGGTGCTGGGCATCCTGCCGCACGCGCACTATCTCGCGCGGCGGATGCACGGCATGGCCACGTTGCCCGACGGATCGAGCCGCTGGCTCATCAACATCGACCGCTGGGATTTCAACTGGCAGGGGGAATACTGGTACGAGGAGCCGGTTCGCCTGCCGGCTGGCTCGCGCGTGGGCATGCGCTACTTCTACGACAACTCGACCAACAACCCGGCGAATCCTGTCGATCCGCCCCAGCCCGTCACCTACGGGCTCTATTCCACGAACGAGATGGCCGAGCTGTGGCTGATCTTCCGCCTGAAATCGGAGGCGGACCACATTGAGTTCAACCGGGCGGCGCTGCCGAAGGTGGCTTCGGATGTCGTGACCTACAACCTGCGGGCACTGGAACGGAATCCGGCGGATGCCAACGCCTGGCTGCGCAAGGGGACGGCGCACTACGCGTTGGGCCAGCAGGAGGCGGCGTTCGAGTCGCTGAACCGGGCGCTGCAGTTCGACCCCGCCCTAGACGAAGCCCACTACTATCTGGGGTTGCTCGCGTTCGACCAGCAGAACCTGGCGCAGGCGCAGGCCGCCTTTGTCCGGGCGGTCCAGCTGAACCCGCAGAACTACAAGGCTCACGGCTACCTCGGGCTGGTCTACATGAACACCGGCGATCTGACCGGCGCGGAAGTCAGCCTGCTGGAGGCGTTGCAGGCCAACCCCAATGACGAGGTGGCCCGGGAGAATCTGCAGGTGCTCAACCGCCTCAAGCAGGGACGGTGACCACCAACGATGGCCGATCACTTCTGGGCCTCGGCCGAAGTGATTCGCAACAGAACCATCTGTGCCGGCTGGTGGTCAGGCTGGAGGTTGAGGAGATCCCGCAGCCAGCCGGTCGCCTCGTTGGTCCGCCCCAGTTGAAGGAGCGCATTCGCGACGTTGAAGCGGGCTTCCGCGTAGTTGGTGTCCATCTGGTGCGCCTTCCGGAAATGGGCCAACGCCTCCTCGTACAGCCGTTGCCGGGCGGCTACGATTCCCAGGTTGTTCTCCGCCGATGCCAGCTCGGGCTCGATCTTCAAGGCGATGCCAAAGTGCTGCTTCGCCTCGTCCAGCCGGCCCATTGCCGTGAGCTGCTGGCCGAGATTGTTATGAGCCTCGGGAAAATCGGGATAGATCTCCAGGGCGCGGCGCAGGGCGGCGATGGCCTCCTCGGTCTTCTGCATCCGGCCCAGCGCGATGCCCAGGTTCAGATGAAGGATCTCCGTCTCCGGTTCCAGCTCCACGGAACGGCGGAGCAGTCTGACTGCGTTCGTCACATCGCCGCGCTGCAGGAGTTCATTGCCCAGGTTGGCGATCTCGGCGACCGCTTCGGAAGCGAGGGTGCGCTCGATGAAAAGCGCCTCCGCCCGGGCGTTGAGCTCCGGATCCACGGCGTTGGCCGCGTTCGGGTCGCCGGTTGACGCGGATGCAGGAGCGGCGGGTGCGACGACCGGAGGTGCGTCGGGCGCGGGAGTGGCTGCGGTGTCCGGAGGCGGCGGCTGCGGCCAGAACGTGATCAGCAGGGCGGCAACGATCAGCGCGGCCAGCCCCAGCTTGAAGGCCGAATCGTACCGGCCGGCATGCGGTTGAGTTCGATGTCGTTTCATGGACCACGGATGGCGGACGGATGATTGTGTCACCGACCGCGGGCGGGGCGGAAGCCTTATTCCAGGCCGCGCACCGGCGGCTTCGATGATGCGGGTATCGGCAAAGCGGCCGGTTTTTGACCTTTATTCGACAGTGGGCATTGCCTAGATTCCGCGCCATGTCACCCGAGAGCGACGCCGATGGATACTACATTTGGGGCGTGGACGAGAACGTTTATGGCCCGGTTGAGCTGCCCACGCTGATCGACTGGGTTCACGATGACCGGGTGACCGATGCGACCTGGATTTACTCGCAGAAGTCGCAGAGCTGGTCCAACGCGGAGGGCGTCCCTGAACTGCAGATCGTTTTTGGCAAACGCAAGCGGGCCGCCGCCCCTGCCGGTGGTCCGGCCGGCCAGCTGAACACGGGCGCACTCCGGCGGGTGAAGATCCTGGCCGCGCTTTCGGAGGAGCAGCTCGAGAAGTTCGGCGGATTCATGGAGGTGATCGCCGTCCGGCAATGGGCCGACGTGGTGCGGGCGGGCGACCCCGGCGACGCGATGTACATGATTTTGGAAGGCGAACTGCGCGTGCGGATCATGATCGGCGGCAAGGAGAAGATTCTGGCCACGCTGACCACCGGCGAGTTTTGCGGGGAGATCGCGTTGTTCGATCATGGACCGCGTTCCGCCGACGTCGTCGCAAACCTCGACACCAAGCTGTTGAAAGTCTCCTCCGCGGCTTTCGATCGTCTCATTGGCGAGGCGCCCGAACTCGCGGCGCCGATCCTGCACGCCATCGGCAAGACCCTTGCCGCCCGCATCCGGGCGGACAACAAGCGCT
>DNDP01000346.1:4450-7921 GCA_003484235.1 Verrucomicrobiales bacterium
TCCGGGCGGACAACAAGCGCTTCAAGGACGACCAGGCGTTCCGCAGCGCAAGCGGCGGCTAGCTCAGGAGAACTGGCCGGTGGCGAGCAGCACCAGCGTGCAGGCCTCCACCACCTGGATCCCTGCGGCCTCAAACGTTGCGGCGATCTCTGCCTGCTCGGTTCCGGGATTGAAAATCACCCGCCGAGGTTTCGCCTCAATGATCCCGCCCGCCATCGTTGTCAGCAGGCCGGGATTCACATACAGGGTAACCGTGTCGATTGGCCGGGGAACCTCGGCGATCGACGGCCGGACGACGAAGCCGGGCAGTTTGATCGGACGGGGCGTGACCGGGAAGACCCGGTGACCGTGTTCGGAGAGCTTCTGGACCGCCTGAAACGAGTATCGCCCGGGTTTGTCGCTGGCACCGATCACCGCCACTGAAAGTTGAGCGGGCTTCATCAGAGCGAGGTGGTCTCGTCGTTCGACTCCCGAATCACCCCGGTGCGGCGGGCCCAATCGAACCAGGACTGGGCCATTGCCTTCACCCGTTCCGCATGCTGGTCGGCCAGGTCATGCATTTCGGTGCGGTCGATGGAGAGGTTGTAGAGCTCCCATTGCTTGACCTTCCGATCCCAGCAGAGCTTCCAATCACCCTGACGAACCGCGCGGTTGCCGCTGAACTCCCACCAAAGGGTTTCGTGACCGGGGCGCTCGCCCCCGGCGAGAACGGGGGTCAACGTCAGCCCTTCGACCGGCAGCACGGCGTGACCGTTGTGCTCGGCAGGATAGGTTGCGCCCGCCAGTTCGGCGAAGGTTGGCATCAGGTCGATGATGTGCCCCACCTGATGCGTGATGCTGTTGGGCTTCACGCGGCTGGGCCAGCGGACGACGAACGGCGTGCAAATGCCCCCCTCGTGCATCCACGTCTTGTAACGGCGGAACGGGGTGTTCTGGGCGAAGGCCCAGCTGGGGCCGCACGTCGTGTAGTTCTCCGCGGGTCCGGGAAGATACTCCGGCCGGTCATGACCGTATTCCTCGCTGCAGCCGCCGTTGTCCGAGAGGAACAGCACGAGCGTGTTCTTTTCCGTATCGGTTTCGCGCAGCGCCCGCAGGAGGCGGCCGATGCCCTGATCCATCCGGTCCACCATGGCCGCGTAAACCGCCATGCGCCGATCCTGCCAGTCCTTGTGCGTTTGATCGGCCCAGTCCTGCACCTCCGGATCGGGCGGCGGCAGCGTCCATTTGGGATCGACCAAGCCCAGCTCCAGTTGGCGCCGGTGGCGCGATTCGCGCAGCGCTGTCCAGCCTTCCCGATATTTGCCCTCGTAGCGGGCGATGTCCTCGGGCCACGCGTGCAGCGGGTAGTGAGGCGCAGTGTAGGTGACATGAACGAAGAAGGGGGAACCGCCGGAGGCGAAACGGTGGATCGTCTCCACGGCATGGTCGGTGAAGGCGTCGGTCGTGTAGAAATCGTCGGGAAACTCCGTGATGAGCCGGTCATTGTGGCCAAACACGCGGACCCTGCCGCCCTTGAACTCCGGGTCGCGTTGTGCGGGATCGAAGAAGTTGCACGCGCCGTCCATCAGGCCGTAATACTCGTCGAACCCCCGGTCGATCGGGCGGAACGGAGGCTTGGAGCCGAGATGCCACTTGCCGCTCAGCCCGGTTTGGTAGCCGGCGGTCTTCAGCACTTCGGCGAGCGTCACCAGATCGTCACCGAGCAGCGGGCGCGGGCCCCGGCGGGGGTGAAGCCCCGTCAGCAATGCCGCCCTCGTGGTCGTGCACTTGGCGGTGTTGTAGAACTGCGTGAACCGCATTCCCTCATTGGCGAGGCGGTCAATGTTGGGGGTGCGGATTTCCCCGCCGTAGCAGCCCACATCCGACCAGCCCATGTCGTCGCACATGATGAGCAGGATGTTCGGCCGCGCGCCTGTCCACCGTTCAGGCGAGGCGGCGCACATCCCGACGGCCATCACCGTGGTCAGGAAAAGGTGTCGAATCGCGTTCATGCTTCCGAGCATTGATGTGAATCGTGCGCATGGAAAGTCCGGAATCATGCGCCTTCGCCGCCCCCGAACGGGCCGCAGGTTGCCGCTTGAAGGAACGGGTATTTGTGCCATGGGTGTAACCTTGCTGCGCCACACCCAGTCTGGAGGTGAATACGAAGGCGCGGTGTGTTGTCCGAACCAGACTAATACATGAACAACGGAAGAATGTCGGAACGCCTGATGGTCGTGGACCTGAAGGCGGGAATGAAGAGACCAGTGGTCGACGAAGCGCCCGTGGTCAGCAGTGCCAACCGCGGGTTCAAGGGATTTCTCCTCGAGCGACACCGCGTCCGGGACCCGGAGAACCTCGACGTTGCGGCGGAGCAGACGATGATCGGCCTGCACCTGAGCGATCCGATCAAGGTGGAGATCAAGTCTGACGGGCCTTTCCGCGAACGCACGTTCTGTCCGGGAGACGTGCTCGTATTCCCGGCCGGCACGCAGTATTCGGCGCGGTGCCGCGGTTCCGCCGAGTTCATCATCATGACGCTCGATCAGCGGCTCGTGAATGACGCGGTCACCTCGGTTCACGGGAAGGAGCTGGGCGGGCGGCCCATCAACTGGGGATTGCGCGATCCGTTCATGAAGGAGGCGCTGTCCGGCATCTGCAGCGCGGTCGGCAACAGCCGGGAGGTGGATCATCTATATGCCGAATCTCTGGCCAATTCGCTCGCCATGCATGTCGCCCGCAATGGGGAGAAGATCACCGGCCGGGACAACGGCAGTGACCGCGGATTGGGTCGCAGCCAGCTTGACCGGGTGCTGGAGTTCATCAACAACACGCCGCATCGCGACATCAACCTGAACGCGATGGCCGCCGCCGCGGGACTGAGTCCGTTCCATTTCTCGCGGATGTTCAAGCTTTCCACCGGGCTCTCGCCCCACCAGTACGTCCTGCGCCGCCGCATCGAGCTGGCGACGGAACTGTTGCGCAAGCGCGAGCTCGAGATCAGCCGGATTGCGCTCGATCTCGGTTTTGCCGACCAGAGCCACTTCACCATGCACTTCAAGCGGCAGCACGGCATGGGTCCGGCCACCTACCGCCGGCGGGCGATCGCCTGAGCGACCTTTCGGAGTTCATTCCCCCGCAACCTTGCGCGGTCGCCGGGCACGAACGATCCCGCGCGGGCCGCGCAGACTTTGCCCTTGAGCCATCGTGCGGCACCCGCGATAACTTCGGCCGCGAATGAACATCCTCGATGAACTGCACTGGCGCGGCCTCGTGGCGGACTGCACGGATGCGGAAGCACTGACAAAGCGGCTCGAAGCGGGCGGCACCAGCCTCTACTGCGGGTTCGACCCGACCGCGGACAGCCTGCACGTCGGCAGCATGGTGTCGATCATGCTGTTGCGACGGATGCAGCAGACCGGCCACCGGCCGATCGCCCTTATGGGCGGCGGCACCACCAAGGTGGGGGACCCGTCGGGCAAGGATGAGAGC
>DNDP01000414.1:0-1643 GCA_003484235.1 Verrucomicrobiales bacterium
GCCGCCGACCTGCGCATCGGCCTGATCGGTCTCGACACCTCCCATGTCACCGCCTTCACCAAGATCCTCAATGACCCGGCGCAGAAGGATCATGTCCCCGGCGCCCGCGTCGTCGCAGCCTTCAAGGGAGGCAGTCCCGACATCGCGTCGAGCCGCGACCGTGTGGAAGGCTACACGAAGGAACTGGTCGAGAAACACGGCGTGAAGCTGTACCCGACCATCGAGGAACTCTGCGCCAACGTCGACGCCGTGATGCTCGAGAGCGTCGACGGCCGCCCGCACCTGTGGCAGGCGATTCCCGTGATTCAGGCCGGCAAGCCGCTCTACATCGACAAGCCGATGGCAGGCTCGCTCGGGGACGTCATTGCGATCTTCAAACTGGCAAAGGCCCACGACGTGCCGGTCTTCAGCTCGTCGTCGCTTCGGTACGGGAAGAACACCCAGGCCGTCCGTGGCGGCTCGATCGGCCGGGTGCTCAGCGCGGAGACGACCAGTCCCTTCAGCGTCGAGCCGAGCCATCCCGACATGTTCTGGTACGCGGTGCACGGGGCGGAGTCACTCTTCACGGTGATGGGCACCGGGTGCCAGAGCGTCAAGCGCGGCACCAACAACGCCGGCGAACTCGTCGTCACCGGCACGTGGTCGGGCGGACGCACCGGCACCTACCGGCAGGCGAAAGGTTACGGTGGCACGGCCAAAGGCGAGAAGGGTGAATCGGAGGTGGGCGCATATGACGGCTACGCCCCGTTGGTCGCCGAAGCGGTGAAGTTCTTCAAGACCGGTGTGGTGCCCGTGCCGGCGGAGGAGACCATCGAGATGTTCGCCTTCATGGAGGCGGCGGATGAAAGCAAGCGCCGCGGCGGCGAGGAGGTCAGTCTCGGCGAGATTTATCAGCGAGTGGGTCATCAACCACCCCAGTCGGCCGCCCGTTGACGCTTCGGTGCAGGTGAACTGTTTCTCCTTGAGTTTGCGGTCGGCATGTCCTGCCATGCACGCCGCGCGATGAAAGAACTCGTTTCCAGTCCACCGCCGCTCGTGCAGAACGAACAGCAGCAGATCCTCGAACTGTTCGAGAAGTACGTCGTGCCCAGCTACGGGCGCTTCGAGCTGGTCTTCAAGCGCGGCGAGGGCAGCCACCTCTGGGACGCGCGCGGCAAGCGCTACCTCGACCTCGGCGGCGGCATCGCGGTGACCGCGCTCGGCCACGCCAATCCGGAGATCACGCAGGCGCTCATCGAGCAGTCGCGCGAGCTGGTCCACGTTTCAAACCTCTACTACCACGGTCCGCAGGGACGGCTCGCAAAGAAGATCGTCGATCATCTCGCGCCGGGGAAAGTGTTCTTTTGCAACTCCGGCGCCGAAGCGAACGAGGGACTCTATAAAATCGCCCGCAAGTTTGGTCATGACGAAGGCCGCTTCGAGATCATTACCGCGACGAACTCCTTCCACGGACGGACGCTCGGCGGCATCGCGGCGACGGGCCAGGAGAAGGTGAAGAAGGGGTTCGAGCCGATCATGCCCGGCTTTCGGCATGTGCCTTACAACGATCTTGAGGCGGTTGAGGCAGCGATCTCGCCGGCGACCGTCGCGGTGCTGATCGAAGGTGTGCAGGGCGAGGGCGGCATCACCCCGGCCACGCCCGA
>DNDP01000414.1:1948-9407 GCA_003484235.1 Verrucomicrobiales bacterium
TTCCGGAGCGGCCGGTTTCAGAGCTACCAACGGATTCTTGAGGGCATCGCCGGCGGTGAAGCGTTTCTTCCAGACGCCGTCTCGATGGCCAAATCGCTTGGCGGCGGATTCCCGATCGGAGCGTTCTGGGTGCGGGAACCCCACGCCAACCTGCTCGGCCCCGGCACCCACGGCACCACCTTCGGCGGCACGCCGCTCGGCTGCGCGGTGGCGTTGAAGATATTTGAAGTGATCGAGCGTGACGGCCTCGCCAACAACGTCCGGCAGCTGGGCGACTGGTTGAAGGCCGAGCTGCTCAAGCTGAAGGCGGAGTTTCCGTCGGTGATCTCCGAGGTGCGCGGCCTGGGATTTCTGATCGGCGTAGAGGTTGCCGAGAAGATTCCCGCGTTCGCCGGCTCGGACAAACCCGCGTCGATCCAGATGGTCAACCTCCTGCACGAGGCTGGCGTGGTGACGATCCCGTCAGGTGCACGGACCTTCCGGCTGTTGCCCGCGCTGAACCTGAAGCGCAGCGAAGCCGCCGAGGGGCTCGCCATCATCCGCGCGGAAGTAAAGAAGCTGGCGTGAGTTGCCGTGCCCTCGAAATGGATCGGTCGGGGAGACTGCTTTGTTCGGGTTCGACGAGCCATTGCGGACCGGCAGGTCCGCCCTACCAAGCTGAGGTAGGGCGGCGCTGCTGTGCCACCGTCGAATCATCGGTGGCCAGAGGCCAGCCGATCCATTGTCTGCATACCGATGATCCTCGCGTCGCATCCCGACCACCGCACCCGGCATTGAAATGAACGTCCTCATCTGCCCCGACAAATTCAAAGGCACCCTCACCGCCGAGGAAGCAGCCGCGGCCATCGCCCGCGGCTGGAAACAGGCGCGGCCCAAAGATCGCCTCACACTGCTGCCGGTGAGCGACGGCGGCGACGGCTTCGGCGCAATCATGGCCCGTTTGCTCGGCGCGCGGCCGCAGAAACTGAGGACCGTCAACGCCGCGCACGAACCTACCGATTCATTCTGGTGGTGGGAGCCGAAGTCGAAGACAGCGATCATCGAGTCGGCCCGGATCAACGGCCTCGCGATGCTGCCGAAGGGCCGCTTTCATCCGTTTGACCTGAACACGTTCGGGCTGGGCGCCGCCCTGTTGTCCGCCGCGAAGAAGGGCGCGAAGAAGGCGTTGATCGGCATCGGCGGCAGCGCCACGAACGACGCCGGCTTCGGGTTGGCGCGCGCGCTCGGCTGGAAGTTCCTGGACCGGTCCGGCAGCGAGATTATCGAGTGGCTCAAACTGGCGGGCCTCGCCACGGTCACCCGCCCAAAGGGGCGGGCTGTCATCCCTTCGATCATTGTCGCCGTGGATGTGCAGAACCCGCTGCTCGGCGCCCGCGGTTGCTCGCGTGTCTACGGTCCTCAGAAAGGGCTGCAGCCGGAAGACATGAAACCGGCGGAAACCGCCCTGCGCCGGCTGGCCCGGGTGCTGCGGGAGCAGCACGGCCTCGGCGATGTCGATGAACCGGGCGTCGGTGCCGCCGGCGGCCTGGGCTTCGGCCTGCGGGTGTTTGCCGGAGCCAGGCTGAAACCGGGCTTCGACCTGGTGGCAAACCAGGCGGGGCTCAAGCAGCTCATCCGCAGTGCTGATCTGGTGATCACCGGCGAAGGGGCGCTGGATCGCCAGACCCTCATGGGCAAGGGCGTCGGCGAGATTGCCGTCCTCAGCCGCAAGGCCGGAGTGCCGTGCGTGGGACTGGCCGGATTTGTGGAGAATCCCAGACAGGCCGCCCGGCTATTCGAAACCACGGGCGCGTTGCTGGACCTGACCGACTCGGAATCGGCCATGTCCCAGACGGCACGTTGGCTGGAACGGCTGGCCGGCAAGGTGGCCGAAGGCTGCCCTCCAAGAAACTACGCCGCCTGACGGCGGTTGATTCGCTTGGTCCGTCCTCCTCTCCGTCGGCAAACGGGCTTCGCCAGCTTGCGGGCATGGTTGCCCTTCGCCATGCTCCGCCGCATGCGAATCCGATCGCTGCCCGCCTTGGCATTGGCCGCCCTGCTCGGGGCGGCCGGCTGCAAAACCTATCCGGTGAACCGGCCGCTGGCCGGATCGACGAACGGCGAGGGCTACTACTTTCACAACCAGAACCGCCCGGAGAACTCGGGCGAAACGCTGCTGGTGCTGGCCTTCTCCGGTGGCGGCACGCGCGCCGCGGCCTTCAGCTTTGGCGTGCTTGAGGCGCTCCGCGACATCCGGATCACCGTCGATGGCCGCGAGCGTCCGCTGCTGCAGGAGGTGGATGCAATCTCCTCCGTGTCCGGCGGGAGCGTGACGGCGGCCGCCTACGGCCTGCTGGGCGACGCCACCTTCAACGTGCTGGAGGAGGCGTTCCTCAAGCGGAACGTGCAAGGCGACCTCGCCCGCCGGGTGATCAACCCCTTTCGCTGGCCGGCGCTGTGGTCGTCGACCTATGGCCGCAGCGATCTCGCCGCCGATTACTACGACCAGATTCTCTTCGCCGGGGCGACGTTCGCCGACCTCCAGCGGTCGCGCGGGCCGTTCATCCTGCTGAACGCCTCGGACCTCACGACCGGCGCGCGTTTCGATTTTTCGCAGTACACTTTCGACCTGCTGTGCTCCGACCTGCAGGACTACCGTGTGTCCCGCGCCGTGGCGGCGTCCTCCGCCGTGCCGGGCCTGCTCACGCCGATCACCCTGCGCAACTACGGGGGCGGGTGCGGCCATGCCACCCCGGAATGGATTACGCGGGAGTACGAGGAGGCGGACGGGCGCATCCGCCTGCGGGCGGATGAACTCCGGACCTACCTGAACCGCACCAACCGCCCTTATCTGCATCTCGTCGATGGCGGCGTCTCCGACAACCTCGGCCTGCGTCCGCTGCTCGACATCATGGGGGTCGTCGAGCGGAACCCCGCCCTGCAGGCAGACCTGAAGGTGGGGAACGTCAAGCGGGTGGTGATCATCAGCGCCAATGCCCGGTCCGCGCCGGAGAAAGACTGGGATCGCAGCCCCAAGCCGCCCAACTCAGTGGTGGTGGCCGCCGCCGCCGCGTCCCACACCCTGGACCGCTATTCGATGGAGACGATGGAGGTCTTCCGCTCGGAGTTTGCCCGCTGGCAGCGCTCGATGGGCGGTTCCGGGACGATCCAGCTCTACCCCGTCATGCTGAGTTTCTCCAAGTTTAAGGACCCACAGCGCCGGAACTTCTTCCTGAACCTCCCAACCTCGTTCTTCCTTCCCAAGGCGGACGTGGACCAGCTGCGGGCGGCCGGCCGGGAGCTGCTGGCGGCGGATCCGCTGTTTCAGCAACTGCTCCGCGACCTGGGTGCCGCAACAACCGCGGCGGCCGAGTGAAGAGGATTGAACAGCCGCCGGGCCATCGCTACGCTGCGCGCCTCATGCAACCCGAAGATCACATCGGCGACGTCATCGCCAAGGAACGCTTTCACCAGCAGACAAGCGCGGATTCCGCGGCCAAGGCCGCCGGCCTGGGCATCGAGGAACTGGCCGCCTTCGAGGACTCGGGCAGGTCGGCCAAGCCGGTCAACTACGACGGACTGGCCCAGCTGCTCGGTCTCAGCGCGGCCAAGCTGAAGAATTTCTCCAAAGGCTGGATGCCCGCGGATCCGGATCTGGGCCGATGGCGCGAACTGCGGCGCGTGACCAGCACCGAAGACTTTGCCGTCAACGCCTACGTCGCCTGGGACGAGGTCACCCGCGAGGCGGCGGTCTTCGACACCGGCTGGAACGCCGACGGCATCCTCAAGCTGATCGCGGACGAGCAGCTCAATCCGACCCACCTCTTTATCACCCACACGCACCACGATCACATCGCCGGCATGGCCGCGCTGCGGGACAAGTTTCCCAAGATCCGGATGCATACCGACGACAAGAAGACGCCGGTCCAACACCACAACCGGCGGAACGACTGCATCCATGTCGGCAGCCTGCGCATCACCAACCGCGTCACCACCGGCCACGCCGAGGACGGCGTCACCTACGTGATCGGCAACTGGCCGGACGACGCCCCCTTCGTGGCGATCGTCGGGGATGCGATCTTCGCGGGATCGATGGGCAAGGGCAACATTTCGGCCCGGGACGCCAAGCGCTGGGTGCGGGAGTCGATCTTCACGCTCCCGGACTCCACTCTGATCTGCCCCGGTCACGGCCCCTTCACCACCGTGGGCGAGGAAAAGGCGAACAACCCGTTCTTCTGAATTCGACCGTGATTCACGGCTGGCAATTGGGAGAAGGACCTTACGCGAGTTTCACGAATTCGCGCCAATTGGTGAAACTCGCGTAAAACCCATCCGTGGTATTCCCAAGATGAATCGCATCGTTGAACGCTTCGCGAAATTGAAGCAGGCCGGCCAGAAGGGTTTCGTCGCCTACATCGGTGCCGGCGACCCGAACCTCGACGCCACGCGCCAGCTCGCGATTGCCTTTGACCGCGCCGGCGTGGACGTCCTTGAACTTGGCGTCCCGTTCAGCGATCCGCTTGCCGACGGCGTGGTCAACCAGCTGGCCGCCCAGCGCGGACTCGCATCCGGCACCACCCCCCGCGGCGTCCTGGACATGGTCCGGAAGGTGCGGAAGGAGTCCCAGATTCCGATCGTCCTCTACGTTTATTTCAACCTGCTGCACAAACGCGGCGTGGCGGAGTTCATCAACGAGGTGAAGGACGCCGGCGTCGATGGGCTGCTCGTGCTCGATCTGCCGCCGGAGGAATCGGACAACTACGAGCAGCTCATGGCAGAGGCCGGGCTCTGCAACATCTACCTGATCGCACCGACCACGCCCGAATCGCGGATCGAGCTGATCGCGCCGCGCGCCCGCGGGTTCATCTACTACGTGTCACGCGAGGGCGTCACTGGCATGCAGGCGAAGATCTCGGATACCATTGGCGAGATGACCGCGAAGATCCGCGCGCACACCAAACTGCCGATCGCGGTCGGCTTCGGCGTGTCGAATCCGGAACAGGCACGGACCGTCGCACGCAATGCGGAAGCCGTCGTCGTCGGAAGCGCCATCGTCAATCAGATCGCCGAGCACGGCAAAAACCCGGAATTGGTGGCAACGGTCGAGCGGTTCGTCGGGGAGCTGGTTAAGGCGACGAAGAGCGCATAGTTGCGTCGAACGGACAAGGGCGTCCGTGCTCCGTATCAAGGTAGGACAGGCATCTTGCCTGTCATCTCAAAGCCAACCACCTCGCCGCAACCCGAATGCCTATCCGCACTTCGTGTGTCGTCGCCTGCCGGAAACATCCAACGCACAAGACCGTTCCTCCCAAACAAACACGCAAAGCCAGTTAAAGGCGACTCTCGCTGACCCTCGCGGCGACCGGCAGGATGCCTGTCCTACTCCTCCGTTGACCCTCCCGGGTTTCCCCGCCAAGCTCCGCGCGTGAGTCAGCCGCTCGTCATCGCCGGCCGCGAATTCCACTCCCGCCTCATGGTGGGCACCGGCAAATTCTCCTCGCCCGAAGCCATGCGCGAAGCGCTTGCCGCCAGCGGTTCGCAGATCGTCACGGTCGCCCTGCGTCGCGCCGATCTCTCGGGCAAAAAAGATCCTTTCGCGAACATCCTCGAGTTCATCGATCCCGAAAAATATCTGCTCCTTCCGAACACCAGCGGCGCGATGAACGCCGAGGAGGCCGTGCGCCTGGCGCGCCTCGCCGTCGCCGCCGGACTGCCGAAGTGGGTGAAGCTTGAGATCCATCCCGACCCGCGCTATCTGCTGCCGGATCCGGTCGAGACGTTGAAGGCCGCCGAACAGCTCGTGCAGGAGGAGTTCGTGGTGCTGCCGTACATCAACGCCGATCCGGTGCTGGCCAAGCGCTTGCAGGACGTCGGCACGGCGACGGTCATGCCGCTCGGTTCACCGATCGGCTCGAATCGCGGCATCCAGACGCGCGACCAGATTCGCATCATCATCGAACAGGCGACGGTGCCCGTCGTGGTGGACGCCGGGATTGGCGCGCCAAGTCACGCGGCCGAGGCGATGGAACTCGGCGCCGACGCTGTGCTGGTGAACACCGCCATCGCGGTGTCGAGCGATCCAAACCGGATCGCCGCCGCCTTCAAGCAGGCGGTCGAGGCCGGTCGCACGGCGTTCGAGCTTGGCCTCGCCGAGCAGCAGGCGCACGCCAGCGCGACGAGTCCGTTGACCGCGTTTTTGAATGCCTGATTGCTCCGTGGTTTTCCGCCCATGAATCAGAACACGCTTCCCGTTTCCCGTGTCCGCGAGCTGCTCGCGGAAGGCGCGCGCCAGCAGATCCTCGTGCTCGGCGACTTCATGCTCGACCAGTTCGTCTGGGGTCGCGTGAACCGCATCTCGCCCGAGGCGCCGGTGCCGGTGCTGGAGTTTCAACGCGAGAGTTACATGCCGGGCGGCGCTGCGAACGTCGCGCGCAATCTCGCCGCGCTCAAGAACTCCGCGGCGATGATCGGACCCTTGGGCCGCGACCACGCGGGCGCGAAGTTGAAGGAGCTGCTGACCAAGGCCGGCGTGGGTTGCCGCGGGTTGTTCAGCCAGTCCAAGCGGCCGACGAGCATCAAGACGCGCATCGTCGCGCACCAGCAGCAGATCGTCCGGGTGGACCGCGAGGAACGCGAGGCGATCGACGTCGAAACGGTCGAGCGCATCCTGGGCGCCGTTGAGAAGCAGATCAACCGGACGGCAGCGATCATCCTCGGCGATTACGGCAAGGGCGGCGTCACGCAGCCGCTGCTTGACGGTTTGAAGAAGCTTTGCCGCCAGCATGGCGTCTGGATCAGCCTCGATCCGAAGCCGGTGCACAAGGTGGACATCTCGGGCATGTCGCTGATCACGCCGAACCGCAAGGAGGCGTTCGAACTGGCCGGCATCGAGGACGAACGTCGCGGCGATCACCCTCTGGAGGACAAGTCGTTGATGCAGGTTGCGCGGACGCTGCAACGCAGGCTCAAGCCGGCGCTCATGCTGATCACGCTCGGCGACCAGGGCATGCTGCTCTGTCATTCCGGCGACAAGCCGTTTCACGTGCCGACGACCGCGCAGGAGGTGTTCGACGTGTCCGGTGCGGGCGACACGGTCATCGCGTCGTTCACGCTGGCGATCGCAGCGGGGGCCTCGCCGGTGGAGGCGGCAATATTCTCAAATCACGCCGCCGGCGTCGTGGTGGGCAAAGTCGGCACGGCAACCGTTTCGCCGAAGGAACTGCTGGCGAGCTTCGCGCGCTGACGATTCATTCTCGTCCTCGTCGTCGTCTATGTTATCGATGTTGGTTCGACGACGACGACGAGAGCGAGGACGAACGATGAGCAAGATCACCCCACAGATAATTCGCGGGATGAAAGGGCAGGCGAAGATCCCGTCGCTGACTGCCTACGATTTTCCATGGGCCAAGCTGCTCGACGAAGCGGGCGTCCCATTGATCCTGGTCGGCGATTCGCTTGGCATGGTCGTGCTCGGTTACCC
>DNDP01000067.1:0-9068 GCA_003484235.1 Verrucomicrobiales bacterium
ACTACACACCTGCGCCAGGTGACACGGCCGATGACAGTTTCGCCTTCACAGTAAGCGATGATCGGGGCGGAACTGCCGCAGGCACGGCCACGGTTGTCGTCGTTCCCGATGAGATCATACCGGACAACTTCCGCGTCGAGGTACTGCCCAACGGGGACTATCAGCTCGCCTTTGATGGCATTCCCGACCGGACCTACTCGATCCAGTACACCGAACAGCTGAACCCTCCCGCCTTTCAGCAGCTGACTTCGATCACGGCGGATGGCAGCGGGCGATTCATCCACATTGACTCACCGCCGCCGGGCGCCCCTTCTCGTTACTACCGGGCAGCCTATCCTTGAAGAACATCCCCGCCGGGCAGCAACCACCCATCACAACCACGGAGACGACTTATGAAAAAGCGTAGGATGGTCAGGATCGCGGTGTTGCTGCTGTTCGAATGGACCTTCAGCGGCGCGGCGCAAGGCGTCGAAACTCATTCGTTCACGGCGTTGAACAAGGCGGTGCCGGACGGAAACGCCGCGGGCCTGAGCGATGTGCGCAACCTCACCTCTTCGGTTGGCGAGGTGACGGGCATCCGCGTCCGTTTGGAGATTCAGGGCGAATTCAATGGGGATCTTTACGCGTATCTCCGTCACGAGGGGGCAGGCGCCACCAACTTTGTCATTCTGCTGAACCGCCCCGGCCGGACGGCGGCTAATCCGGCGGGTTACGCCGACAGCGGGTTGAACGTCTGGCTGGAGGCGACGGAGCCCAACGGCGACATTCACCGGTATCGAGAGGTGGTGATTCCCGCCGCAGGAGCCCCGCTCACCGGATCCTGGCAACCGGACGGCCGGAAGATCGATCCCGACCTCGTTGATCAAACTTCACCGCGGAACGCGCTCTTCGACGGCTTTTTCGGAACGGATGGCAGCGGGGAATGGACGCTGTTTGTGGCCGATCTCGATGCGGGCGGCACCAACTTTCTGGTGGGTTGGGAACTGGAGCTTACCGGAAAGCTTCTGCCGGAAGTGACTTGGCCGACGCCAGAATCGATCACTTACGGCACGCCACTGAGCGGCACCCAGTTGAATGCCAGCAGCCCAGTGGCCGGCTCTTTCACCTACAATCCTCCCGCCGGAACCATTTTGGGCGCAGGAGATGATCAGGTCCTGACAGCGACGTTTACTCCAGCCGACAGCGCGGCGTTCCTGCCCGTGGCCAAACAGGTGAGTATCGACGTGGCACGCAAGATCTTGACGGTCACCGCGGCCGATCGAACGAAATCCTACGGAGCATCCCTGCCGACGTTGGGAGTGAGCTATTCCGGGTTTGCGAACGGCGAGAATGAAGCGGTCCTGACGACCCCGCCCACCCTGACCACGACGGCGACGGCTGCCTCGCCGGTGGGCAACTACCCGATCACCGCCTCCAGCGCAACAGCGGCGAACTACACTATCAACCATGTGGCCGGCACGCTGTCAGTGACGCCTGCCGCGCTGACGATCGCCGCGCAGGACGCGGAGAAAGCTTACGGAGCGGCCTTGCCGACGTTGACGGCCGGCTACACGGGCTTCGTCAACGGCGACACGGAGGCCAGCCTTTCGACCCCGGCGACACTCGGGACGACTGCCACGCTTGGCAGCCCGGTGGGCGGTTATCCGATCACGGCCAGCGGGGCAATCTCGTCCAACTATGCGATTAGCTTTGTAGACGGGACGCTGACGGTGAAGCCCGCGGCGTTGACGATCACCGCACAGGATGCGGCGAAGGTCTATGGGGCGGCACTGCCGACGTTCGCCGCGAGTTACACCGGCTTTGTGAACGGCGAGAACCAGTCGGTCCTGACCACTCCGCCCACCCTTGCCACGACGGCGACCGCCGGCTCGCCCGTGGGCAGTTACCCGATCACCGCTTCCGGCGCGACAGCGGGCAACTACACGATCAGTTACGTGGCCGGGACGCTGACCATCAACAAGGCGCAGCTGGCGGGCGTTCTGGCATCCTCGGCCAATCCGGCTTTGCCCGGGACGGAAGTCATCTTCACCGCCACCTTGAGCGCCGTGGCCCCCGGAGCGGGCATCCCGTCGGGGACCGTGCAGTTCCTTGTCGACGGAGCGACCTTGGGCTCGCCGGCAGTGCTGTCCGGCGGCCAGGCCACGGTCAGCAGCAGCGCCCTGGTCCACGGGCACCGCGTGGTCACCTTCCAGCACGGCGGCAGCCAGAACTTCCACGGCGTGACCAACACGCTGGCGCCCGACCAGCTGGTGAACACCTCGCCGGCGCCGCTGCCGGACGTCATCGAGCGGCCGGCGACCAACGGAACCAAGGTGCTCATCAGCGAGCTGCTGGCCAACGACGGCGACGCCGACGGTGATCCGTTGAGCTTTGTCTCCGCCGGGCCGGCAAGCACCGCCGGCGGGAGCGTGAACCGGGAAGGGGACTGGCTGCACTACACGCCGCCGGCCGGTCACACAAACGGGGATACGTTCAACTACACGGTGGCCGACGATTACGGGGCGACGACGGCGGCGGTGGTGGAAGTGCGGATCCGGGTGGACGTGGTGCCCTCACCCAACCTGGCGATCGAGAGCCTGGGAGGCGGGGAACTGCGAATCCGGTTTGACGGCATTCCAGACAAGACCTACCGCGTCCAGTTTGCCGACGATGTGATCCAGCCGTTGTGGCAGCTGCTGGGCACGGGGACCGCCGACGGGATGGGCCTGTTCCTGTTCACCAACACTCCGCCCCCGGGGGTGCCGCAGCGCTTTTACCGCTCGGTCTATCCCTGATGCTGGTCCGGCATTGAACCTCCGGGCCCGCCCAACCACGGCGATGGAGGAGTGGCTCAGGGAACAGCGCTGGCACGGAGATAGGCCGTGAAGCCCGCCTGAACCGCCGGCGCCGCGTTGCGAAGCTCGTCGGTAAAGGGCGCCTCAGAGATCGCCACTCCCGCCGCGCGGCACAAACTCGCGACCTGAGCTGCCACGGCCTCATCAAAGGGTGCGAGAGCCGGCAGCAACGCGGTTGGGTCCGTGCCGTGAACTTCGATCAACCGCCCGGCGTAGCTGCGCGCCGCCTGGAAGACGCCATCGCCATCGGCATCGATCCAGATCGGATTGGTTGAAGCGATGACCCGGCCCTCCCAGAAGGTGGAACTCGGCTGGTAAGGGCGTGGAATGGCCCAGTGCGGCGCGGTCACACCCGGACCGGTGGCGATGGCGACCAGGTGGACGTCGTGCGGTGGGCGAGGCCACTGCCAGGTGGCCACCGCCTTCTCACCCGGTTTGCCGGCACTGCCGGTGATTGTCTCTTCACGAAGCCGGATGCCATTCGCGAACAGGCTGACATTTGTGGCCTCCACCCAGGAGGGGCCGAGCACCCGCGCGGTCAGGCTGATGGTGGTGGGGAGGTTGGTGGCGAGATCGCCTGCCCTGAAGCGATCCTGGATTTGCAGATCCACGAGCAGTCCCATGCTGACCAGTGCGCGACCCGCCAGGAGCGCGTCGCAGGCGTGGCCGACTTCGAGGTTTCCCACGTCATCGTCCCGAACCGGCAGGTAGGTGCGGCCTTGGCCGACGATGTAGCGGCTGACATCGTGGCCATCGCTCGAACCTACCCCCGTGATTCGATAGCCGTAGTTCAGCAGGGCAAACCAACCCCGGTAGACGGCCATGAAATCCGACTGCTGGGCCGAGGAGTTGAGCAGTTCCATCGCGTCGAAGCTGTACTCGGGACCACGCAGGTGCTCACCGGTAACGTTGTTGAAGTTGGTGGCGGCGAAGGGCTGGAATCCGTTGTGAACATTGAGCGGGTGATTCAGCACGACGACCCGGACATTGGGTGTGTCCCGCATGGATTTCATCAGGGCCGGCAGGCTCCCGATGCGGAAGTCCGGCACGCGGGCCTCAGGCAAGACGGGAAAGATGTTGAAGTGGGCGGTGCTGGTTGTGACTTCGTTGCCGGTCACCGGCGTGAAGTATTCCGCGACCTCCATTCGGGACCGCGCGTCGCGGTAGTCGGCGTGGTAGTTGTGGTCCGTGGCGATGGGCAGTTCGATGCCTTCGCCCGCCAACGTCAGCATCCGCTCGTCCATGGTGGCGTCGCCGTGGCCGCTGTGGGTCAGCGTATGCACATGGGTGTCGCAACTGATCCAACCGCTGGTCGGCACTTCGCGGCGGAGCGTCAGATGGATCTGCCTCCGATCACCCGGAGCGAGGCGGACGCGCCGGGAGCTCAAGCCATACTCGAAACCCCGCGAAGCATGAACGGTGTATTCGCCAGCCATCAAACCGAGCTCGATGTCCCCGGGCCCGACGTACGCGATGCCCGGTCGGACGGCGGCTGGCGCGTTTTCGAAGTCGGCCTTCATCGGCAACAGCGGCACGAGAGTGCCGTTCCCGTCCACGATCGTGATGCGGGCGGGAATCGGCTCTCCGCTGTGGTGGTCGGTGACGGAGACGCGGAGCCGAACTTCACTCATTGCCGAGACAGCATTTCCGGGATGCAGTCTGATCTGGTTCAGAACGATGTCGTCCCTGGATGCCGGCGGGATGATGGCCAGTCTGTTCTCACCGTCCTGCAAAGTTCCCGCAGGCACGGCCAACGATGAGATGAGGTCGGCTTCCATCAGGAACAGCTTGCCGAGCCGTCGGCCATTGATCTCCACGGGCCAGTCGTGCCGGACATCGTCCTGCCGGATGAACAAGGTCCACTCGCGATCATTTGCCTGAGCCTGAAACTTGAGGTGAAGCCGGTCGGCCTCCGGAGGGGTGGCGGCAAACTCGTCCCATTCTGCCGCACCCCTCTGCCCGAGATGCGCGCGACGGTCATTGATCAAGAAACCGGCACGTTCGGCACCCTTGATTGATGAGCCTGCCGACATGATCTCGACGAGAGCCAGGAGCAGTGACAGCCGAAGATTGAAGCGGCGCCCTGAACTGAGTGAGTCTTGGTTGGCGGATGGCATTCGAACACAAAGAGTCTCCGGGCAGAGTGGTCCTTTCCGGCCGATCGTTCAAGCTAGTGAACACCCCTTATTCGGAAAGCAGGCCGACGATCATGATGTGGAGATCACCGTAGGAAAGAACTGACCTTCACCTTGGCCGGCGACGCCGCGATCCCTCCAAACGAAGCCAGCTCCCGGGGGATTTCTTCTTGTCGTACTCCGGCAGGCATCACAGTCTGCCGGCCAACGTCGGCAGCAGGAGATCCAAGCTGCTTTCATCACCGATTCGGCAACGGAGAAACTTCATCATGAACAATCATCAGGACATCAAGAGTGGGTTGCTCTGCTTCTGCCTGGGCGTGGGCGTGGTGCTGGCAATCGGCGCGGTCTCGCCCCCGCACAAGGCCCTCGGCCGCTTCGAGATCGGAGGCACCGGGGCACACGGCATGGTCATTGACACCATGACCGGGCAGGTGTGGTCGAAGTATTTTTCCCCGATCGGTGGCTCCATCGACGACGGGTTCACCAGTCCGAAGGTTCCGACAATCCCATGATGAACCTTCGCCAACGGGGGAAGCTCCCGGGCGCTTTGCCGTCGCTGCTGACCGCGTTCCTGCTCGGTTTCGTTGCCACGGCCGCTGCCGCGGACAAACCAGCCACGCACGAGCAGGCGGTCCGCGACTACGTGAATGCCTACAACGCGCGGGACCTGGATACGATGCTCCGGCTGGTCGCCGACGACTTCCAATGGCTGAGCATCACCGGCGATCGCATCGCCGCCGATGCGAATGGCAGGGAGGCGTTGCGCAAGAGCATGACCGCCTACTTCAATTCCGCCGCGGCCGTTCGCTCCAATCTCGAGTGGGTGCGGGCCTCGGCCTCGCGTGTCGTGGCGCTCGAACGCGCGACGTGGAAGACGGCGGACGGGGAGCGGTCACAGAAGAGCCTTTCCGTTTACGAGTTCCGCGGTGGACTGATCGCACGGGTCTATTACTTCCCGGCGGAGAAGTAGGTTGATCGACCGCGCGTGGACTGGACGGTGTGCTTTTCAGGGAACGGGCGGTTCGCGTAGGCTCCGGGCATGCCCAAGAAAAAGGTCCTGATCGTCACCGACGATGCCGGTGAGTCGTACGAGATCCTCTACGCAAAGCATCGGTTCGAGGAAGCCGGGTTCATCGCCCACATCGCCGCGACACAGAAGAAGAGGCTGAACGGAGTCATCCACGATTTCTATCCGGGGTGGAACACCTACATCGAGAAGCCGGGATATCTCATCCAGGCCGACGTCGCGATCCGGAAGGTGAAGCCGAATGACTACGTGGCGATGCTGCTGATCGGCGGCCGGGCGCCGGAGTTTTTGCGGCACCACGAGCCGTTGCTGAAGCTCGTGCGGGAGTTTGACCGGAAGGGAAAGTGGCTGTTCGCGATCTGTCACGGCATCCAGGTGCTGCTCGCTGCGGGCATCGGCAAGGGGCGGAAGCTGACCTGCTATGAGAACGTCCGGTTCGAGGTGGCGTCATGCGGCGGCAAGTGGAGCCGGAAGCAAAGCCAGGTGGATGGCAACCTGATCACCGCGCAGACATGGGAAAGTCATCCGGACTTTTACCGGCACATCTTCCTGCATCTGCGACCCTGACCAGGGCGCCCGCCGCCGCGCACTGGCACCGGCAAAAGCCGCCAAAGACCCCCAATAACCTCCCAGAATCATCCTGTGAGCTGGCCAGAGGCCCGGGGTTGGTGCACTACGATGGCGCTTGGTCTGAATTTTCTGCGCGTGCGTGGTCTCTTGCATTGGGCGGGCGTGCTGGTCGCCGCCGGCGTCCTGAGCCCCCGCGCGTCCGCCGCGGAGCCGCCCGATTTTGTCCGCGCGGTCGAGCCGATCCCGATTGAGTATTGCTGCGACTGCCACGGGGACGGTTCGGACAAGGGCAACGTCGCCTTCGACGAGCTGGAAGGGCCGATTGCCGGCCACCGGGAGCTCTGGACGCAGGTGCTGAAGAACGTGCGGGCCGGTGTGATGCCGCCAAACAAGAAGCCTCGGCCCGGTGCCGAGGAGCAGCCGAAGACTTCGGTCAGTTTCCGGCTCGCCAACGTTGGTTTTATAGGGACCCCAACCCGGGTGCACTAGGTGCATCCGTTGAACTTCCAGCGCCCGATCCTCAATTTCGTGGCCGACGATTCCAGGGCACTGCGGCGGACACTAAACCACCGCGACCGCGACAAGCTGGACGAGTGTCTCACGATCGCGCGCGACGTCGAGCAGCGCATCACCCGGGCGGAGCGGTTTCCCGAAACACCGGATCCCCGCGTGGACACGCCGGCCGGCATCCCTGCCTAGTTCGAGGAGCACATCGCCATCGTGGCCGTCTGTTGAACGAGCTGGACGTAGTGCATATCTGCTTCAACAACGGAGTCGGGCGTCAACAGGCAGAATCTGTTCTGACCAAGTTGAAAAGAGATCGCGTTCCTCAAACAGATCGCTCAAGAAGTCCGCGACCAATAAGAATGGTTTGTTGAAGTATGGACGCATGACCCGTCAACCCAATGGGTTCTTTTGCGTGGATGGCGACAGCCGGGCCTGCAGCCAACCTCCCGGATCACCCGTCCAATTCAGAACACCACTGTCCCGAGAACGAAAACCAATGCTATCATTTCTCCGTCCACTCAGAATAATCACTGAGCAAAACAATCCCGTTCGTTTCTTCAACAGCTGAATCCGCCCGCTCGGCGAATACGACAAACCATGATCACCCTGCCGCGACGGATCGCATTGAACATCCTCATCGTTGTTGGACTGGTGGCGGAGGCGGCTCCACCCCCACCGGACCAGGTGCTGACGCTCTGGCCGGGCAAGCCACCGGGCGAATCCCGCGCCACCGGACCCGAGAAAAAGGTCGAGGGCCGACCACGCCCATTTTTTCAACTGACCGACATCGCCACGCCGACGCTGGAGGTGTATCTCGCGCCGGCGGGCAAACGCAATGGCACGGCCGTGCTGATCTGTCCTGGCGGTGGCATGCAGCGCCTTGCCTATGAACACGAAGGACTTGAAGTCGCGCAGTGGTTGAACTCGGTCGGCATCACAGCAGCCGTGCTGAAGTACCGCGTGCCCGCACCGGCCTTCAACGGGATGATCGATGCCCAGCGTGCCATGGGTTTGCTTCGCGACAACGCGGCGAAGTTGCGAATCGATCCGGCGGCGGTCGGATTCATGGGTTTCTCCGCTGGCGGCGAGATCGGCGCGTGGTTGATAACCCATCAAACCGGTCGTGACTACGAGCAGGTGGACCAGGCCGATCGACAACCGAGCCGGCCTGACTTCGCGGCGCTGATCTATTCGGGTGGATTGCTGCAACGCGGTGGTGGGATCAAGGACGGCATCGCCACCAATCTCAACCGCACGCTGCCGCCGGTCTTCATGGCCCATGCTTTCGATGATGCCTCCGAGAACAGCCTGGAACTGGCGCTCGCCCTGAAGCGCGCCGGTGTGCCGACCGAGTTTCACCTTTTTCACGAAGGCGCTCACGGCTTCGGTGTTCGCGACACCGGTTTGCCGGTCAGCGAATGGAAGAACCGCTTCATCGGCTGGCTGGAGGCATTGGGATACCTGGACGCTCCGCAGCTTCGGGAACTGGCCGCCAGCACATCCGCCGCCTTGCAGAAAGGCGAGGCACCGCCGGCCTTCGCCGACGCACTGCCGAACGGAGCACTGGCAGATGCCTACACGGTCCAGCGTCGGGTGATCCGCGCCGCCGCAGCCACGGACCAGATCGCAGGTTACAAGGGAGCGGGCGCATCCGCCGCTGCACAGTCTTCGCTCGGCATTGATGGACCCTTGACCGGCGCGTTGTTCCGCAGCGGGCGCATCGATGCCGCCGATGAGCCCACGACTGTCGAACGCGGAAACGGAGGACAGCTCGTCGTCGAGACCGAGATTGGCTACGTGATGGGCGTGGACTTTTCGTTCGAGGTGCCGACCGCCGACCATGCCCGGGATGCCGTCGCGGCGATTGTGCCAGTGATCGAACTGCCGCGCTCGTTCGCACCGGCCGGAGCGACGCCCGACGCCCGGAACATGGTCGCGTCCAACATCGGCTCGCACCGCTTCCTCGTCGGCAAACCAATCGCACCCGGCTCC
>DNDP01000067.1:9343-9643 GCA_003484235.1 Verrucomicrobiales bacterium
CTCCACCGATCCCAACACCTGGAAGATCACGCTGCGGCGCGACGGCCAGCTGCTGCACGAGGCGACCGGTGACTCGGCGAAGGGCGGGCAATGGGCCAACCTCCTTTCCATCCTCAACAACCTGACCTCGCAGGGACACCTGATCCGCGCCGGCGACATCATCATCAGCGGCGCGCTCGGCAGGGTGCATCCCGGCGAACCGGGCATCTACGAAGCCCGTTTCGGCGACGAGCAGACGATCCGTTTCAGCATCCGCTGAGCGGGCGGGTCGTTCAGGCGTCCCGGGGAGCGCGGCCGCCC
>DNDP01000067.1:9867-11665 GCA_003484235.1 Verrucomicrobiales bacterium
CGCGGCCGCCCCGGCCGCAGTGGCCCGCGCCCTCGCGGGGCACACATGAAGCCTGTTAAAGAAAGCAGGCGCTGGAGCATGCGAGCGCTCCCGTTCCAACCGGCGAGGGCGCCGGTTGGAGCGCCCGAGGCGGGCACGCTCCCCGGGACGCGCTTGCGGAAGATTGCCCGGTCTCGAATCACGGTTGGCTGGCGATGAAACGGTTTACAATCCCTTGGGCGGCGGTTCACCCTTGAGCCCATGCCGAACCGTCATTGCTACAAGTGCGGCTGGGAGTTCACGCTGCCCGGCTCGCCCGCGCGCACGGAATCCTGCCACCAGTGCCACGCCGATCTGCGCATCTGCCTGAACTGCGTCCATTATGACAAGAAGGTCGCGCACGAATGCCGCGAACGCCGCGCCGACCCGGTTGCCGACAAGATCTCGGCGAACTTCTGCGAATACTTCGACTTCATCAAACGCGAGTGGAAGGGAGCCGGCGCCGCCGATGCGGCGGAGGAAAAGGCACGGGCCAAGTTGAAGAAGCTGTTCGGGGATTGAGCTGACCACGGACCAACGGGAGGAATCCTTGCCGGAGCGATGCATTTTTGGGGAGCGCCCGCGTCGCGCGGGCTGTGTTTGGCGTCGCGCCGAACACTCCTTGAGGCGGGCGGAGGTCCACACGGGACCGAGAGGCAACACTGGATCACCAGAGGGCGTCGCCGGGACGGCTCCGCTGCACGCGGGACGCGTGCGCTCCCCGGACCAATCGGGGAATGGCGGGAGCAGGCCACGGCCTTCGGAAAAGACTCCGCCAGGGTTTGGACTGCGCCGGCAGAACACAGTGACGACGGCGCTTTCGAGCGGACGGGGAGTGTCGGTAGTTCCAACCCACGCGATGCGAGTGAAAGCGGTGTCGCCGCTGCGCTCTGCCACCGCGGTCCAAGAGGGGCGGAGCAGTTTTCACGCTTACAAGTACCGCTTGCGGAACCCCCGCCATTGACCATTGATCTGCACCAGATCCCAACGAACGAGATACTCTCGCGTTTCGAGGGGACGATCCACGAATGAAAGTTCTTCCAAGGCCGTCAGCGACTTCTCCGGGTGCTCCCCTTCGCCGGAACCTGTCATCCAGAATACCCTTATCCGCGTGGCCTGCGTGGTGGGAGGTTGCTCCCGTGGAAGCAGTCGCTTGATCAGTCGTTCTCTCTCTTCAGCGGTCTGCCCCTCATCGGCAAGATGGATGGCGTTGGCCAGGGCATCTTGATTGCGACTGCTCCACGCCCAGAGAAAAGTTTGAAAAGCATCAAGAGGTTCGGTCTGGCCACGATTCTGCCACTGATCCCGCTCGTAAACCCAGGAAGCCGTCAATGACTTGTTCAACTTATTGGTCAGCGCCGTGTTCTCAGTCTTGAGCTCGGAAATCGTTCGCACCGCTTCGTCTGCGGACAGAAGCAATGCGTCGGCTTCTTCCTTCTTACGTCTCAACGCATCAATCTCTCCACGCAGTCTCGGCAGATCGGCAACATCTCGCCTCAACGCCGCTATCTGGTCATCCCGGAGCTGGATCGCCTTCAGCGCTTCCTGTTGATCGCTGGTGAGCCGGGCGTGGTATTCGCCGAGGGCCTGGTAGTCCGCGCGCAACCGGTCCGCCTCGCGTTCCTGCACGAGGTAGGTGGTGGTGCCGGTCACGGCGACGGCGGCGAGGACGGCAGCGGTGGTCTTGAGATTGAACAGGTTCATGAGGGTGCTGGTGGTTTGGGTGGCAACGACGGCGGCGGCGGCGGTGGACATTCCCGAGAGGGCGGTGGCGGTGATC
>DNDP01000422.1:0-1898 GCA_003484235.1 Verrucomicrobiales bacterium
CGCGCGGATCCCCCGTCTGTGCCGTTCCGGGGACGGCATGAGGGCGGTCGGCAGTGCGTAGCCTTCGATTGAGCCGGCGCGCTGCAGATCGGCGAGCCGCTGCTCGAGCTTCGCCAGCGCATCGGCCACCGCCTGCTCCGAGCGGCCCGCAATGAGCACCGCCCAGGATTCCTCGCCGCCGATCTCCTCCCGCAGTTCGTCGAGCGCGACGTAGGCCGGACTGTTCCCCGGACGCAGCGGCGCGGAGGAGGCATCCAGCACCGGCGGCCGCAAGCCGACATAAGCCGCGGCGATCAACAGCAGCAACGCCGGCACGAGACCACGCCATGCCGGAGGCGGATGAACCGCGGGGTGTTCGCCAGCCGGTGGCGGGACCGCAGCCCGGGCGATGGATTCCAGCGGTCCCAGCAGCCAGCCGGTGATCACGGCCGCGCCGATGAGAATGCCCACCGCGACCAGCGTGCCGAGCTGCGCGAGACCGGGGAGTCCGCCGAAGTTCAGCAGCGCGAAGGCGCAGGCCGTGGTGATGGCCGACCAAAAGATGCCCGGAGCGACCTCGCGGCGCACCGAACGCCAGTCGGCGGCGGCGTTGGCAAGCCGTTCCTGGTAGAGCACCAGCCCGTAATCGACCACCAGGCCGAGAAGGATCGCCGCGAAGCCGAGGCTGACCACGTTGAGCCGTTGAAAGATCAGGCCGCCCGCCGCCATCGCAAAAAGCAGCACCAGCCCGCACAGCGTCACCAGCCAGAGCAGTGGCCTGAGCCGCCGATGCACGAGCGCAAAAAGCAACGCAACGACTATCGCGGTGCCCATGACCGATCGTTTCATGTCGGTCTCCATGTCGCGGCCGATCTCCGCCAGGAACGCCGGGCCGCCGGTGAACTTCACCACGGGCGGTTCGGCAGATTGGGAGGCGACCAGCGCCTCATAGACCACCCGGCGCACCCGCTGCAGCCAGTCTTCGGCCCGGCGGTAGTCGCCGGCCGCATCCGGTGGCTGAACATGGATGACCCGAAACTGGCCCGAGGCCGTCGCGAACGGGCCTTCATCGCCGAAACGCTCCAGTTCGGCACCGTCACCGCCCGGCACGTCGAGCAGACCGAGCGGGTCGTAGCTGAGCCGGGCGAGCTCATCGGGCGAGAGCGAGAAGGCGAGCTGCTCGCGGCGCCCCTTCAACCGGGCCTCCACCCGGGTGGGATCGAGCTGCGCCACCAGTTCGTCGACGACGTCGGCCGGCTGGTTCAGCCAGCGGGCGGCGGCCAGTTCCGCCATGCCGCCGGGATGTTCCCGCCAAGGAGCCTGCCAGTGGACATCCCCGGTCAGACCGGGCACCTCGCGCAGCCGCGAGGCGATCGCCTCCGCGACGCGCGCGTTTTCAGCCGCGTTGTCGCCGGTCAGGGTGATCATCAGCTGGCCGGCGCCGGCGAAGTGTTCCTGCCACGCCCGCAGGCCCCGCACTTCCGGGAGGTCGGTGGGCAGCAGGTGCAGGACTTCGGTGTCGAACCGCAGGCGGTACAGCCCGAAGGCGACGGGCAGGAGCAGGAGCAGCCAGAGCCAGCGGGACGATTTCATTCCTGCCAGAAGCCCTCCAGGAATTCGCCGGTGCGATCGTTGGCCAGCCGCCAGCGTTCACCCTCCAATGGGCGCCACGTCCAGTTCGATGGCAATGACCGGCCCTCAAGCTGCCGCGCGAGCTGGAAGAGCGCAAAGCGGTCATCCGGCTCTCCCCTTCCGCTGATCCGGCGCTGGAACATCGCGAGGTCGAGTTCCCAGCCCGGCACCCCGGCCCGGGCCACGGCAACCGTCAGCGGCGTCTTGCTGAACTGGGCAAACACTTCGCCACCGGGCCGCGTGGCGACGAGCAGGTCACCGACGATCTCGGGGGCTTCCCGGCCAAA
>DNDP01000422.1:2160-3951 GCA_003484235.1 Verrucomicrobiales bacterium
GGGCGGGTGGCGCAGCCCACGAGCAGCGCGGGCAGCAGCAGCAGGAAAAGCGGCAGCCGGCGTTTCATGCGGGAAACTGGATGCGGGGCATGAAAGCGAAGCGGCCCTGGAGTTTCACGAGCCAGTAGAAGAACCGCATGCGCCAGCGGATCTTCCAGCCGCCCTCGAGCTCGCCCGCAAGCAGCGCGTTGACGGCGGCCGGGATGTCCCACTTGGGCCGCGGCTCCATGAACACCTCCATGAAGGGCTGCGTGTAAAACTGCTCGACGAGTTCCCAGTAGAGCTTCATGCCGGCGAACACCTTCTTCTCGTAGCGCGCGAGCCCGGCGGCACCGTCATCGCCACGCCGCAATGCTTCGTCAACGACGGCTGCCGCGAGCTTGCCGGAATACATGGCCAGATAGACGCCCGCCGAGAAAATTGGGTCCATGAACCCGGCGGCATCGCCCACGCGGAGCAGCCGCGGTCCCACCAGCCGCCGGTTGTGGTAGGAGAAATCGGTCGTGGTCTGGATGCGGCCGACCAGCCGGGCGTCGGCCAGCCGTTCACTCATGGGCGGACTGAGGGCCACGAGCCCGTTGAAGATCTCCTCCGCCGGTCTGCCGGCGGCTTGAAACTCATCCCGGTCCAGCACGCAGCCGATGCTTGTCTTCTCTGCGGAGATGGGAATGAGCCAGAACCACCTGTTCGCGAGCCGCACAATGACGGTGTCACCGGCCTTGTCGCCGTCGTCGCGTCGCACGCCGGTGAAGTGCCCGAAAACCGCGAGCTTGCGCAGCCGGGGATGAAATTCGCGGAGCTTCTCCTGGTTGCCGGTGACATTGGCCCGGCCGCTCGCGTCGATCAGGAAGCGGGCCTCAATCACATTGCTTTCGCCCTGATCGGACGAGGCGTGGATGAGGTGATGATCCTCCCGCGCTACAAAACGGTTTACCGTCCAGCCCTGGCGCACCTCGGCGCCGCAGCTGCCGGCGTGGTCGAGCAGAATTTCGTCGAAGACCGCCCGTTCCACCTGGATGATCTCGTTATGGCGGGTGAACCGTCCCTCGGCAAAGACGAACTTGAGCGACTTGCTGCCATCGCCGAGATGGAACTGCGCGCCCAGCTTGCGGGGAAATCCATGACCCTGGAGCTTCGCCCACACGCCCATCTCCTCGAGGATCTGCCGGTTGTAGGGCAGCAGGGATTCGCCGATGCGAAACCGGGGAAAACGCTCCTTCTCCAGCACCAGCACACGCCGGCCGGCCCGCGCGAGCTGGGTGGCGGCCGCACTTCCGCCCGGGCCACCGCCAATGATCACCGCGTCGTAGGGCTTGGAGGACACGCCGGTATTTGAAAGGCGATTCGCCGCAGTGGCAAGGGGGGAAGATGAGTAAGAACTAAAACGTGATGCGTAAAAGGTAATGTGCGGCAGCCGTCAGGCCGATGGTTCGCGGCTCCAGTTACGCGTTGCGGATTGCTCCTTGCGAATCAATCGCCGCTCTACAACCCGATTACCCCCATCACCGCGTCCTTCTCGGCGGCGACGACGGTGGGCTTGAAGCCGGCCGTCTCGACCGCCGTGTCGGGATCCTTCAATCCGTGGCCGGTCATGGTCGCGGTGACCAGACTGCCATCCGGGATGACACCGGCCTGAACCGACTTGATCAACCCGGCCAGCGGCGCGGCACAGGCGGGCTCGACGAAGATGCCCTCGGTCCGGGCGATCAGTTTGTAGGCGTGCAGGATCTCCTCGTCGGTGACCTTGTCGATGCGGCCGTTGGATTCGTTGGCGGCGCGTTTGGCGCCCTC
>DNDP01000075.1:0-3276 GCA_003484235.1 Verrucomicrobiales bacterium
CAGCGCCAGCAGCAGCGCGCCGCCACCCAGCACGA
This sequence comes from Verrucomicrobiales bacterium, assembly GCA_003484235.1. Classification (GTDB taxonomy): domain Bacteria; phylum Verrucomicrobiota; class Verrucomicrobiia; order Limisphaerales; family RI-55; genus RI-55. The sequence continues at coordinate 36 of DNDP01000075.1, forward strand.
GGCCGAAACGCGCCAGCGCATCGCCGCGTTTCCGGCCCGGTCGCGTCGCCCAGCGCATCACCGCGAGTCCGACGAACAGCAGCACCGCGACTCCGGCGAGCGGCGTGGAAAGGTCGGAGCGTCCGGCAAGAATGGCTCCGAAAAGATCGTAGCCGGTGAACTCGACTCCCGCGCGCAGCGGTCGCAGGTCGCCTTCGCGGAACACCAGCCGGTGGTTCGTCTCGGGCTCGACGCTCCAGTCGGTCTGCAACACGGGAGCGCCGACCACCGGCAGCGCCAGCGCGACCTCGTCCGCGCTGCTCGCCTTGCTCGCGAGCTTCAGCGTGAGCGTGATGATCTCGTTCGGGTCGCTGTGTTGCGGCAGCGGGATCAACGTGTCGTCACCGGCGGCAACCGGCACAACCTTCACGCCGCCGATCATCGAGTTCCAGAGTTCGACGCTGTGCGGCAAAGTGAGCCGCAGGTGCGAGTGGCCCTTGCTCTTGAGCAGGTAATTAAGATCGGTGAGGACGTGGCCCTCGCTGGAGACGCGCGACTGGATGGACGCGCGATCGATCACGAGGTCCATCGTCTCGCCCTGCGCGAGCGCGGTGAGTTCGAGGCCGAGGCTGAACGGCCGGCCGACATACTGGTAGGAGGCCAGGACCGGCGCCGCAAACAGGAGCCGGTGCTCGGCGGAGATCTCCGCCGGCTCCAGCGGCAACAGGCTGCCCGTGATGCCCGCCGGCTCCACTTGGAATTGAAAGTCGCTGATGACGATCACGTGCCCCTGCTCGGACTGCACACCCTGCGGCTGCACGCCTTCGAAGGCCAGCGTCGCACCCTGCGCCGCGAACTGCCGGTCGTACGACGCCAGCAACGTGTAGGCCCCGAACACCGGCGAGTGCAATGACACCTCCCACGTGCCGTCCGCCAGCTGGCGCCAGCCGCGCACGTCGCGTCCGGTGAATTCCAGATTGCTGTAGTTGGTCGGCGCCTGAAACGTCAGCACCGACACCGGTGAACCGGAGATGAAGTAGTTCAACACCGAGCTGCCGTACGCGATGCCTTCGCCGATCGAGAAGAGGTGCAATGCCTCGACCTGCACCGAGAGTTCGAGCCGTTCCACTCCGGCCGTCACCGCCCACGCGCCGTCCCGGAGCCGCCAGGCAAGCTGCAGCCCCTCGACCTTGCGCGGAAAGAACGCGGGCGCGACCTCGGTGACCGAATCGTTCGCCGCCGAGGTGGTGAGCCGGAGGCCTGGATCCGAAGCGATGCCGAGGTAGCCCCGCACCGATTTCACCTGCTCGGGTTCGATGCGCGGCAGGGACCAGTCGGTGGCGGCGAGCGAGCGGTTGTCTTCCAGCCGGAGATCGATGAGTTCGCGGCCGATCACCGGTCCGGAGAAGACGATGCGCAGGCGTGAAGGACCGCCGGCCTCGTCGCGCGTCACGAAGTAGTCGGCCAGGCGCGCGCTGTTGAGCCGCGTCACCGCGTAGCCGGCCGGAATCGACAGCGTGAACTCACGCAGCGGCGCCTCGCGAATCTCCAGCTCGATCTCGCCCTCGATGCTCGTTTCGCTCTCGCCGACGTGATAGACGAGCAACTGGGAGACGCCGAGTTCGGGCAGGATGTTGTCGGCCCGGACGGCGAGCGCGTAGTTGCCGTCGGAGAAGCGATAGGCGAACACCTGCAGGCCGGCATTCTCGCCGAGACTGCGGAGGGCGCGCGTCTGCGGAAACTGGCCGGGCGAAACCTGCGAGAGCCCGCTCGCCGTGGTGACTTCGAGCCGCACCGCGCCGTCATTGACCACGCGCAGGAACCCGCCGAAGCGAATCGCGTCCGCGGGGCGCATCCGGATCGGTTCCACCGCGAGCGGGAATTCGCCCAGCGGCGTCTGCGTGTACACGGCGATCGCGAAGTCGGATTTCTTCGCCTGGTTCAACTGAACGACCAGCCTGCGTTCGTCACCGGTGCCTTCGACCGCCCAGGAGAGGATGTCGCCGCCGGCGACGCGCACGACCTCGCCCACGCCGTTCAACGCCAGCTCGAAGCGGTTCATTTCACCCTGCATGACGCGCACGTCGAAGAGATGCGTTTGCCGCAGCAGCCCCGGACTCACACTGACCTCGGCGAGGCTTTCCACCGAGTAAAACAACCGGCCTTCAGTCTCGGGTCGCGCTTCGCGCCACGCCAGTGCGAGACCGCCCAAGGCGGGCAGATGCGCCGCGAAGCCCCGGTCGCGAGGTTCGAGGCGCGACGTGCTGGCCTCGCGAAACTCGGTGTCCGCCGGCAGCCCCGTCAGCGTGACCGGCCGCAATGCGCTCGGCACCACCTCGAAGTTCAGCCGCCGCCAGCCGTCGCGTTCGCTCACCCGCGCGTCAAACTTCAGCTCCACCGGAAACTCGCCCGCGCGATCGAAGACGAGATAGTACCCGCCTGCGAAACCCGGCACCGGCAGAAGCAGACGCTGATTTGCCTGCAGCTCGTCGCTCTGGCCGGGGTTCGCTTCGCGGAGCGCGGCGACGGTCGTCGCGTACTGGCTGGCGATGCGGCCGAGGTTGTCGCCGGACTTCACGAGGTAGTGACGCGGTTCGCGATGCTCGATGCGGAAGTCGCGCCCGCCGACCAGATCGGTCAGCGCCGCGCCGCCCGAAAGGACGAACAGTTCGCCGCCCCCGGGATTCTTCGTGCGCGCGACGCCCTGCAAACGAAATGACGCCCGCTCGCCATCGATCTGGCCGGTCAGTTGAAACTGCTCGAACAGCACGCGATGCGCATCCGGCTCCGACCAGTCGAGCTTCAAGGACAGTGCTGGCGTGGTCGCAAAGTAGCGGAAGCCCAGCGGCGGCTGGCCCGGTCCCGGATTGGCGACGGCCAGTTCCGCGACATCGGCGGGATCGACGCGCGAAAGGTTTGTCATGCCCTCGACCTCGACGCGCAGTCTCGCGTCGGTCGCCACGCGTAGAAGACCCTCGTGCAGGGCCGGGTTCACCGGCACCAGGGTCAACGGCTGCAGCACGACCGGGAGCGTCTCGAACTCGTCACGTGTCTCGACGGTCGCCTTGATCTGCTTGCGGTCCGCGTCGGGCTTGTCCACCCGCAGAACGAGGTAGCGGTTCCCTTCCGCATCCCGGCGGATGCTCCAGTCGCGCAGATCGTCACCGCGGACCTGTGCGATGTCGCCCCGGCCGACCAGGCGCAGGATGATTTCCTCGAGCTTGCCGCGCACGACGTTCGCCTCGAATTCGATCCGCTGGGT
>DNDP01000075.1:3459-3906 GCA_003484235.1 Verrucomicrobiales bacterium
CTCGAATTCGATCCGCTGGGTGAACGCCTGCAGCTGGGCGTTGCCGAAGGCGACTGCGCGCGACGAAAAGATTGCCGCCTCCTCGCCGGCGCCACCGCCCTTGATGCTGCCGGTGAAGGAGAAGTTCGCCTGCTCCTCGGTGATCTCGCCGCCGAACTGCAGCCGGTCCACCGGTTTCGCGTCCGCTGCGGAAAGGTTGAAAGGCATCGCCCAGCCCAGCATCCCAGCCAGCACCAGCGCGCCGGCCCGTGAAAGAATTCCTTCGTACATCATGATCAGTCCTGGTTGGTCGTCGTTCAGCATCCCATTGCTCCGGAGGAAATTGTCAATGTCAGGTAAGACTCCTGTAAGAAATCCCGCTGGCGTTGTTTTGCCGTCGAACCGAGCAAGCTTCCGAGTGTGCTCGTATGTTTGCCGTTGATCGGCAAGTTTCGGCGGACCGGCAGG
>DNDP01000075.1:4156-7434 GCA_003484235.1 Verrucomicrobiales bacterium
CCCCCCCCCCCCCGCAACTCCGGTTTCGCACTGCGAGACAAGGGGAACGCACGTGCTTTCGGAGCCCAACCCCTCACCTCCGGCCCTCTCCCCTTTTGCAAAGGGGCGAAGGAGACGACATCGGAAGAGCACCTCAACGCGTTCCAGATATCGGACGCTGCTCCTCTCGCATAACGTCGCGCTCGGAAAGACACGCACCACCTGACCTGCCCCGCTTTCGTGTTCCTTGGTGACCATTCGTGGTTCCCTCCTCATCGACCGCTGATCGCGGCCGCCTGTTGAATCATCAGTTGCAGTTGTGCCGCGCGCGGATCGGGAGCGAACACCTCCGGCACGCCGCCGATAAGGTTGCGCAAGGTGCCCGTGTCCACCATCCCGGCGTGCGGACTGTTCGCCAGCCACTCGGCGAAGGACGCCGCCGTCGTCGCCAGCCGCATCGCCGGACTCGCCGCCTGCATCTCGGGCGCCGTCGGCTGGAACGCCAGCACGAATTCCTTCTCCTCATAGGCGCCGGTCGAAGGCACGCGATAGCGGACGCGAAAGGTCCCGATCGGGCCCGTGCCGTTCGGATCGATCTGCACCGAGTAAAGCGCGTTGCCCGACTCGGCGGCACCGATCTCGGCCGCATCGACCGTGTTGTCGCGGAACTGTTCCTTGGTGAGCTGATGCTGCTGGTAACCGATCTGGCGGTAGACCGTGACGCGGTCCGGATTGAACTCCACCTGCGCCTTCACGTCGGCAGCGGCGACCTGCAACGCGCCGGCGAGCTGGTTGGCGAACTGCGTCCGCGCCGCCGCCGGATCGTTGATGAAACCGTAACGGCCGTCGCCGTTGCGCGAGAGCTGTTCGAGCAGGTTGTCGTTGTAGCCCTCCCAGCCGATGCCGAAGCAGTCGAGCGCGATGCCCTTCTGCCGCTGGGCGATCACCCGCTCGCGGAGCGCCTGCGGATCCACGTTGCCCAGGTTGGCGGCGCCGTCGGTGAGGACGATCACGCGGTTGTTGCCCTCGGCCTGGAAGTGCCGTTGCGCGACCTCGTAGCCGAGCTTCATCGCGTCCTCGAGATTCGTGCCGCCCTGGGGATTGAGGCCGGTCGTGCGATAGAGCAGCTCCTGCTGGCTGTCGCCGGTCATGCCATCGACGAGCAGCCGCGCCGTGCGCGCGAAGCTGATGACGCTCACGCGATCCTGCGCCTGCAACTGGCCGGCGAGCACGCCCATCATCTCCTCGACGATGCGGACGCGGTCGGCGCGCTCCATCGAGCCCGAGTTGTCGAGCAGGATGACGAGGTTCAACGCCTTGCCCGGCTCGCGACCGGCGGCGGCCGTCTGCACGGAGAAGCGGAGCAGGTCGCGGTTGTGCGCAAACGGATTCCGGGCGCGCTCCCAGTTGAAGGCGACGCGCTGGCCGGCCGCCGGCGCGGGATCGCGATAGTCGAAGGCGTTGACGAACTCCTCGCTGCGAATGCGCGCCGGATCGGGCAGCTGGCCGTTCTCCAACGCGGACTTCGCGAGTTGATATGAGACGTCGCTGACATTCAGCGAGAAGGTGGAGAAGGCGTTGTCCTTCGTGCTGATCTCGGGGAGGGGCTCAAGAGAAGGTGGTGGAGGTGCAGTTTGGATTGCCTGCTTGTTTGACTGACGCCCCTCATTCACCAGCAATTCGCGGTCATTGACCACTTTGAGCTTCAGAACCTGCACATCATCCGGTGCGATCTTCAACACCTCATCCACCTGTTCCGCCGCCAGCTCGAAGTCCTTTGCCTCGCGCGCTTGACTTGCCATCGCCAGTCGCGAATTCACCAATCCACGCTTCGCCTGTTCGATCGCTGATGCATCGCCTGACTGCCCGGCAAGCGTCATGGAATCACCAAACAGCCGGGTCGCTTCAAAAAGCTCACCCCCCCGCGCCGCTTCCTCCGCTTCGGCGAGCTTCGCGCGAACGGCCTGATTGCCCGCCGGCAGGTCCTCGGCAGGTGTCACGAAACGAATGCCTCCCCACCCCGCCTGCGGGCCGCCGTCGAGAGCAGGGCCTTCCTGGGCAGATACCGCGCTGCTGCCATAACCTCCGCCGCCGATCCCTCCATCGTCTGAGGAGTTGGCGACAACTCCTTCCGGCGGCAGCCCAGCAAGCCGTGAATCGAGGTGCAAACTCCGACCCAGGAAGCGCCCGTTGGCAGCCCCGCTCGGAGCCGGCTGTTCCAGCGCTCCGACCCAACCCGGTTCGTTTGAGAAACCCTCGACCTGCTGAAGTCCCAGCGCGGATTCACCGCGCGCCAGCCGGTCGAAACGATCCGCCGCCGCCGTCTGGGCATCCACAATCTTCGCCTCGCTTTGCGCCCCCTGCTCCCCGGGCAGGACGCTGAAACCCACCGCGCCAAAGGCGTCCGACTTGTCGTCCGGCGCCGCAACCTTTTTCAGTTCGACGTCGGCGACCTGCTTGGCGAGGACCTCAGCCGGCGCCGACTCGAGAGCGAGCGTGTCAATCGAGGAAGTTGCCTCCGCCAATTCCCGGGTCTCATTCAGTCGCGTACCGTCGGCGTCTTTTGAGCGCACCAGTTCCTCGGACTGCCTGAGCGCAGGCACTTCAGCGCCCCATTCCTCGTTCAATCCGTTCCGACCGGCGAAACGCCGCGTCACCGGAGCCGGACCCGACGATGGAACGCGTGCTTCGCCCAGTTGCTCGACTTCCCGCTCGGCCAATCGCTGGGCAGCCTGCTGTCGCACGCCGCCGCGAATGTCCGCCAGTTCCTTGGCGCGCGTATCGAGTTCCGACTTTGTTCTGACGTCGGCCGTGGTTGTCGCGAGGGAGTCCTGCGCGAAGTGCCAGCGCTCCGTGGCAGGCGCCTTGGCATAGAGATCGTGAGTCAACCCGCCTTCGTTGGAGGCGCTGCTGGTTGTCGCACTGTCGAAAAAGTAACTGGTGCGACCGGCCGCGACTGACGCCGGCTGTCCGGAGGCACCCGCAGCGCCGCCGGCCTGGCCATTGGCAACGGAAAGCGTAACCGGGTCCGATGGCGAAACGCTTCGACCAAAACGCGACTCCAGCTCCACGGTGCTTGGTCTGGCAGGGGTGGAGGTCTCGAGTCCAGGGCCCACCGTTACTCCACGAGCAGCCGAAAGGGCGGCAGGCTCCGGTCTGGGCAAATGATCTGCGCGATAAGCCAGCGTGGGAGGAACCGGTAAACTCGCGGGAGCTTCCTGCCACAGATTGACCGGATTGTTGTCGGCGAGCCCGCCGTTGTCGGCGGATGGCAGAACGATTCCGGGCTTGGGCGGCGG
>DNDP01000075.1:7670-10945 GCA_003484235.1 Verrucomicrobiales bacterium
GCCGGTTCCACACGTCCAGATGACCTGCTCGACTTCACGTCCGCGTTCGGACGGATCGCTGCCTGGTCAACCTGCTCGCCGAGCGCATTCTCGCTCAACACACGGCCACTGGGTTCTTCGAAGTCACTTACAAAACGGGCCATGCGCGTGGCCTTGCTCTTCGCCTTGGAGCCCGCGGGCAGGAAAAGTCCGACAGCGATCAGCAGGATTACCAACGCCGCCGCAATGGGCAGAACCTGGCGCGCCAAGGCCATGCCAGTGCCGCGCAGCCAGACCACCGTTGCGCTGCTCCGCTCCACCGGAATCGCCCCGATCGCGGGCTGATTGAAGAGCTTCTGCAGCGCCGCACGCCGGTCATCGGCGAGACGCGGTTGTTTGGCCGCTTCCGCCGTCCCGGCCATCGGGGCGGTCTGTGCCGATTCCTCGACGAGCTTTACCATCGCGCGCATCTCGTCGTAGTACGCTTCGAGCTCGGGATCGTTCTTGATAGTCTCCAGCAACTCCGCCTCCTCGAAGGCGCTCGCCTCGCCGAGCAGCAACGCGGTGATCCGCACCTCGAGCTGTTCGCGTGGGTCCCTGGGTTGGTCCGGTTTCATGGCGTCACCCCCAGTTTCTTTAGTTCATCGGCCAGCTGCTTGAGCGCGTGGTGCAGGATGTAGCCGACATTGCCGATGCTGATTCCGGTAAGCTCACTGATGCGGCGGTAGGAATGATGTTCCTCGAACTTGAGCCGGATCAGATGGCGGCTGCGCTCATCCAGCGTCGCGAGGCAACGGCGGGTCTGGTCCGTGGCTTCGAGACGGTGGAGGGCCTGGTCCGGCGTGGGCGCATCGTCCGGCCATTCGATCTCCCCGCCGTCTGCATCGCGGGCGAGCGGCACGATCTTGCGCTGCTTGCGGTGATGGTTGGCGGCGAGGTTGTGGACGGTACGGTAGAGCCAGGCCCGCGGCTGCCGGACGTTCGCGAAGTCGCCATGCAACCGGATGAAGGCCTCCTGGACGAGGTCCTGCGCGGTTTCGGATTGCTGGACGAGTTTCATGGCGTATGCGAGCAGTGGCGACTCGAGGGCGGCAAACAGCGCCTCCAACGGTTCGGGAGGCGGTTCACCGGGTTCTGCCCTGGTAACGTTGGCCACAGTCATGTCAGTTGATTCCGGCCTGCGGCGCCCGCCGTGGTCCCGGTTGGGGTCCCGCGGTCATTGCCGGCGCCATGGTTGTGACACGGATGGACGGGGTTCCTTGGAAAATACTTTGCAAATCTCGGCGGCACAATCAGGCAAAGGGGTTCTGAAGCGGCCGGGTGGTCAACCATGCCCGCCCATCCCGCCGCGACCGTTTGTGGCATTCAATGACCTCCCGAATCGTCCCGAACGCCCGGTGCGGGCCTTTCCGTCGACCTCAGTTTTTTGACTGCCGCAGCATCCGCTGCCGGAGACGGTCCAGCAGGACGGCGATCAGGATCACCAGGCCCAGCACCACGCGCTGGGTGTAGGGCTCGACGCCCTTGAGGTTCATCCCGTTCTGGATCACGGCGATGATGAAGGCGCCAATCAGCGTGCCGAACATCTTCCCCTCGCCGCCGGCCAGGCTGGTGCCGCCCACCACGACTGCCGCGATGGTGTAGAGCTCATACATCTGGCCGTAGGTCGGCGATCCGCTGCGTAGCTGCGAGGCCATGACCACGCCGCCCAGTCCTGCCAGGACGCCGGAGGCGGCATAGGCGAAGAGGAGGACGCGGTTGACCGGCACGCCGGAGAGGCGCGCCGCCTCGGGATTGCCGCCCACCGCGTAGAGGTAGCGGCCCATCTTCATCCGCGACATCAGGAAATGCGCGGCCACGTAGAGCGCGACCATCAGCACCACCGCGTTGGGTATGCCAAACAGATCCGCCCCGCGCCCGAGCCAGACGAACGAATCGGGCACCTGGTAGATCGACTGCCCCTGCGCGATCAGGTAGGCAATGCCGCTGGCGACCAGCATCATCGCGAGCGTCACGATGAACGGCGGAATGCGGAACTTCGTGACCATGGCGCCGGAGAAGAGCCCGACCAGGCCGCTCACGCCAATGCCGACCAGGCAGCCGAGCAGCATTCCCGTGGCGCCCGCTGCCTGCGCACCGGCGAGGTTCACGATCGACCAGCTGGTCACCACCGCCGACAACGCGATCAGGCTCCCGACCGAAAGATCAATGCCGGCCGTGATGATCACCATCGTCATGCCGATGGCGAGGATCGCGATGACGGCGATCTGGTTGGAGATGTTGAGCAGGTTGTCGCGCTTCAGAAAGTTGGGCCAGTGGTAGCTCTCCGGGTGAATCAGCCGGGGATTTCCCAACGCGGGAAAATCCGTGCCGAGATCGGCGAACACCAGCCAGCCGGCGGTCACCTGGTTCCCGGCAATCCAATCAAGCCGCGTGCCCGACTGCTGCAGCGACTGCAAGGCCCGGCGCGCGTCACTCGGCTCGCCGTTGATCACCTCCACGACCGTGATCCCGCCGGCGGCAAGCGCGTTTCGCAGTGCTTCGGCGAACAGCCGGTCCTCTTCGTGTGCGCGGGCGGCGATCAACACGGTCGCCCCCGGGTCCGCCTGGTCGATGATCTGGCGCGCCAACTCGCGTCCGCCCGACTCACCGGCCGGATGCTGCTCGGTGTAGGTGATGGCGCTGAAGAACACGCACAGCGCCAGCAGCACCAGCACCATGCCGTAATCGGAAAGCAATCGTTTCATTTCAGCTCAAGGGGTCGCCGGAAAGGGAACCATAAATGGACACGGATGAACACGGATGAACTGAATGGCGGTATGGAAACTGGCTTCGCGACGAGGGCGCCCCGGCAACGGACAGGCTCTTCAAATGATCTCGCTGGCGCCCGATCGAGTCCACGGCGGCGCGGCAGCGCCGCCGTACCAGACCAGGATTCAAGGGCGGACCTGCCGGTCCGCCGAAACTTCCCGCCGACGGACGCAGCGTTGTTGGCGACGACATGCCTGTTTTCCACCGCAATGCTGGCGGCGCCTTCTCCGATCAGTGTCCATCGGTGGTCGTGCATCATTTCATCGCCAGTTCGAGCACCTGCTCCTGCGTGGCGTTCTTCACGTCGTCAATCTCGCCGGTGATGCGGCCCTCATGCATGACGAGGATCCGGTCCGCCATGCCGAGCACCTCCGGCAGCTCCGAGCTGACCATGATGATGACCTTGCCCCTGGCGGCCAGCTCGTTCATCAGGCAGTAGATCTCGTACTTCGCGCCGACGTCGATGCCGCGCGTCGGTTCGTCGA
>DNDP01000280.1:0-4188 GCA_003484235.1 Verrucomicrobiales bacterium
GCCCGCGCCGAGCCGCAGCTGCCGCCCGCGTCCGGCCGGGGAACGCAGCACCCGGCAGCCGGCCTTTTCCGCGACCCGCACCGAATCGTCCGCGCTGCCGCCGTCGACGACGATGATCTCAAGGACTTCCGGCAGACCGCGCAGCCGGCGGAGGGTTTCGGGCAGTTCACCGGCCTCGTTCAGGACCGGCATCACCACGGAGATGGTTTCGGCGGCCGGTTGACCGTCCGCGCGCCGGAGGACCACCCGTTCGCGCCAGAGGATGAGCCCGCCAATGGCAGCCCAGGATGCCGCGACCACCAGGGTCAGGAGCGCCGCGGCGGCGGCCTCCTCCTTGGGTATGCCATAAAGCCCGAGCAGCGTGATCGCTGCCGCCTCCCGCAATCCCAGCCCGGCCACGGTGAACGGCAGCGCGCTGAGCATGTGGATGAAGGGGAAAAGCCAGAGCAGCTTCAGCCAGTTGAGCGGTTCCTGGGCGACCGCGCGCAGACAGACGGCGATGACGAAGCAGAGCCCTGCCTGCACGATCATGCCCAGCAGAATGCCGCCCGCCGCCACCCGCGGCCAGCGCACCAGGCGTCTCGCCCCCTCGATCATTGCCTCAAGGAAATGCCGGACTCCGACGCGAAAGGCCTCGTTGCTGAAAAAGACCGCCGCTGCCAGAACCACCACCGTTCCGCCGGCGAGCCATTTCCAGACCTCCGGCACCTGGAAATTGAGCGACATCGCGCCACCGCTGAAGGCGCCTTCCGCCGCGCCGAAGGCCAACGTGGCGCCGACCAGCAGCCACAGGCCCAGGAAGCCCATCAGCCGGTCCAGCTTGGCCGAGGCGTAGATGATGGGAAAACGGAAGCCGTACCAGCGCGCGTAAAGGATGCTCCGCGCCACGTCGCCCACGCCGGCTCCGAACAGCGTCACCGAAAAGAAGTGCCCGATGATGACCGAGCGCGCGGTGACGGTGAGGTGCACCACCGAGTCGGTGAGTCGCAGCGCCAGATGCAGGCGGCCGATCGCCGCCACGATCAGCAGCCCGTAGAGCAGCATCGCACCGGCGAACCACGCGGCGTCGGTGCGGCGCAGCACGGCGGCGAGGGTGCCAAGATCGAGCCGCCGATAGATCGACACCACCGCCACGATCGTGACGGTGAGGATCAACAGGCGCTTCCACCAGGCGAAGCGCGGCGTTTGCGGGGTGTCCACGGGCGGGATGAAAGCAGCCGCCCGGCGGCAGTTCAAACCGCAATCCGTGAACGGGGCGGGCGGATCACCGCGCTCAGGTGAAGGTGTGCTTGGCGGGCACCGGCTGGCCGCAGTAAATGCACTGCTGCCGCCGGGAGTTGGAGCGCTGTCCGCAGTTGGGGCAGACCAGGATCGTCACGGCGATCTTCCCGTCGCGGGTGCCGTCGCGCAGATCGATCTCGGTCATGCGCCGCTGCAGTTCCCCGTCAGTGATGCCGGCCTGGTCGCGGTTCAACTCCCACAGCGCCTGGCAGGCGAGCGACAGCCGGTCGAGCCGCCTCTCCAGTTCCTTCACCTCCCGTTCCAGCCGGTTGATCTTGCTGGAGGCGCTCTCTGCAGCGGAGGAGGCCTGGTTGATCCGTTGGTTCTGACTGATCTCCCAGAAAAGTTCCATGGCGTGATGGGGTTGAGATTTGCGGTTGTCGAGTCGGCTCAATCGGTTGCTGCCGGAATGAAGGGCGGCGCGTGGAAGAGAAAGAGTTCGCGGGATTCGGCCACGGCGAGCAGCCCATCCGGTGCGAAGGCACAGCCCTCGATCTGGCCGGGTTTCAGTTTAAGGTGAAAAGCCTCCGGCTTGATGACCGCTTCAATGGGCCCGGTCACATCGATGACGTACGCGCCGTCCGTGGCGACCAGGCCGAGCTTCCGGCCGTCAGGCGAAAGATCCGCCCCGGTGATCGGCGATTTGACCTCCAGCTTGCCGATCTCCTCCAGCACGATGGATCGCCCTCCAGCCAGCGGCCACCGGTAAAGGATCCCTTTCTTGTCCTTGTTCGATTTCGAGATCAGATACCCGTATTCCCGCCAAACGAAGAGCGCCTCGGCGTCAAAGCCTTTCCCGGGGAACTTCAGCGTCCAGCTTGTCTCAGGAATCAGGGTCCGGTTCGCCTGATTTGGGTCGGGCTCCGGCACCCGATGGACGGTCAGATGGGGCCTAGCCTCGAGGTTGTTGCCGATGTCGGCGAGATAGAGCCGGTGCTGGTCGTCGATCGCCAGATCCTCGAAATCCCAGAGGAAGACGCGGTTCAATTCGAACTTGGCCAGCTTCACCCCGCGGCGGTCGATCGCGAAGAGCCGCCGGTCCTGACCGTCATTGTGGGTCCAGAGCACGCCGGGAAACTGTCGGCTGGCCACGAGCCCGGAGCATTCCTTGAAATCGTCCTTCGCCAGCTCGGCCAACTGCAGGACTCCGTCGGCGACCGCCTTGGGGAACTCCGCTTCTTCGCCGGAGCAGGCCACCGCCGAGAGCGCCAGCCACACCGCCAGCAAACCGGAGGGCCGCGGCCATCCTCGCTCGCCGCCGGCTTTCACGGTCACCTTCTCAAGTGCTGTTCCTTCGGACATCGAAATGGGGTTACCAAAGATCGCACCGGTATGACAGCTACAATTGTCGCCGGAGCATGGAACGCGTGGGAACAGCGGCGGGTTATCGGGCACGCCCGGCAGGCTGTCGTCAGTCACGCGCGTGAGGATGCGGAGAGAGCGGCGGGCCGCGTCGATTCGCGTGCGGGAATTTTTCCGAGTGCGGGCTTGCACCGGCTTTGCGAATGGGTGTTCGCTGGGTATTCAAGGAATACAGCCATGAGCGACACCATCATTCATCCCGTCATTTTCATTCCCGGCATCACCGCTTCCGAGCTGAGCGATGAGTATCCGGCCGACCACGAACGCGTTTGGGGCGTGCTCCGCAAGGACTTTGCGCGGATCGCACTGCATCCCGACGAAACCCGCTATGAGGCGAAGGAACCCGCGGTCGTGCGGGCCGACCGGGTCTTCCGGCTGGTCTACGAGGAGTTCATCGAGGAACTCCGGCACAACCTCTCGCCGCAGCCCGACCAGCCGACGCCGGTCTTTGCCTTTCCCTACGACTGGCGGCAGCCGCTCGAGCGCACGGCCCGCGACCTCGCGGCGTTCATCGACGAGGTCATCGGCCGGACCGGCCTGCTGCGGCACTATCATCGGGCGCGGTACGACACCGATCCCAAGGTGAATCTCGTGGGACATTCCATGGGCGGCCTGGTGATTGCGGAGTACCTGGCGCAGAACCCGTCCCAACACCGCGTCCACAAACTTGCCTCCCTGGGCACGCCCTACCGCGGCTCCTTCGAGGCGGTGCTGAAGGTGGCCACCGGCACCGCGGCGATCGGCAGCAACCAGTCCGCCTCGCGCGAACGTGAGGTCGCCCGCGTCACTCCCGCGCTGTATCACCTGCTGCCGCGGTATCCCGGCGCGGTGGCGCCCGCCCGCGGGCTGGAGAGCGACCTCTTCAACGTCGCCACGTGGCAGCCTTCGGTCATGGACAGCATCGAGACCTATGTCAGGCTCTACGGACTGCGGAAGGGGAACGACCGACGCCGGGCCGAACAGCTGTTCGGCGTGATGCTGCAGCAGGCCGCCGAGCACCGCAGCCGGGTGGACACCCTGAACCTCGCCGGGCTGGGCCTCGACAGCCGCCGCTGGCTCACGGTCATTGGTGTGGGCGAGGAAACCCGCGTGCGGCTGCGGATCGCACGGGGCGCCGACGGCCGGCCGGCCTTCGACCTGGCCAGCAAGGACCGGAGCAACGACTGGAAGGTCCGCAACTGGCGCGGCAAGGTGAACACCGGCGACGGCACCGTGCCCTACCTCGGCGCCCGGCCGGAGTTCATCCCCGTCAACGAGCTGGTCTGCGTGAGCGACGACGACTTCGGCTACTGGGAGCTGAAGGACCGGCTGCTCGAAGGCGTGGGCGCTGGTTTGCACGCCACGCTGCCGCTCATGAATCTCTGCCAGCGGATCGTCGTCTCCCACCTGCGCGGCCGGCCGTTCGGCAAGGTCTGGGGCCGGCCGGCACCGGACATCGGCAGCGCGGAATGGAATCCACCCGTGGAAATGGCCAACCGCTCGGGCAAGAAGTAGCAGATGCCGCCGCTCCATGGACTGCGCCGGCAGAGCGCAGCGGCGACGGCG
>DNDP01000280.1:4398-4874 GCA_003484235.1 Verrucomicrobiales bacterium
GCGCAGCGGCGACGGCGCTTTGTGGCGCGCGGGCCAACCCCGGTGAGCTCCGTGGTTGAAAGCGGTGTCGCGCTGCGCTTGCCACCGCACTCCATGGGGCTCGGGAGCTTCCGGTGCCGTCGGGGAGCCGGGATTCTTTCCCGTGCCTACGCCAGCAATCCGTCGATCACCCTTCCGGCGACGCCGGTGAGGCGGGCGTCGAGTCCCTGGAACTTCACGGTCATGCGGGTGTGCTCGATGCCCAGCAGCTTCAACATCGTCGCGTGCAGGTCGTGCACGTCGATCGGGTTGTCCACGGCGGAGTATCCCAGTTCATCGGTCGCGCCAAACACGGTGCCCGCCTTCACGCCGCCGCCGGCCATCCAGATGCTGAACCCGGCGTTGTGGTGATCCCGGCCGTCGCCGCCCTGGCTCATGGGAGTGCGCCCAAACTCGCCGGCCCACACCACCAGGGTGTCGTGCAGCATGCCGCGCTG
>DNDP01000220.1:0-1308 GCA_003484235.1 Verrucomicrobiales bacterium
GAGACGCAGCTGGCGCGCGTCGCCGTCGCCGGCCATCGAGATCACGCCGAAGACGCGGTCGAACAGTTCGCGCGGCGATTCCTGCATCACGGCGGCGACGGTGCCGTCGTCGTTGTAGCTGTGCACGTAGCGGCTGACACGGCTGCGGCGGAAAAAGGTGCCGGCCACGAGCGTCGGCACCATCCCGGGCGGCAGGTCCTCGGGATAGTGGGCCTTGCGGATGACCTGGTCGATCGACGGTCCGCCGGACTTTGCCTCGCCGTTGGGCGGTTCGGCGGTGAAGGCGCCCGAGGCGCCGTCAAAGTGCGCGTTGATGCCGGACTCATCGCAGCGCACCTGATCCACGTTGCGCATGATGAGCAGCTTGTCGGAAAGCGGTTTCAAGGGCTCGAGCACGCCCTCGAAGCCCTCCGTCTGAAGCGGCGCGGGAATGCCCAGCCCGAAGAAGACGTTGAACGCGCGGACAGGGACGAACGGCGTCGGTGCGGCGATGGCCCGGGTGGCGACCATTTCCTCGAGGAAGGGCAGGCCAACGGCGACGGTGCCCAGACCTTTCAGCAGGGTGCGCCGGTTGAAGCGGGTGGGGTTCATAGGCTGGTTTTCGGCTACAGGTTCATTTTGCGGCCAGCTGGCCTTCTTCGGTTCGCGTCATCTGCACCAGATCACTCATGACGATGGCGGTGACGACGCTTTCGTAGGTTCCGCCGGCATCTTTCGCCATTTGATGGATCGATTCAAGAACCGGCGCGTCGTGGGCCGTGAGCGGCCGGCCGAGGGCGAACTGGGCGAGTTTCCAAGTGAGCGTCTGTTTGACGCGGTTGCTCCCGGCCAGCTGGTCCATAAGTTCGGCGGTGGTGGTGTAGGTCCGGGCTTCGGCGGCACCGGGGAAAAGGATCGAACCATCCTCGCGGAGTTCGTTGCCGTGCTCGTCCTTTTCGTGAAAGGCGCCAAGGCCGTCATATTTTTCCAACGCGAAGGCGAGGGGCTCAAACTTGGCGTGGCAGCCGCCGCAGGACTTGTTGTTGATCCGCCCCATCGACACGGTGCGGTTGGATTTGCCGGGGCTGGCCGGCACGGGTGTGACATCAAGACCGGGAGGCGGATCCTTGACCACACCCCGCAGCAGGTCATGCAGGACGAACAGCCCGCGGGTCACCATGGAAGCGTCGTCGCCGCCCACCGTCAGGATGCTGCCGTGCGTGAGCAGGCCGCCGCGTGAGGCAACGTCGGTCAGGTCGTAACGGCTCAGTTCCCCGCCCTGCGGCTCGAGGCCGTAGTGCCGTGCGAGCCGCGGCGTGAGGAAGGTCA
>DNDP01000220.1:1561-1686 GCA_003484235.1 Verrucomicrobiales bacterium
CGGAGATTCTTCAGACGGCCGAGATTCAACCATTCCGAAATGAACTGCAGCGACCGCTGTTTCGCGCGCGGATCTCCAAACATCCGCCGGACCTGCTGCTGGAGCTGCTGCCGCTCGAACAACGC
>DNDP01000220.1:2055-6582 GCA_003484235.1 Verrucomicrobiales bacterium
CGCGGCGACTGCAGCATCGCCTCGAGGATGAGCCCCACCGCCTCCCCAACCTCCCCCCCGGCGGCGGCCACGGTGGTCGAAAGACCGCGGTAGGTGTTCAGCTCGCGTTCCTCCAGGGGACCGCGCAGCACCCACTTGCCCATGCCGTTGATGAGCCGGTCCATGTCGTCGTCGTCGAACTTCAGGTTCTTGGCGAAACGCCGGGCAAACTGCGGCACGTCCATCCTTTGGACGATAATCGCCGCCAGCTGCGCGTAGGAGTTCACGTGTTCGAGGTCCACGTTGAGGTTGTAGGCGGTATTGCTGAAACCATCCGCCCGCAGGTCCTTGGGCAGCAGTTCCTGCGCTTCCTTCGCGATGTCCACTCCCACGGAGGCCCGGACCGTTTCAATGTATTCGGGCACGGTCAGCCGCCGCACCCAGTTGCCCGTACTGCCGCCCCCGTGCTCGTAAACGACCGGATCGATCACCTCCATCGTCCACTCGGCACCCTGGTTGATCCACTGCTTGATCAGATCCTTCTCGCGCTGTGACAGCGGGGTGCGGTCCTTCGGCATCTCATTGGTGTCCACCGATTCCCAGAGATAGCTCTTCGCGGCATCGCCCGGCGTGATGACGATGCCGTCCCGACCGCCGGCGAAGGCTGCCTCCCTGCGGGAAAGGTCGAGCTTGCCCTCGCGGGTCGCGGAGTCATGGCACTCCAGGCAGTGCTTGGCGAACAGGGGCGCGATCTCCTCATTGAAGAGCTTTGCGCCGGGCGAATGCCCTTCCTGCGCCAAATCGGGCGGCACGGAGGCATCGGGACCGGCCGCATGATTCTGCCGCACCTCTTCCGGCAGCAGGTCACGGCTGTAAACCGCCACCAGATGGAAGGTTCCCTTCCATTGGCGGTCGTCGCCAAATTCGTTCGCCAGACCAAGCCGGAAGTGCTCCCAGTTGATCAGCGTGCCCTTGATGGTCTCCTCCTTCGCCAGTTCGCCGTTCAGGTACACCCGGGTCCTGCCGGTCCGGTCCCGGGTATACACGATGTGGGTCAGATTCGTCGTCAAACTGCCCTTGTCGAGGGCGAGCGAAGGGGTGCCGTTGACGCCCGTCTGGGTCGTGCGCAGGCGGATGTCAAACCGGTCGCCGTCCTGGCCCAGGGTGAAATTCCGCTGACTGCCGCTGGCGGACAGCGTCACGATCCGCGCCGGTCCGGACTGGTTGAGCGTTGCCGGCTGGATCCACGCCTCGATCGTCAGTTCGCCGGAGCGTCTGATCGACTCCACCAGCCTGACGGGCACCTTCCCGGCCTGGATGCGCGTTCCCCCCGTGACCTCCAAGGCTCCGTCCGCCCAGCGGACGGCCTCGGGCTTGCCGATCTTCAGATCGACCGGATTGCCGATGCCCGACCTGTCCCGGACCACTTCCCCCTCCTGGACATGGAAATCGTAAATCACCTGGAGTCCGGTCCGGGCGCGCTCGGCGGCCAGGGACCCACAGCACAGGATCAGGCCGGCGAAGGCGGCATGAAATCGGAGGGCGCGACGGGCAAGATGCATGGCTTCAGGTCAACAGGGACTGAATTTGGTTCTGTAATATTCAGTCCGGTCCCAGGGACGAATTCGGGCCGAACACCCGGACCCTAACGCGGTTCGGTGACGTTTCGCAACGGTTTGAGGCTGGCCGAAAGGAAACGAGTTCGTGCATTCATCAATCTCACCCGCTAACCTGCCGCGCATGTTCCCGCCAGTTCATCTGCCGCTGCGGTCCTCCGGCTCCCTCGCTGCAGCGGCCGCTCTGTACCTGCTGTCCGCGAGCCCCGGCCTGCTTGCGCAGGTCGATCCCGCCACCGAGGCCGATCACGCGGCGATCATCCGCAACTGGGATGACGAAAGCTTCCAGCGCGGCAAGCGCCTCTACGACGCGATCTGCATCACCTGCCACGGCAACCTCACGCAGGCCGGTTCACTGCCGACCTCGCGTCCCTTCTGGCTGGAGCCGTTCAAGAACGGCGCGGACCCGTTCTCGATCTACAAAACGTTGACGACCGGATTCGGGCAGATGCCCGCGTGGCCGTGGCTCACGCCGGAGCTGCGCTACGACGTAATCCACTACATCCGCGAGGAGTTCGTGAAGCCGCACAATCCGGACGCCTACTTCGCGACGACTCCCGAATATCTCGCCGGCCTGCCGAAGGGCAGCGGCTTCGTCCGCTCGCGCGAGACGGAGGAGTTCGAGCGCGGTCCCAAATGGAAGCGCATGCAGTTCGGTCCGGCATGGTTTTGGACGCTGGAAGTCGAACGGGGCAACATTGCGCAGAAGGGCATCGCCGTGCGGCTCGACCGCGGCCCCGGCGGCATCTCGCGCGGCAACGTCTGGATGCTCTACGACCACGACACCATGCGCGCGGCAACCGCCTGGACGGGCGACGAGTTCGTGGATTGGAAAGGGATCGCCTTTGACGGCTCACACGGCACGCACACCAGCATCGTCGGCGAGAAGCTGTTCGTGAATCCGCCGGGCCCCGGCTGGGCCAAGCCGGGCACGCGCGACTTCGCCGACAACCGGCCGCTCGACAAGGCGGGCACGCCGTACGGTCCGCTCGACCGTGACTGGGCGCACTACAAGGGCGCATATTTGTCGGGGGATCGGATGGTGATCGAATATACCGTCGGCGGGACGCGGGTGCGGGAAATGCCCGCGCTCGAGCAGTCCGGATCCGCCACGGTCGTCAGCCGCTCGCTCAACATCGGCGCCCGCGAGCGGGAGCTGTTTCTCAGGTTGGCTCCCGTGACCACCCCCGTCGCCCTTGCCGGCCAGAGTGAGTGCGAGCTGATCGAGGCGGGCGGATTCCACGTGCTCCGAGTTCCGGCCGCGAATCAGTCCACCGCCGTGAAGGTGCTGCTCGCGGATGGCACCAACGATCAGGCGGCCAACGCCGTGCAGGTGCTCGCGATGGTCGCGTCGCCGGCAGCCGACCTTTCGGCACTGATCCGGGGCGGACCGGCGCATTGGCCGGAGGAAATCACCGTCGCCGGCGAAACCCGCGACGATGGCGGACCGTTTGCGGTGGACGTGATTCCCGTGCCGAACATGGCCGACAATCCCTGGAATGCCTGGATGCGTCCCGGCGGTTTCGACTTTTTTGCCGGCGGCGACACCGCGGCGCTTTGCACGTGGAACGGCGATGTCTGGCTCGTGAAGGGCCTGGCCGGTGATCTGCAGGAAGTGCGCTGGCGCCGGATCGCTTCCGGACTGTTCCAACCGCTCGGTCTGAAGATCGTGGACGGCGTCATCCACGTCACCTGCCGCGATCAGATCGCGCGCCTGCACGACCTGAACGGCGACGAGGAGATCGACTGGATCGAGAGCTTCAACAGCGATCATCAGGTCACCGAGCACTTCCACGAATTCGCCATGGGCCTGCAGACCGATGCCGCCGGCAATTTCTATTACGCGAAGGGCGCCCGCCACGCGAAGACCGAACTCGTGCCCCATCACGGCACGTTGATCCGCGTGAGCCGCGACGGCTCGACGAGCGAGATCCTGGCGAACGGTTTCCGCGCGCCCAACGGCGTCTGCCTCAACCCGGACGGCACGTTCTTCGTCACCGACCAGGAAGGGAACTGGCATCCGAAGAACCGCCTGAACCTCGTCCAGCGCGGCGGCTTCTACGGCAACATGTGGTCCTACGGCGCGCCCGCCAGCGAAAGCGACGACGCGATGGAAAAGCCGCTCGTGTGGATCACCAACGAAATGGACCGTTCGCCCGGCGAGATGTTGTGGGTCACGAGCGACGCCTGGGGACCGCTGAAGGGGTCGTTGCTGAATCTCTCCTACGGCACCGGCGACATCTTCCTTGTCCCGCACGAAACGGTGGACGGACAGATTCAAGGCGGCGTGATCCGGATGCCGATCGAGCGCTTCCCCACCGGCGTGATGCGTGGACGCTGGCATCCGACGAACGGCCACCTTTACGCCGCCGGCATGTTCGCCTGGGCCGGCAACCAGCAGCAGGACGGCGGCTTCTACCGGGTGCGCTACACCGGCAAACCGCTGCACGTCCCGCTGAAGCTGCACGCCCGCAAGGGGGCGATGGAAATCACCTGGAGCGACCCGATCGCCCCCGAAGCCGCCACCCGGCAAGGTGTCTTCACCGTGAAGACGTGGGATCTCGTGCGCGCCCAGCGTTACGGGTCCAAGCATCACAACGAGCGCGAACGCGAGGTGACCCGTGTGGAACTGTCGGCCGATCGCCGGACCACGACCCTGCACCTGCCCGACCTCGGGCCGACGCGCGGCATGGAGATCCACTGCGAGCTGCCCACCGGCGACGGCACCGTCGAGCGGACGATCCACAATTCGATCTACGCGCAGGCCAGCCCGTGAAAGGGCCGACAAAACGGTTGAATTCAGAAGTGCGCTCCCTATAGTCGCCCCCGCGTCCGCCGGAAACGGCGCACGTGTCGGGGCGTAGCGTAGCCTGGCTAGCGCGTCTGAATGGGGTTCAGAAGGTCGCGAGTTCGAATCTCGCCGCCCCGACCA
>DNDP01000272.1:0-202 GCA_003484235.1 Verrucomicrobiales bacterium
CTCGGCGGGAAGCGTGTCGAGGGCGGCTTCGAGTTCGTCGTTGATCTGGTCGGCGGTCGGATCGCCGGAGTGCTGCGGCGTCTGCATGGCGGCGGCGGTTTGTTCACGTTGACGGCGACGGCCCTCGGCGCGGCTGAGGTTCAGCGCCTGATGCCGGGTGGTGAGATACAACCAGCCGGCCAGCGGCTGCCGGCTCGTGATC
>DNDP01000272.1:457-863 GCA_003484235.1 Verrucomicrobiales bacterium
CCCTGGTCGACCTCCTCGGCGAGGTGGGCATCGCCGAGCACGCGTCGCGCGGTCCCGAAGACGAGATTGACGTGACGCTCCACGAGTTGGCGGAACGCCTCCTCCGAGCGGCGTTCGGCGAACTGGCGCAGCAGCGTATGGTCGGTGCCCTCCATGTTCATCTTATCATCTCCGCCGGTTGAGCAGACCGGACAGGCAAGTTCCGGTCAACGGTGCGATCGACGGCAGGAATCGGCGGGGTGAATCCGGGAAGTGCACCGGGGCGACGGTCTCCAAACCGGCACGAACGGATCGTCTGCCGGAAACACGCCGGTTCGGAGAACGGCGCTCCGAGCCATCCGCCTATTCGGTGGCAGTGTCGAGATGCGTCCGGTCGAGCGTCGAGGCGACAGGAATGTCGCCTTTC
>DNDP01000272.1:1092-2632 GCA_003484235.1 Verrucomicrobiales bacterium
ACAGGAATGTCGCCTTTCCGGCTTGGTTCAAAATCGCAACCGCACGCCGCCGCTGATGAACTGGCCGTGGTCCAGATCGGTTTCCAGGAGGGTGGTGTCGCCGTCGCGAAGCTGCAGTTCCTGGCCGAACTGCCAGCCGCCCGCGAGGAACGCCCAGAACTTGGCTGGCCCCACCGTGGCGAACTGATACTCGGCACCGATCGCCGCCCGCCAGCTCTGGTAATCGAGGCGTCGGTTCTGGCCGGTCGTTTCGTCGGTGATGCTCCAGCCCGAACCACCGGGAGCGGCGTAGATGCTGAAGAGCCATTCATCCGTCGGCGCGTAGGCGACGCTGGCGCGGGGAAAGGTCAGCCCGATGTTCCAGTGCGGATCCGGCTTCCAGATCAGGCCGAGCGCCGGCAGGACGCGGTCTTCACCGAGGTCACGCGAGTAGTAGACGCCAAACGCCGCGCTGAACTGCAGGTTGAACTGGTAGCTTCCGAGCGCGAGCACGGTGATGGCAAACGCGTCGCCATCGAGATTCTCGAAATCGGTGAAGAGCCCGGGCGCGACGCGGCCCCAGGCCTTCCAGCGATCGTTGAACGAGTGCCAGAAATCGAACGGCACCTGCAAGCGATAGAGGTCCAGCCGGTCGGCGATCACCGTGGGGCCGCCGAAGTCGAGACCGCTCCAGCGGAAGTCCACGCCGGTCACGAGCCGGGAGGCGTCGTTGCTGAAGAGCGGAATGGGCGCCTTGACGCTCGCTTCCTGCACCTGCAGGTCGGAGCCGGCAAACGCGTCCAGATCCGTCCGCGTGCTCCAGAGGTAGCTGACCTCGCCGGCGGTGTAATTGGGGATAAAACGTTCTTCGGTGCGTTCGGACACCGGTTCGACTTCTTCCCCGGGTGCGGTGAACGTCAGGGCGAGGAGCGCGACGAGTAACGAAACCTTTTGCGACATGCGCGCAGGCTAACGCCAGTCGGTGATTCGGCAAGACGCGTTACTTGGTCCTTCCGCGCCGCACGCCGGTCGGTTACTTCTCTGTTGTGCAAGTGGCGCGCGACATCCGCAATCTGGCCCTGGTGGGCTTCATGGGCACCGGCAAATCGTCGGTGGGCCGAGCGCTGGCGATGCACTTCGGCTTCGAGTTTCTCGACACCGACGAACTCATCGTCGCCCGCGCGGGCAAACCGATCACCGACATCTTCGAGCAGGACGGCGAAGCGGCCTTTCGCGAACTCGAGCGCCAGGTGGTCGGCGAACTGGCGCAGCGCAGCGGTTGCGTCATCTCCACCGGCGGCGGTCTAGGCGCGAGCCCCGGGCACCTGGGCGCGCTCAAGGAACACGCGTTGACGGTCTGCCTCTGGGCCTCGCCGGAAACGATCTACGAACGGGTGCGGCATTCGAGTCATCGGCCGCTGCTGAATCATCCTGATCCACTCGCGCGCATCCGCGAGCTGCTCGGCGAACGCGAGGCCGTTTACAAGCAGGCGGATCTCCTGATCGGCACCGAGCTGCGCAACGTGAAGGAAGTCGCGCACCAGATCATCATCCATTTCGA
>DNDP01000272.1:2825-4593 GCA_003484235.1 Verrucomicrobiales bacterium
CAGGTCCGCGGGACGGCGGCGAAGTGAAACACATGGCCACAAGAAGGCACAAGGCACACAAAAGCAGCGGAATGGCAGGGCAAGAATTGGTAGGGCGAGGCTCCCGTCGAGCCCTGATCAAAGCCCCAACGGGGCGACACGCAGGGAGGCCGATGCCCTTGGCGATCGATAAATTGGGCTCGGCTGGAGTCTCGCCCTACCAAGCCCGATGAAGGCGGCCATTCACGAACGGGCGCTGGAGCTGGGCTTTGACGACTGCCGGATCACGACGGCCGCGAACCCCGACCATGCCGCGCAGTTCAGCGACTGGCTCGCCGACGGACGCCACGGCGAGATGGGTTACCTGCAACGGAACGCCCACAAACGCGTCGATCCCCAGGAGGTTCTGCCCGGTGCGAAGTCCATCATCACCCTCGCGGTCAGCTACAGTCGGAAAGGCGATATTCCTGTCGCCCCGTCTCTCGGGCAATCCGCCGGGACGGGGCGACAGGAATGTCGCCCTGCCGGCGTTATCGCCCGTTACGCTCGTTACTCCGACTACCACGACGTGTTGAAGCAGCCGCTCGCCGAGCTGTCGCGATTTGTCGATGCGTTGGGACCGGAAGGCACGCGCTCGCTCTGGTATGTGGACACCGGGCCCTTGCTCGAGCGCGATCTCGCGCAGCGCGCCGGGCTCGGCTTTGTCGGCAAGCACACGAACCTCATCAGCCGCTCGCTTGGCAACTGGTTCTTCCTCGCCGAGATCATCACCACGCTGGAACTGGAGCCCGACGCGCCGGAGAAGAATCGTTGCGGCACCTGCACGCGCTGCATCACCGCCTGCCCGACGCAGGCGATCACCGCACCCTTCGAACTGGACGCCCGCAAGTGCATTTCCTACCTGACCATCGAGTTGAAGGGCGCGATCCCGGAGGCGCTGCGTCCCGCGATGGGCAACCGCATCTACGGCTGCGACGACTGCCTGGCGGTGTGCCCGTGGAACAAGTTCGCCCGCGAGGGACGCTTGATGAAGGAGCACGCGCGCGAGGATCTCGATCAACCCGCCCTGCTGGAGCTGCTCGCGCTGGACGACGCCGGGTTCAAGCACCGCTTCGCCGGCACGCCGATGCTCCGCACGAAGCGTCGCGGCATCCTGCGCAATGTCTGCGTCGCGCTCGGCAACGTAGGCGACGCGAAGGCACTGCCCGCGCTCGAACGCGCTTCCCACGACGAGGAGCCATTGATCCGCGAACACGCGCACTGGGCAACCAGTCGGATCCAAGAGCGTGCGACCGGCTGAAGCGCTGGCGGCCAGATTGAGCCGCCGGCCTGTCGGTTAGGCTTTCTCTGCCCGCTGACTGCAGCTACAAGACGTGTGTGACGGGGCTCCTTTTCATTCGTGATCTGGCGGTGGTGGTGCTGATTGCCGGCGTCGTCGGCTGGGCGTGCCAGCGGCTCCGGCTTTCGGTGGTGGTGGGCTACCTGGTTGCGGGCATGATCATCGGGCCCCATACGCCGCCGTTCGCCTACGTTGACGATCTCGACCGTGTACACACGTTGGCCGAGCTGGGGCTGGTGTTTCTCATCTTCGGCATCGGTTTGAACCTGAGCATCAGCCGGCTCAAGCGACTCGGATTCTCCGTGGTGGTGGCGACCGTGCTCGCCGCTTTGATCGTGTGGAACGTTTGCCGCCTGCTGGGCCTGGCACTGGACTGGAGCACGACGCAGAGCCTGTTCGTCGCCGGCATGCTCATGGTTTCGAGTTCGGCGATCATCAGCAAGGTGCTCG
>DNDP01000367.1:0-6561 GCA_003484235.1 Verrucomicrobiales bacterium
GAACTCGTGGACGCCGATTGTAGCCGCGCATCTCGACCACCCACAGGCAGCCATCAGCATCAAACTCCATCGCGACCGGATCCTGGACCATGGGTTCGCTGGCGAAGAGCTCGATGACATGGGATGACTCGGCGAGCTTGAAAGTCTCCAGTTCCTCCTCGGGAGACAGCACCGGCGCCGGCGGCATACGCCAATGTTCCGGAAGCGCAAGCTGCACCTCGCCCCGCCGGTCACCCTGCTGCGCACTGGCGATGCCGATGCCCGGAAGAAGCATCACAAGGACGGCCAGTCGTGCATTCATGGGACAACGGATTGATGCCGCAGAATGAACACCAATTCAACCAATTCGCCGCGCAAGCAACTGCTGAAGGAATGATGGCGGGCTGCGTCACTTCACGCGCCGCAGCATGAGCAGCCGAAAATCCATCACCTGCGATCCCGGAATTTCGAGCGCTTTCAGCGTGAGGGTCCCGGCTCCCTTCTCCAGCCGGATCCTTCCCAGGTTCATGGGCCGAAAGTCCTGGTCGTAGGATTCCTGGCGTTCGATGCGGTCCTGCGCGGCGCCAATGAGCGCAGGTTCATGGGCGTCGCTGACGCGACCCACCAACCGGCTGTCACGGAAACTCAGCTCGACGGTTGACCCAACATCGGCCGCCGGACAGGTGTAATACAGCTCGACGTCGAACTCGCCCGCCTTCGGGACCTCGATGTCCCAGGTGATCGCGTCGTCCGTCGACTTCCACTGGGTAAAGAACGACGCGTTGGGAAAGCGGTTCGAGCGCTTGATGCCGCCACTGGCCTTGCCGTCGCGGGCGGGCAGCTGCGTGAACTCCGCATCCGGATGCCCGACGATGAACGGCCGCTGATCGTGCGCCGGACCGAAGTCCGCCATCACCTCGTCGCGCCAGCGCATCGCGGCCAGCTTCAAGGTGCCGGCGATTGCCGGAAACTGCGCTGTCACATTCGTCCGCTGGCCTGGATCGGTCTGCATGTCGAAGAGCTGGCCGGCATCGTCCAGCCGATACCGCTGGCTGCGCACGCTGATCTTCCCGTTCCAGTGCGAATACACGTGGCGGTCAGGCCACCGGGTATCGTCGCTGACCAGCAGCTTTGCCAGGCTCTTCCCGTCCACGGGATGGGCGGTGCGCAGCCGCACATCACTGACGTGGGCGAGAGTGGGCAGCAGATCGATGGCGCTGGCAATCTGCGAAATCCTTTTGCGTGGCGGGATCTTGCCCGGCCATCGGACCAGCAGGGGGGACCGCACTCCGCCTTCGTCGGTGGTTCCTTTGCGGCCCTTCATCCCGCCGTTCCAACGCCAGCTGTTGGGACCGTTGTCGGTGAGGTAGATGACGATCGTGTCGTCGACCAGCCTGAGTTCCTCGAGCTTGGCCAGCAGCCGGCCGACATTCCAATCGATGTTCTCGACCATCGCGAGGGCCGCGCGCGTGAACTCGACCTCCTCCTTCTCGGGCTCGCGATGGCGCTGGGTGATCTCCTTTTCCTTGAACCGCTCCCAAAACTCGTCCGGCACCTGCATGGGCGAGTGGGGCGTGTTGTAGGGCACGTAGCAGAGAAACGGCCGGTTGCGGTTGGCCTCCATGAATGCCATTGCGTGGTCCGTGAGGTCGTCGATGATGAATCCCCTGCCCTTCACGATGCGGCCGTTCTGCTCGAGCATCGGATCAAAGTAGTTCGCCCAGTGACCGGAGCAGAAGCCGTAGAACTCGTCGAAGCCGCGGGCATTCGGATGATACGGCCACTGCATCCCGTTGTGCCATTTGCCGAAAGCGCCGGTGGCGTAGCCCGCCCGTTTGAAGACATCGCCCATGGTCGTCTCGTCGAGGTCCAGCCGCTCGCCACCCGCCGACGTTGAATAGACGTTCCCGCGCGGATGCCAGCGGCCGGTGAGAAGCTCGGCCCGCGTCGGCGAGCAGACCGGGCTGACAAAGAAGTGCTCGAAAGTCGCGCCATCCCGGGCCAGCGAATCGATGTTCGGCGTCGCGAGGTTGGTGTTCCCATGAAGGCTCAGGTCGCCCCACCCCTGGTCGTCGGCGAGAATGATCACGATGTTCGGCTGGCGGGCGTGGATTGGGCAACTGGCCATCATGAGTACGCCAATGAACAACCCGGCAAGTTTTCGACGAAGCATGAGCTGAGACTACCGACCGACATCAACGCCGGCAAACCGAGTCTCACCAAAGGGCCTTTGCGGGCATCTCCGACAGCCCAAGATCCCCTTCCCCCCAGCTGCCCCAGAATCCGAGCCACGATTCCCGGCGACGATTTTGAAGGTTTTTGCCGCAGAGTCGCCACTCCGCTCCCAGCCGTGATTGTTCCGGCTCTACGGGCGCTGATTCGGGCGGGAAATTCACTTGGGAACGAAGCATTCGCCGATTTTCGGCTGTGAATAACTTACCCCAATATCTTGGGTCTTTGCTCTTGATTGACCCCTCCTAATGGTATTTTCTCGCTGGCGTATGTATCTCAAGAACCTCACCGTTTTGGGCTTCAAGAGCTTTGCGGACAAGACGTCTCTCAATTTCCTGCCGGGGGTGACGGCCATCGTCGGCCCCAACGGCTGCGGGAAATCGAACGTTTCGGACGCCATCCGGTGGGTGCTCGGCGAGCAGTCGGCCAAGGCGCTCCGGGGAAAGGAGATGGCCGACGTCATCTTCAACGGCACCGACAAGCGCAAGCCGCTGGGTCTGGCGGAGGTTTCGCTCACCCTGGGCGACGTCGACGACGAGCAGCTCCGGGCGGCCGGGGTGGACATCGGCTACAACGAGATCACCGTCACCCGCCGGGTGTTCCGCGACGGCGGTTCCGAGTATTTCATCAACAAGACCCCCTGCCGGTTGAAGGACATCCAGCAGCTGTTCATGGGCACGGGTGTCGGGCGCACCAGCTACTCGATCATGGCGCAGGGCAACATCACCCAGCTCCTGTCCAGCAAACCGGAGGATCGACGGATCGTCTTCGAGGAGGCGGCCGGCATCACGCGGTTCAAGGCCCAAAAGAAGGAAGCGCTGCGCAAGCTCGAATACACCGAGCAAAACCTCCTGCGCGTCGGTGATCTCATCCGGGAGGTCAAGCGCCAGATCGGGTCGCTTCAACGCCAGGCCGGCAAGGCGCGGCGTTACAAGCAGCTCATGACCGAACTGCAGCACCTCGACACCCAGCTCGCGCGGCATCAGTTCGACATCCTGCACACGGAAATTTCCGACCGCCGCACCCGCATGGAGGAACTGCGGAATTCAATCGACCAGGGCAAGACGGACATTCTGCAGACTGAGGACGAGGTGTTGCAGCTGCGCGAACGCCTCGGCGAACTGGAACACCAGATCAGCGAATCCCAGCAGCAGGGCATGGAGCTGAAGTCGCAGATCGAGCGCCAGGAAAACCGCGCCCAGTTCAACCAGCAGCGTCTGCGTGAGATTGAAACCCAGCACGCCGGGGCGCTGGCCGAGATCACCCAGTGCGACGAACGCCGGCTCGCCGCCGAGCAGGAACTGGAAAGCGTCAAGGCGCGCATCGAGGAATCGGCCGCCAAGGTGGACCAGCAGCGGGCGCAGCTGGAAGAGAAGCGGGAGGCGCTGCGGCAGGTGGACCAGGAACTGATCCAGCGCCAGGACGAGCTTCGCAAGGCCCAGTCCGAAGCTTTTGGCGCCGCCCAGAACCTCACCCGGCTGCGCAATGAACTCACCGCCCTCGAACTGCAGAAGCGCGGCAACGTCGTGCGGCTCGAAAAGCTTTCCGCCGAAAAGATCCAGCTCGAGGAGGAGCGCACCCGGCTCGAGGCACGGCTCGGTGAATTCACCGCGCTGGTCGAGACCGAGACCCTGAACGTGCAGACCCGCCGCGGCACCGTCGAGGAACGCCAGCAGCGCCTGCGCGCCCTGCAGGGGGAGCTTTCCCAGGCGTCGACCGCACTGGATCAGCTCCTCCGCGAGCAGGCGGAAAAGCGTTCGCGCCGCCAGGTGCTGGTCGATCTCGACACCGCGCACGAGGGCTTTGGCGAAGGCACGCTGGCGGCTCTCAAGGGCGCCGGGGGAGTGCTTGGCTCGCTTGCCGACAAGATCCGGGTTCCGAATGAGTACGTGCCGGCGGTCGAGGCCGCGCTGGGGCACAACCTCCAGCTCGTCCTCACGGAACAGCCCGAGGCCGCCGAGCAGATCCTTGCCGACCTGCGGACCAACAAACGCGGCAAAGCGAGCATCGCGGCGCTGGGGCTGTGCGCGACCGGCATGCCGCCTCTCAGTGGGGCTGCCGCCGTTTCGCCCACTTCCGGGCCAACGAGCGCGCTTGATGTCATCGAGTCCGACGATTCCGTCCGTCCGTTGCTCGCTTCGTTGCTGGGCGACACCCGGATTGTCGACGATCTGGCAGCCGCCACCGCCGCTCACCGCACGTCCGGAGGCCGGCTCGACTTCGTCACGCGAACCGGGGAATTGCTGAATCGTCACGGCGTCTTCACGGGTGGCCATGCCAACGGCAACGGCAAGGGCTCCGCCTCCATCCTCGCGCGCAAGAACCAGATCGATGCCCTCAACGCCGAAGTGGCGGCCCTCCAGGCCCGGGGGGAGGAGGCCAGCCGGGCGAAGGGCGCGCTCCAGAGCGAACAGACGGAACTGCAGGCCAGCCTGCAGGACGCGCAGACCGAGCTGCGCCAGCAGGAGGTGGCCGTGGCCACCCGCCGCGGCGAGGTCACCGCCCTGCAGCAGTCGCACCGGTCACTGGGGCAGAAGATCGAGACGGTCGTCTACGAAGTGCAGAGCCTCGCCGAACAGGATCGGGAAGGAAACGAGAAGCGCACCGCCCTGGGCCAGCGCATCGCGGACCTCGAACAGCTGGACCGGACCGCACAGGAACGGGTGGCGGAGCTGAACACCGGTCTGGACGCGCAGCGGTCGGCCCGCGAGGCGGCCAACACCACCCTGACGGAGGCGAAGGTGGCATTTGCCGCGGACGAGCAGTTGCTGGCCTCGCTGCGTCGCCAGCAGCCGCCGCTGGAACAGCGCATTCACGAGCTCACCCATCAGGCGGCCCAACGGCGCCGGGAATCCGAGGAATGCCTCAGCCGCAAGGCTCACAGCGAGGCCGAGATCGCGGACTCCCGCACACAGATCGAGCGCCTCCAGCATGAGCGGGAACAGGTCAACGCCCACACCGCGCTGCTCGCCGGCCAGCGCGACGAACAGCAGGGCGTCATTTCCGGGCGTGAGGAGCAGCTGCGCACCCAGCGCCATGCCCTGGCCGAGCAGCAGCAGCAACGGAGCTCGGTCGAGGTGGAACTCGCCCAGAAGGAGATGGCGGCCGTCAACCTCCGCGAGCGCATCCAGGAAAAATACCACGTGAACCTGGACGACGTCCGCAGCGAGTGCATCACCATCACCTACGCCGACGAGGGCCCGGCACGGGTCCAGACGGTTTCGGCCGAGGAAATGGAGCAGGCGGGCGTCGCCACCGACTGGAAGGCCGTGGCCGAACAGGTGGCCGCCCTGCAGAAGCGGATCGACGAGATGGGGCCGGTCAATGTCGTGGCGATCGAGGAGTACGAGGAGGCGGAGGAACGCTACAACTTCCTCACCCGGCAGAACGACGACCTCGTCAACGCCAAGGCCGAGCTGCTCGAGGTGTTGAACCGGATCAACACGCAGACCAAGGAGATGTTCGTCACGACGTTCAACCAGATCCGTGAGAACTTCCAGGGGCTGTTCGTCGAGATCTTCGGCGGCGGCAAGGCGGATCTGCTGCTGGCGGAGTCGGAGGACGTCCTCGAGTCCGGCATCGACATCGTGGCCCGGCCGCCCGGCAAGCAGCTGCAGAGCATTTCGCTCCTGTCCGGCGGCGAGCAGACCATGACCGCCGTCGCCCTGCTCTTCGCCATCTATCAGGTGAAGCCGAGTCCGTTCTGCGTGCTGGACGAGCTCGACGCCCCGCTCGACGAGTCGAACATCAACCGCTTCGTGCGCGTCCTGAAGCGGTTCCTCGAGCAGTCACAGTTCATCATCATCACGCACAACAAGCGGACGATCGGCATGGCCGACGTGCTCTACGGCGTGACGATGCAGGAGCACGGTGTCAGCCGGATCGTGAGCGTGAAGTTCCACAAGGCCGAGGAACAGATCACCGATCACCAGCCGAAGGACCTCGTCCCGAAGGCCCAGGGCCAGGACCAGCTCGAAGCGATGGAAGACTCCCCCCATACGCGGGAAGAGACGCTGGAGATCGCGATGGCGAAGTAGCCGGTGTTTCTTGCGGGCGAATACAGATGGGGAAAGCGAGCGCCCTGACCGGCGGGTGACTTCATCCCAATTGTCAATAGTGAGAACTGACCCCTGCTATGGGGTGGTTTCGTCAAGGAGGGAGATGTGTTTTTTTGGTGGTCAGTTCATGAGGGGTTCGGTGGGTTCAAGGACAGCTTTGAGCCTGGCGCTTAAGTGACCTTTGCCGCGCGTGGGGAGAACCGCGGTCAAGGTGGAGCGCAGCGAGGCACGAGCGAGCAATACCTTGAGGGCGGTTCTCCCCACCGCCACACTGCCCGGTCACGTCCAGGAT
>DNDP01000367.1:6784-8065 GCA_003484235.1 Verrucomicrobiales bacterium
TCAGCTCGTGGTTTCGGTCGACGTCTCCCCCGCCCAAGCGCCGGTCCACAGGGCCTCCGGGCTTGACCTGCTATCCGCACGTCACTCAACCAGGAGTGAGTGCCACATCACGTTTCCAAGTGCCGGCAGGGGGAGCAAGGCCGGCCCCATCTTTTCGGCGGGATCCATCGCAAGGACCCCAGGGGTCAGTCCGGGCCGGCGCCGCTCCCGAAATCTCAAGCTGGGTGGGGCGCGCTCATTTGACCAGCAATCCCAGCGACTGCGGCGTGCAACGGCCGGTGCGCACCCGCCACCAATCGATGGCCAGCTGCCGGGCCAGGGCCACGATGATCTTTTTGCGCCGGGCGCGCGGGGTCTTGGGATCGGCCAGCACGGGACGCCACCGGGCCAGCCGCCGCCAGCCCGGTTGCCAGACGCACAGTCGCCAGGTGCATTCGATGAGCACCGGCCGGACGCGCCGGTTGCCGTGCTTGTTGATGGCGCCCTGGAAACGCCGGTGGCCCGAACTGTCCTCGCGCGGGCACAGGCCGGTGTAACTGGCCACCTGACGGCGGTTGGCAAAGCGGTTCCAGTCACCGACCTCCCGTTCCAACAGCTCGCAACTGAGCCGGCCCAGTCCCAACGGCAGGTCCGCCGGCGCCTGAGCTTCGAGCGCTTGGGTCACCGCCTGCAGCTCCTCGTCCACCGCCAGGATCAGGCGGCGCATCCGCTCCAGCCGGCCCAGGAGATGTTCGGGAAGTTGTCCCTGCAGCTTCTTCCACGGGCCGGCGGTCCACCACGGCCCCTTGAGGCGATGGCCGTAGTAGAGCGCATCGCCCCGGGCTTGGGCGGCCAAACGTTGCTTCTCACTCTGGAGGCGTTGGCGCAGCCGACTGTCGCTGCGGCGTTGCTCCTCCTCGGGCGTGGGCACGCGCACCGGGTGGAGCGCCTCTTGGTTGCCGGTCACGTAGCGCTCCAGGCACAAGGCCATCTGCCGGGCATCGCGCCGGTCGGTCTTGACCCGCTGGCCGTACTCATCCCAATCGCGCGGGCGGATGACGAGGTTCTCGATGCCCAAGGCCAGGAGTTGCCGGTGCAGCACAAAACCGCACGGGCCGGCCTCGTAACAACTGTGGACCTCCTCGGCGAGCGCCGTCTGTTTGGCGGCCCAATGGAGGAACGCCTCGGGCGTGAACCGCTGGGCCGGCTGCGGGGTGGCGCCATCGAGCTGGCGGACGACGACGATCTTCTCCACGTGCAGATCGATGCCCAGCACGATGCGGCGATGGGGCCGGCCGCCGG
>DNDP01000196.1 GCA_003484235.1 Verrucomicrobiales bacterium
GACCGACTGCGGCAGAAACCATACGCCCCCGTCCTGTTCACGCACCGTTCCCGGCACAAACTCTTTGGCGTATGCGGGCGAAAGATGTGGCGCCAGATCGAGCGCCCATTCCTGATCGACCGCGTAGCCGGTCTTGTAGCCGTCCCAAAGGAAGAAGATGTCGGGCGGTTGCCGGCCGCGGAGCTGCAGCCGCCAGCCGACGGTCTGGTAGACTTCGCTGTTCAGAATGGTTTGCCGGATGCGGACCCCGTGCGCGGCTTCGAACTCGGCAATCGCCGCATCGATGATCGCCCGCTCCGATTCGGTGGTGAACGAGTGGGCGAACCGAAGCGCATCCGGGGATGGCGAGGCGAGGCGCAGCCGTCCGCCAAAGAACCCGACAAACAGCAGCAGCAGTCCGGCGAGGAGAAGGGTCGATCGATGGCGGTTCACGAGATCGAAGGCGATGGGCTGCATTTGAGGAAAACTGACGCCGCCGGTAAAGCAGTTTCCGGATTCTGCCGTCGCCTGGGTGTATTTCCGAACAATTTGCCCACGCGTCCGTCTATACTGTTGCCATTGTCGGAAATTCGGCCACAGTGCCTTAACGTCTTATGAAGCGAATCTGGACCATCATGAGTGCCTGGTTGGCGCTGGCGGGAACGCTGGCCGCCGCCGAGGGGACCAATCAATACGCCAAGCTGGAGAAGGTTGAACTGACCCCCTACCAGAGCGGCCTCATCGCCCGGGCAGCGGGCATGATGCTCGAGGTCTCGCACTACCGGCAGACGCCGTTTAACGACGCCATGTCGCGGCAGTTTTTCACGAACTACGTCAATCTGCTCGATTACAACCACATGTTCTTCCTGCAGCCGGATGTGGACGAGTTCGCCGCCCGCTACGCCAACCGGCTGGACGACCTGACCAAGACGGAGGATGCCTCGCCGGCGCTGGTCATTTACGAGCGGTTCAAGGAGCGGGTGAAGGAACGGCAGGAGTTCATCGACCGGCTGTTGAAGCGGGAATTCAGCTTCGACACCGACGAATACTTCGAGGTGCAGCGCAACAAGCTGCCGTGGCCGGCCACCCAGGCCGAAGCCGAGGATCTGTGGACCCGTCGGGTGAAGCACGATCTGCTGGTGGGGCGGTTGAACAAGGACGACCCCGAGGAAACCCTGAAGGTGGTGACCAAGCGGTTCAACCGGCTGACCAAGGCGCTGACCGGCTTCGATTCCGAGGAGGTGCTCGGCATCTACCTGGATGCGCTCGGCAACGCCTTCGATCCGCACACCGACTACATGACCCCTTCGGAGCGGCGCAATTTCGAGATCCACAACATCAAGAGCGAGCTCATTGGCATTGGCGCGCTCCTGCAGTCCGAGGACGGCTACTGCAAGATCAAGAGCCTGACCCCCGGCGGCCCTGCGGAAAAAAGCAAGCAGCTCGGTCCCAACGACCGCATCGTCGCGGTCGCCCAGGGCGAGGACGGCGAGTGGGTGGATGTGGTCGAGGAAAAGCTCAATAACGTGGTGGAGATCATCCGCGGCGAGCTCGGCACCACCGTCCGGCTGGAAATCATCCCCGCCAAGAGCACCGGATCGGAGCGGAAGACGGTGAAGCTGGTGCGGGACGTCATTCAAATCAAGGACCAGCTTCCCAAGGCGCGGCTGCACGTCGTCCCCGGTCCCGGCAAGGCCGAGTCCCGGCTGGGGGTGATAACGCTGCCGCAGTTTCACGACCGGGCCGCGGATGACGTGGCCAAGCTCGTGACGAGGTTGGAGAAGGAAAAGATCGACGGCCTGGTGTTGGACCTGCGCCGCAACGGTGGTGGCATTCTGGAGCAGGCGATCCGGTTGACTGGCCTGTTCATCGACGCAGGTCCGGTGGTGCAGGTGAAAAACAACGAGGGGCAGCAGGGCGTGCTCGGCGATTCGCAGCGGGGTGCGCTCTATGAGGGACCGCTGATCGTCCTGGTCAGCCATCTAAGCGCTTCCGCCTCTGAAATCGTGGCCGCCGCGCTGCAGGATTTCGACCGCGCCCTGATCATTGGCGACCATCACACCCACGGGAAGGGCACGGTTCAGACCCTGGTGGGTTTGGAGCCGTTCATGCGTCCCGATCAGGTCAAGGAACCCGGCTCGCTCAAGTTCACCGTGCAGAAGTTCTACCGGATCGCCGGCGGAACGACGCAGAAGTACGGCGTGATTCCCGACTACACGCTGCCCTCGACGCTGGACTACCTGGAGCTGGGTGAGGTGAACCTTCCCAATGCGCTCGAAGCTGATGAAATCAGTCCGGCGCGCTACCGGCCGATGAACATGGCCAAGCTCCACGTCGACAAGCTGGCCGCAGCGTCGCGGGAACGCATCGCCAAGGACCAGGACTTCGCCTACCTCCAGGAGGACATCGAGCTGCTCAAGAAACAGCTTGAAGACCGGCGCGTCTCGTTGAACGAGGAAAAACGTCTGGCGGAGAAGGCGGAGGCCGAAGAACGCCGGGAGGCGCGGAAGGCCGAGCGGCTGGCCCGCGTGAACAACGACACGAACATCTTCGAGATCGACCTGCAAGGGGTGGACGCAGGCAAGGAAATGCTTTCACTTGCGGTCTTGAAGGTGAAGGAGGGCGATCAACTCGCCTCCGTGGAGAATAAACGGGCCAAGGATGAGGTGAATCTCGACGACGAGGATGATGGCGAGGCGAAGGACGAGGAGGCGGATGATACGGTTGATCCGCATCTGAACGAGACGCTGAACATCCTCCGTGACTACATCCGGCTGATGAACGGAGCCAGCCTCGCAAGCGCGGCTCCTGCTGCCACGCCGGCCAAATCCGCCACGCCGATCCCCGGCACCGCCGCCCAGTAGGAACGAGGACCTCAGGCCAGGGCCCTGATCTCCTTGAGCAGGCGGGCGCCGATCTCCCGCTGTCTCGTGGCATCGACGATTTTTCCGTTCATCACCTCGTTGACGTAGAAGCTGTCCACGGCGGCGCCCTTTTCGGTGACGATCTTAGCCAACGCCAGATTGAGGCCCAGATCCGCAAAGGCGCTGCTGATGGCGTGCAGGAGGCCGAGGCGGTCCACGGTCTCGATGTCGATCACCGTGTAATCCTCCGACACCTCGTTGTCGAAATAGATCCGGGGCGGCAGCGCGTCCTCGCCCAGAAACGCGTAGGTGTTCCCCGCCCGGCCTTCGCGGACCATTTTCGCGAGGAGGTCCTTTTCCCGGTCATTCAAGAGGCGGATGAGCAGCTCGTCCACCTTCTCCCGGTCTTCGCGGGAGACCAGCGTGTCCCCTTCGGCATGGTTTACGACAAAGGTGTCGAGGGCGATGCCATCGGACCGGCTGAACACCTGGGCGCTGAGGATGTTCACCCGCGCGCCCGCGAGGGAACCGGCGATCTTGCTGAACAGACCGGGCCGGTCCCAGGTGCAGACCTTGAACGCGGTGTAGCCGCGGTCGGGCACGTTCTGCCAGGTGGTGACCGGATCGAGTCCGCGTTCGTCGGGGTTGACCTGGAGGCGGAGGAACCGGTGCACCAGGTCGATGTCCGCGGCGATGTCTGCCGGCTGGTGAATGCGGAAATAGCGAAGCGGAAGGCTGCTGAAGTGGGCCTCGATCTCCTCGTCTCCTACCGCCCGGGAAACGAGCCGGCGAATCTCACGGCGCAGCCGGTCGCGCTCCTCGACCCGCGCACGGATGAACGTGGTGCCGCCGACCACCAGGCGCAGGGCCTTCTCATGCAGCGTCTGGAGCAGGGCGTCCTTGAAACCGTTCCAAAGTTTTTCGCTGGTGCCCATCGCGTCGGCGAACGTGTGCAGCGTGAGCATGTGCAGGGCAGGGGGGCTCTGCACCACCTGGGCGAAGCTGCGGATCACCTTGGAATCTTCGAGATCCCGCCGCTGGGAGGTCACCGTCATCAGCAGGTGGTGCTGGATCAGCAGCCGCAGCAGATGCGCGGTCGAGGCGTCGAGGTCGAGGCGGCGCGAGACCTTGTCCGCGATGGCCGCCCCCTCGTCCTCGTGCTTGCGTTTCTTGCTCAGGCCCTTCCCGGCGTCATGGAGCAGCAGCGAGAGATACAGGATGTAGGGCCGGTCCAGCTCCTGGAACATCTCCGTGTAGTTCGAGTGTGGCGGCTTGGCCGCCTCCCACACGCGGTCCAGCTGTTCGAGGCAGACCAGCACGTGCTCGTCGGCGGCGTAGACATGAAAGAACTCATGCTGCACCAGGCAGGTGAGCCGGCCGAATTCGGGAAGGTACTTGCCCAGAAAATCCACCTCGTGCATCGCGCGGAGGATGCGGGAGACGCTGCCGCGGTGGTTGAGGATCTCGAGAAAAGTGTCCCGGACGTGGGTGTCCTTCAGGAAATCCCGGTTCACCAGCGAGACCGACTGCCGCATGAGCTGCCGCAGATCCGGATGCAGGCGGAGATGCCACTTCTGCGCGTGCAGGAACGCGCGCATCAGCCGGCGGGGCTGGTCCTTGAAGATGCGCGGGCTGACGTGCCGCAGCTCGCCGTCCAGAATCCGGAAACCGTCGTGGATCTGGCCGCGTTCGCGGGCGCCGGGCAGGCCCAGCGCATTGCGGAGGGCGGTGAGCCGGCCCGGTTTTTCGGAGAGGGCCATGCGCTGTTCCAGCATCTGGGTGATGAGGTGGATGCGGCGCATGTGCGTGTAGAGCTCGCGCATGAAGCCCTCGATGCGGCGGCTGGGTGAACGGTCCGAGTGACCCAGCGCCAGCGCCACCGCCGGCTGCAGGGCCTTGGTGAGGACGTCCATGGCCGGCGTCGGCTTGGTGAAGTGGATGTGCAGCTCGTTGCGGACCCGCAGCAGGAAGTCATAGGCCGCGCGCAGCTCCTTGCGCTCCTTGGCGCTCAGCAGGTCCTGCTTCACCAGGTCGGTGAGCGAGCGCGTGCCGTACTTGGAGAACGCCATCCAGAGCAGGTTCTGGTAGTCGCGCAGTCCGCCGCAGCCGTTCTTGACGTTCGGCTCCTGCATGAGGGCGGAATTGCCATGGCGGCTGCGGCGGTTGGCCTGATCCTCCAGCCGGGCGGCAATGTATTCGGCGTCGCGGCCCTCGACGCATTTTTCGTAGATCGATTTCTGCAGGATCTTGAAAAGCTCGGAATTGCCGGTGATCAGGCGCGCCTCCAGCAGCGAGGTCTTGGACTGCATGTCCCGGTTGGCGAGCTGCACGCAGTCATAGACGCTCCGCACCGAGTGCCCGACCTTGAGCCCCACGTCCCACAGCATCAGGAGCAGTCCCTCGTTGAGCGCGGAGAGGTAGGGGTGCGGTTTGCCGCGCGAAACGATCTCCCCGTGGAACAGGAACATGATGTCGATGTCGCTGAGCGGATTGAGCTCGGCCCGTCCATAGCCGCCGGTGGCCACCAGGGTCCACGATGCCGAATCCACGCGGCGGAGGTCGGGGCTGCTCGCCAGCACCCCTTCGAGGATGTGCCGGATCAGGACGTCGTAAACGGCGGCCCGGGCACGGCAGACGTCCCGGCCGCTGGAGCCGCTCCGGTGGAGCAGCTTGAGCCGGTGGCTTTCCACCTTGAGGAACCGGCGGTAGCGGGCCAGTTCCTCGGAAGGCTTGCGGCCCGGAGGCAGCATCAACCGTTTCTCGGCGTTTCGCTCGATCTTTTCCAACAACGTCGGCACGCGGCGTAGTCAGGCAGAAAAGATTGCCTGAAGCAATGCGGGACGGATCGGCACCGGTTTGCGGGTCCTGAACGGGCCATTGAACGGCAACGGCAATCGTTTGCTTGGAATCGCAACGCGGCTCCAGCCATCATCCCGCGTATGTCCGACTCCAAACATCTCCGCTGGGGCATCCTTGGCGCCGCCACCATCGCCCGGAAAAACTGGCAGGCCATCCGCCTCTCCGGGAACGGCACCATTACGGCCGTGGCCAGCCGGGACGCAAGACGTGCCCAGGCCTTCATCGACGCATGCCAGGCCCATGTCCCCTTTCCGGCGGTGCCGGCGGCGGTGGGAGGCTACGAGAAGCTGCTCGCGCGTCCGGACGTGGACGCCGTGTACATCCCCCTGCCCACCGGTCTGCGCCGCGAGTGGGTGATCAAGGCCGCCGAAGCCGGCAAGCATGTTGTCTGCGAAAAGCCGTGCGCTCCCAGCCTGGCGGATCTCCAGGCCATGACCGATGCCTGCGCCCGCAACCGCGTGCAGTTCATGGACGGCGTGATGTTCATGCACAACGGCCGCATGCCGAAGATCCGCGAGGAGCTCGACGGTGGATCGGTGGGCACCCTGCGACGGCTGACGGCGCAGTTCAGCTTCAACGCGCCCGCCGAGTTCTTCGCCGACAACATCCGGTCCCACAGCGGACTGGAACCCCACGGCTGCCTGGGCGATCTCGGCTGGTACTGCACGCGGATCATCCTGTTCGCCATGAAATGGCGGATGCCCGACCGGGTGGTCGGACGCCTGCTCGCCACCCGCAGCCGGCCCGACAGTCCGGCGCCGGTGCCGACCCAGTTCTCCGCGGAGTTCTTCTGGAAGGACGGACCCAGCGCGGCCTACTACGTCTCCTTCGAGACGGAGAACCAGCAGTGGGCCCATCTTGCCGGCGACAAAGGTTACCTGCGCGTGGATGACTTCGTCCTGCC
>DNDP01000363.1:0-2516 GCA_003484235.1 Verrucomicrobiales bacterium
ATCTTCGACCGTACGCTTTCTTAAGCGGCACCGACAGACATTTGCTGCGCGGCGAATCCGCCGTGACTTCTTCGAGGCCCGTGGGGCCTGCCTGTTAATAGAGCCGCACGCCCAATCCCCAAGCTCCGTAGGAGCGGCCATTTCAACATCCCTCCTGAGGCCGCTCCTACGGAGCTTGGCGATCATCGCGCGATCGATTCTATAAACAGGTGACTCCTACGGAGCCGGTAGGGGTGCGATCCAAATTCCTCTGCCCCAATTCCTTTGCTACCTCAGAACCTCGGTTTCCTCCGTTCCCTCCTGTTCAAATCCGTCGCCGCCGTTAATCATCGCCGCCGATGCCGGACGCGCCGCCACCAACTCCCGCCGCCAAGCCCGATGCCCGGGTCGCAGCGTTTCTTAAGCACCTTGCCACCGATCGCGGCGCGTCGGTTTACACGCAGCGCAACTACACGCAGGCGCTGTCCGAATTCACCGCCTGGCATCGCGCCGACCGCAACGCTCCCCCCGACTGGCTCACGCTGGAACGCGACGACTTTCGCGCCTACCTCCGCTCGCTTGGCCGCAGGAACCTCGGTCGCGCCGCCATTCAACTGCGCTTCTCCTCGCTGCGGACCTTTTACCGCTTCCTCATCCGTCGCGGCGACCTGGAGGCGTCACCCGTGCGCGGCATCAGCCTGCCCAAGCTGGCGAAGCGGTTGCCCAAGTTCCTCACGATCGAGCAGATGAAGGCGCTGCTCGACGCGCCGCTGAAACCGTTGAGCATGCCGAAGCCGGACCAGAAGAAGGCTGGTCGTCCGATCAAGGCCGCGACCTGTTACCGCGATGTCGCGATCCTCGAAACGATCTACTCCTGCGGCCTGCGCATCAGCGAGCTGTGCGCGCTCCGCGTCGGCGACATCGATTTCAGCGAGCAGCTTGTGCGCGTGCTCGGCAAGGGCCGCAAGGAACGGCAGGTGCCGATCGGCGAACCGGCGCTCAAGGCGATCCTCAGCTACTGGTCGTTTCACGACGGCGCGCCCGGTGCCGGTGATCCGGTGTTTCAAGACGCGAGCAAGGAGGGTCAGCCTTTGAAGCCGCGTCACATCCAGCAGCGGTTGAAACGCCACCTCGCCGCCGCCGGGCTCGATCCGAATCTCACGCCGCACAAGCTCCGGCACAGTTACGCGACGCATCTGCTGAACGCCGGAGCCGATCTGCGCAGCGTCCAGGAACTTCTCGGCCACGCGCACCTGGCCACGACGCAGGTCTACACCCACGTCACGACGGATCGCTTGAAGAAGGTTTACGACGAGGCGCATCCCCGGGCGTGATCGTCATGGTGCTCGGTAGGGCGAGGCTCCCGCCGAGCCCCAATCAGAGTCCCGGAGGGACGAAGTCTTGGAGCGTCTGACCGTCGAAAGCCGTGTAGCTTTTTCAGAGCTTAGTTTGGGCTCGGCGGGAGCCTCGTCCTACCATTCTGGAATGGGCTCTTAGCCCACCTTTAGAGTCGACAGGCCTTTCGGCAGATTGAAACAAACCGTGACATCGTTGTTCCCGGAGCTCCATGTGTTCGCCCGCAGATTGCGGAGTCCAGAGACCTTCTGCATGGCGGTCTGACCGCTGACTGTTTGATGTCGTGGTTCACCGGCAGCCGATCCGGGCACCCTCACGGTGAACTCGGGACACGCGTACGGCGCGCTGAAGCGGATCGCGCTTTCCGTTCGCTCGATGCGTGTCAGCTCCTTCGCCGCCCAGTAGCGCGAGAGCTCGCTCAGCTTCATCCAGAGCAGGTTGTCGAAGCGCGCGTGCAGCCGGCGGACGACTTCCTGAAAGACCTTGAACCCCTTCTCCTCGCCGTTCCAGTGGATGCCCGTCCAGTGGCAGACCATCATCGCCGGTTCACCGCGCGTGATGACGTCCACCATCCGGCCTGAAGCGAGGTCGGCGGTGATGAACCTGTCGGCTCCCTCGGGTTCGACGTTGTCCCAACCGCCCGTCCAGTCGCCGGTGCAACCGATGACACTCACCACGCAACGCGGGTCGTTGGTGTCGAGTCCGCTCGCATACTCGACTCGCGGCGCGACGCTCCGGTCGTCCGTATAGAGGTGGCGGAAGTAATGGGGAATCTCGGCATTGAAAACGGAGCGCACGGATTCGAGCGTGGCCTGGGCGAGCTGCGGCAGGGCCTTGTTGCCGTAACCGCCGGGCGTCGTGAGCCCTTCGCACGGCAGGTCGATGTTCTTCAGGATCTGCAGCGCGTAGGCGTGGTAGGCGGCGAGTTCGTCCACGCTCCTGCCGGTCGTCCAGTCCCAGTTCTCCATGAACTTCGGCGAATACTCGGGATAGGGATGGCCGGTCTTCAGATCGATCACCC
Source organism: Verrucomicrobiales bacterium (assembly GCA_003484235.1). Taxonomy (GTDB): domain Bacteria; phylum Verrucomicrobiota; class Verrucomicrobiia; order Limisphaerales; family RI-55; genus RI-55. The sequence goes on from DNDP01000363.1 coordinate 2,357, forward strand.
GGGTATGCGTGACCATCTCGGGATGGATGTCCCAGTTCGGCATCATCAGCTCGTGGACCAGTTTGATGCTGTCGTTGATCTCGCGCCGCGACCAGCCCGGCACCTCGCGGTCGAGCCGGCCGACGCACGCGGGATACGGCACAATGCTGTATTTGCCCTT
>DNDP01000363.1:2610-2773 GCA_003484235.1 Verrucomicrobiales bacterium
AAACCGGTTCAGATTCACGAGGCACGTCGAATCGTCGATGATGAGACCGACGGGCACGCGGGCCCGGGGGTTGACGACCTGCACTTCGCCCGCACGGTCAGGCCGTGCGCCGGGCTCTTGGGCAACGACCGCCGACAGGCTGGCGCCGGCGCCGAGGGCGGCG
>DNDP01000363.1:2796-3539 GCA_003484235.1 Verrucomicrobiales bacterium
ATCTCCGGCGACCAGCTCTTCCAGTCGCGATGATACACCTTCTGCTGCCCATTCCAGGCCGTGTCGAACTGCGGCATCGCAAAGCGGTTCAGGTTCACCAGGCAGGTCGAGTCGTCGATGATCAGGCCGACGGGAACGCGGGCACGGGGGTTGATGACCTGCACGTCGCTGGCGTGGGCTGGTCGGGCTCCCGGCTGCTGGGCGATGGACGACGCAAGGCCAACGCCGGTGCCGAGGGCGGCGACACCGCGGACGGAGTTCTCGATGAATTCGCGGCGGGATATGACTGATGGTTTCATGGCGTGGTTGGTCCGAGGGCTGTTCCTGATTGATTCCCGAATGCCCCGATCGGGCAAGCCTGAATCCCGGCGGTGTGGTCCGCGCCGCTTTCCAAAACGGTTGAGCTTCCCCTTCGTCCTGCCAGTATCCGGCCATGCTCCGCCTGCTCAGAATCCGCCGCCGTTTTCCGCGCCCGCGTGTTCAAGACATCGCGGACACCGTCCGTCGGCAGCTGGCAGAACCCCTGGCAGCCGTGCGCCCGGGAACGGAGATCGCAGTGGCTGTCGGCAGCCGGGGAATTGCCAATCTCGCCGCGATCGTTTCGGCCACCGTGGCAATGCTCAAGGAAGCCGGCGCAAAGCCGTTCCTTGTGCCGGCCATGGGCAGTCACGGAGGGGCCACCGCGGAGGGACAACGGGAGGTTCTCGAATCCTACGGCATCACGATCCGGTTGATCAGGATGA
>DNDP01000205.1:0-5011 GCA_003484235.1 Verrucomicrobiales bacterium
CCCTTTCTTGCCCGGCCAGCTTGCGCGCATTCCCCCCCTCTGGTATACCGTCCATCGATGTCGGATGTCTCAGCCAAACAGCTGGTGGAAAAACTCACCAGCTCGCAAATCTTCCGGGACTACGAAGATGCCTTCACCAAGGCCACCGGGATGGCGGTCTCCCTGCGGACGACGGACTCGCTGCAGCTGGCACATCACGCCAGCAAACATCAGAATCCTTTCTGCGTGCTGATGGCCGAGAACAGCCGCACGTGCGCCGCCTGCCTGCAGGTGCAGCAGGAGCTTACCGACACCGCCCGGCAGGAACCGGCAACCGTCGCCTGCTTCGCCGGCCTTTGTGACACGGCAGTGCCCGTGCGGCAGGGCGACCGGCTTTTCGGGTTCCTGCAGACCGGCCAGATCATGGTCAAGCCCCCCTCCAAACGGGGCTTCGACCGCACCACCAAGCAGCTGCTCGACTGGGGCCTCAAGGTGGATCTCGCCAGGATGGAGGAGGCTTATTTCCACACGAGAGTGCTCACGCCGAAGAAGTATGAGGCCATGGTCGGCCTGCTGAGGATTTTCGCCAAACATCTGGGGCTCGTCGCCAACCAGATCATGGTGCAGGACGCCCACGCCGAGCCGCCGATGATCACCAGGGCGAAGCAGTTCATCAAAGCCAACCAGGCGGAGGACATCTCGTTGGGCGACGTGGCCCGCTCCGTCAACACCAGCACCTTTTACTTCTGCAAGATGTTCAAGAAGGCGACCGGTCTGAACTTCACCGACTACCTTTCCCGCGTGCGCATCGAGAAAGCCAAGAACCTCCTGCTCAACCCCAACCTCCGCATCAGCGAGATCGCCTACGAAGTTGGCTTTCAGTCCCTGACCCACTTCAACCGGATGTTCCGCCGGCTGGTCGGCCAGTCTCCTACCCGTTTTCGCCGGAAGCTGCCGCGCATGACGGCCCGCTGAAGGCCTCCTGCCAGCCCATCCTCGAAACGGACCTCCGCGAACCGGCCCCGGTGCCTCTCCGATTACTCGCTGGGAATATTCGCCGCTTCAGGATTTCATACCGGCATCGCCTCCATGCCCCACACATCCGAACAATGGCGACGCGAACACGCCGACGTCTACTTCCTTGACCCCGGTCAACCCGATGAACTGCGGCGCCATCTCGCGTCCCTCGGATTCCTGCAGGCCGGGGAGCAAATCCGCCGGGTGGCGAGGGCGGGCGAGGGCAACATGAACTGCACGGTGCGCGTCACCACTTCACGGCGCAGCTTCATCGCCAAGCAGGCGCGCCCCTGGGTGGAGAAGTACCCGCAGTTTGCGGCGCCCTGGGACCGGGCGCTGCGGGAACTTGAGTTCTACGGACTGGCGGCGACGCAGCCGTCGGTGGCCCGGGCGCTGCCCGCGCTGCTCGGGTCGGATCCCGGCTCACGGCTGCTCCTGCTCGAGGATCTCGGCGAAGGCACCGACTACACGGACAGCTATCGGGGTGCAGGCTTCGCCGCCGAGGCCATCGGGATTCTGGCGGATTTCCTGGGCGAACTGCACGGGCGTTTTCACAAATGCGACGCTCGCCGAGGCCTTGCCAACCACGAGATGCGCGCCTTGAACAGCCAGCATGTCTTCTTCATTCCCCTGCAGACGGACAACGGCCTGGACCTGGACAGCATCTCGCCGGGACTGCAGGAAGCGAAAGAGAGGCTTTGCGAAGATTCCGACTATGTTTCGGAGGTGCATGCTCTGGCGGAGATCTATCTGTCGGACGGAGATCATCTGCTTCACGGAGATTTCTTCCCCGGCAGCATGCTCAGAACATCCAACGGTCCCCGCATCATCGATCCCGAGTTTGCCTTCTTCGGCCGGCCGGAGTTTGACCCCGGCGTGTTTGTGGCCCACCTGCTCCTCGGCCGGCAGCCTGCGGATTCGATCCAGCAATTGCTGACGAGCTATCGCCGACCTCCCGGGTTCGAGGATTCGCTGATGGTCCGCTTCGTCGGGGTCGAGATCATGCGCCGGCTGATCGGCTACGCACAGTTGCCTCTGGGGGCGGACGGTCCCGCGCGCTGCCGCCTGCTCGAGCTGTCACGTAAACTGGTCCTCGCACCGTCCGTGCAGGCCATCCTGCAGCATCGTCATGAACCGTAGACAATTCCTCGCCACGTCAGCGCTGGCACTCGGCACCATCGCCCGTCCGCGAATGCTCCCAGCCCAGCCCGCTTACTCTTCTGCATCGCTGCGTGACCGCATTCACGGACTGATGGTCGGTTCGATGATCGGCGACGCCCTCGGAGGACCCATCGAGTTCCAGCCCGCCGAGAGGATCGCAGCCCTGGTCAATCCGCCCAGACGATGGCAGTTCGGGGACGTGATGGACGAAGCCGCACGAAAAGAGACTGGCCAGCGGCTGGAACTGCGCGCCTACACCGATCTGCGGCCCGAGCCACAGCCCTATGCCCATTGGATCCCCAATGCACCGGCGGGCACGATCACCGACGACAGCCGTCACAAGCTGATCCTGCTCGAGGCGTTCAAACGCGCCGAGGAGACCGGTCGTTGGCCGCTGACAGTGAATCATTATGCGCAGGCACATCTCGACTGGCCGAAGAGGCCGGCCATTCAGGGTCGCCCGTCATATGCCGCGCTCTGCACCGACTGGCTGCGCGAGTGGGAACAGGGAGCACGCTGGGTGTTAGGAGAGCGTGATCCCGCAACCGCTTTGCCGCCGGAACGGATGTGGGGCGGACTGCCCACCTGCTCCGGCCAGATGGCGTTGCTCCCGTTGGCGGCGCTATTCCCGGGCCGGCCCGAACAGGCCTATCGCGCCACCTATCAGTTGGGATTTTTCGACAACGGCTTTGGCAAGGATCTGAACGCGGCGTTGGTCGCCGGTCTGGCGGCCGCGCTGGTTCAGCCGGCCACCACGCCTGCCGAAATCAGCGAGGCTTGGACCGCGATTGAAACGGCCATGCGTCAAACCGATCCCTACGCCTATGCCAAGGTGCCGTGGGTGACTCGTCCGGTCGATCGCTGGCTGGGACTCGCCCGCAAACTCGCCCGCGAAGCCGACAGGCAGCCCGCCAGGCTGTTCGCCGCCCTGGAGGCGGAGTTCCAGCAGACGATCAAATGGGAGGCGCAGGTGCCGTTCGTGGTGGCCTTCGCCTGTCTAAAGTTATGCGACCATGATCCACTCGCCGCGCTGCAACTGAGCGTTGAGTGGGGGCACGACACCGACAGCTATGCGCAGGTGGTCGGCGCCTTCATCGGAGCAGTGCATGGGGCGGGAGTTTTTCCCGAGACGATGCGCAATGCCGTTGAAGCCAGATTGTCCGCGGACTTCGGGGTCGACCTGGCAGATCACACGCAGATGCTGGTGAGGCTCGCTGGCAGCGGCCGGAGATTGATCGCGCCGGAGTGAATTCTCCGGCCCGGTCGCGAATCGAATGATCACCATGAACCGTCACCTTCGCACTTTTTTGATCTCCGTTCCGAGCTGCCTGCTCACGGTCTTCGCGCTGCAATCTCAGGAACCCGCCATGAGCGGGTCGCTGCCGGAAGGCGAGGGACTCGCGGCAAAAGCCGCCCCGGGTGAACCCCTTGATTCGCATCCGGCAGTCATCTTCGTGGAAAACTTCGAGCGGAACGATTTTCGATCCCGCTGGGACGAGACCCGGGATGCGGGCGGGCGGGTGCTTTCCCTGGTCCCCGTGGAGCCCGCTGCACCGGGACTGGGCGAGCAATGCCTGAAGGTCACCGCGACGCTGGGCGCAAACACGGGCGGAGGCATGACCAAGTGGTTCGAGCCGGCAGACCGGCTGTTCGTCCGCTTCTACGTGAAGTTCGATGCCGGTTGCGACTACGTGCATCACTTCGTCACGCTCCGGGCGAACAGGTCTTTGAAGGGGCAGGATCGCTGGAGCGGATTTGGCGGGGCCGGCCTGAAGCCGGATGGTGACGGCCGTTTTTCGACGGCGCTGGAGCCGTGGGGCAACTGGGGACGCTGGCCGGCGCCCGGCCGCTGGAACTTCTACAGCTACTGGCACGAGATGAACGCCGCGCCGGACGGCAAATTCTGGGGCAACAGTTTCAAGCCGGAGGAGCAGCCCGACATCGACAAGGAGCGCTGGATCTGCGCCGAGTTCATGCTGCAGCACAACACCCCCGGCAAGCCCGACGGCGAACAGGCCTTTTGGATCGACGGGCAATTGCGTGGACACTGGAAGGGCATCAATTGGAGAACCTCGCCCACGTTGAAGGCCAACGCGCTGACGCTAGAAAGCTACGTCACGGATCGCTGGACGAAGAACCGGACGAACATCGTCTTCTTCGACGAGTTGGTCATTGCGCGCGAGTACATCGGCCCCTCGAAGTCGGCCAGGTAGTCGGCTGGCGGCGGGGAGCCCTGCCGGCCGCGGGGCTCAGGACATGAAGCACGCGCCGCTTTGCGTCGGGCATCACTGGTCCGCCGGCTGCGCACCACGGCCGCTCCGGGATCGCCGACGCTCGTAGAACGTCGTATCCTCGAACTTCGCGCCAGGATCCAACCGGTAAATCGCCTTCTCAATCTCGGCCTTGAAGACAAACGGCTTCTCCGGCGTGATGAGCAGGTAGCGGAACAATCCGCGGCGCTTGCGGATGAACAGCGAGCGGTGCGAGCGGTTGTAGGTGTTGATCCACGGCTCCGCCGCCTCGCGGGCGTGATCGCTGATGAAGCGTATGTTTCGGAGCCGCACCCAGCGCAGCGGCACGCCAAGAAGCGTGATGAACAGGCAATGGGAGGAGACACGGTACCGGATCAGCGGTATGACCAACAGTACGGCGAGAATCAGGGCGATGAGAGCGCCAGCGATTGGCACAACCATACGACTCGACTGGTTTAATCGTAACGCTGGCCCAACCAGAGCAGGAACAGCGGCAGCACAATTCCGAGTCCCAGCGAAAGCCACACCGGCCAACGACGGGCGGTTGAGCGGATTGCGAGCACCATGCCCAAGAGCACCGTCGCCAACAAGGCCAAAGACAT
>DNDP01000205.1:5335-7685 GCA_003484235.1 Verrucomicrobiales bacterium
TTGACCGTTTGATACCAGCCGGTTGCAACGTAGAAGATCAACAGCGGAGCGAAGAACACTCCGAGGTAGAGGTGCAACCGGCGCAGGAGCTTGAGGCTGGGCAGCTTCACGCGGAATGACAGGCAGAAGTCTTAGCGGGGCTTCGGAATGAATATCTCCTGACCCACGCTCATCCGGCGTGGATCCAGGCCCGGATTGGCCTTCAGCACCTCGTCCACCGAGACCCTTACGCCCTGCGCACGAAACGCGGCAACCACAGCGGAGATCGTCTCGCCGGGCTGAATGATGTGGGTGTACCCCTCCTGCGACGGAGGCGGCTGGACGACTACGGGAGATGAAGGCGCCGAACCACCGGCAGGCTTTAGGTTGCGAATCAGCTTCTCCACCTCGGCCATGAGGGTCTTGTTGTCGCTGATGCGCTTGCTGTCGAGTTCCTTCAACTTGTCGGCCATCTCCTTCATGACGCGCTGGAATTCCTCGGGAGAAACGGCGTTCTCCGACTTCCGGCTCAGTTCGGAGCGCAAGGTCCGGTTCTCCTCCTCCAGAGCCTGCACACGGCGACGGAGCACTTCGGCCGTGCCGGCCACCTCCTCCACCTGGGCATTCAGCTTGCGCCAGCGTTCCTCCTCCTGCTGGCGCGCCGCATAGGCTTCCGCTCCGTAGCTGACCTGTGCCGAAGCGGCACTTTGAAGCAGGCAAAAACTCACGGCGACGATCACCAGGCAGCTGGACGTTTTCATGGTCGCGACGATACGAACGTGTTCTGGACGGCGCAAGCGCAACTTGGAATGGCCCGCTGCTTCGCTCAATCACTTTCCGCTTGGCCCGTTGTCGCGCCGGTCCCTAATCTCGCGCGCATGGCTCGAAAGGTCTCCGGGGCGATCGCTCCCTCCCGCGGCATGGGCGACATTCTTGGTGTCGTCCTGATCGCGGTCGCCCTCATGCTGGCGGTGGCCCAGTGGTCGTTCGAGCCGCGTGATCTCGGATTCCTCTATGATCCTCCCTACCGGCCCGCGCACAACCTCATCGGCGTGGTGGGCGCCTATTTCGCCTACGGCGTCTTCTTCCTGTTCGGAGTGGCGGGCTTCGTCGTGCCGTTGCTGCTGTTCTACTTCGGGCTGGGCTTTCTGCTGCAGTTCCTCGCCTACCTGCAGCGTCGCTGGGCCTGGGCGCTGATCCTCCTCGTCTGCACGATGGGGCTGGTCGAACTCAACGCGCCGTTGCTGCAAACCCTGACCGATCACCTCAACACCACCGCCGGCGGCATCATTGGCAATTTCCTGACGCGCATCTTCAACGTCTTCGGCAAGATGGGCGCCACGATCGTCTTCGTCACGCTCTACTGCATCAGCCTGCTTTACCTGACCAACTTCAACCTGGGCGAATGGCTCCGCGGCGTGGTCGCCTGGTACCAGGAGCACCAGGAGGCCGCCATGCCCGAGGAAAAGAAGCTCGCCCGCCGCGCCAAGGAGCTGAAAAAGCAGGCGGCCGAACTCCAGGAGGAGGCGGTCAAGGCCGGCCTGCTCGGCGCCGATCTGCAGCCGGTGCCCGAACCGACGGTCCGTGACCTCAGCATTCCCTCCTCGAAGTCCGACAACAAGCCGGACAAGCGCAACAAGGAGGAGGCGCCAGCCGAGGAACCGGCCGACGAGGGACTCGAAACCGGCGAGGTGATTCCCGCCGAAGAAGTGAAGGCCGCCACCACCGCGGACATTCTGGGCAAGGACCGGGCGGAGAAGATCGAGAAGCAGAAAGCCGGCGAAGAGGAAATTGAAGACGACGCGGACGACGAGGAAAAGAAGCCGGTGGCCACCGCCAAGCCCAGGCCGCCCGGGACCAAACGCCCAAAGCCGATCGCCGTGGCCGCCACGCCCAAGATCGGCGATTACCGGCTGCCTTCGATGGGGTTCCTCCAACACCCGGACCCCAACGTCAAACCCTCCGAGTCCAAGGAGGAGCTGATGGCCAACGCGCGGCTCATGCAGCAGACACTCGCGCAGTTCGGCATCGAGGTCTCGCTCGGCGACATTACCAAGGGGCCAACCATTACCCGTTACGAACTGCACCCGGCGCCGGGCGTGAAGCTCGAAAAGATTGTCAACCTGACGAACAACATCACCGCCGCGCTCAAAGCCGAGCGCATCCACATCCTCGCGCCGGTGCCCGGCCGCAGCTCGGTGGGCATCGAGGTGCCCAACCGCGTCAAGACCAAGGTCATCATGCGCGACCTGATGGAGTCGGAGGAATGGCTCAAGAGCAAGGCCCGCCTGCCGATCGCGCTGGGCAAGGATGTCTACGGGCATCCGATCATCGCCGACCTCGCCGACATGCCGCACCTGCTGGTCGCCGG
>DNDP01000205.1:7952-8088 GCA_003484235.1 Verrucomicrobiales bacterium
AATTCCATCATCGCCTCGCTGCTCTACCGCTTCCCGCCGGACAAGCTGCGCTTCGTCATGATCGATCCCAAGGTCGTCGAGTTGCAGCAGTACAACCGCCTGCCGCACCTGGTGGTGCCCGTCGTCACCGACCCCA
>DNDP01000205.1:8395-8590 GCA_003484235.1 Verrucomicrobiales bacterium
AGAAGCGCTACCAGATCTTCGCGAAGGTCGGTGTCCGCAACATCAAGTCTTTCAACGAACGGACGATCAAGGAGGTCGAGGAAAAGAAGCAGCCCGAACTGCCGCTCGAGAAGGGCGAGGGCGACGACGGCTTCGCCGTGGAGGTGGACGAGGAGATCGTGGTCCCGCGCGAGGACGACATCGTGATCCCCGACC
>DNDP01000336.1:0-1253 GCA_003484235.1 Verrucomicrobiales bacterium
GGGCTCCTGCCGGAGGCCTCCTGCGACGCCTTTGCCTCAGTCTTCTACTGACCAGCACCTCGATAGTGGCCGACACACGGTTCGTCGGACGCGCGATCTCGGCGGCCGACCAATCGGGCATCGACGGTGCCCGCGTGACGCTGGAGGCGACGCCGACCGATGGCGTTCCCGAAGCGGAAACGACGACGGACCCGTTTGGTTTCTTTGAGTTCGCTAACGCGCCCGCGGGCAGCCTGGAACTGCGCATCGAACACGGAGGTTTCGCCGCGCGCGTGGAGACCATCAACATCGCGCCCGACACAACTCTCAGCGGAGTGTATCCCCTCTCACCCGTCCCGGGGGCGCGCCCGGACTTTCAGGTGGTGGTCAGCGACGTGATGACGGGCATCGCGCTGTTCGACGTTCCCGTCCAGTTGGATCGATTCAACGGGGCGAACGATCCCGACCCGGCCGAATCGTACAGCGGCCGCACGGACGCCGACGGCAACCTATGGTTTCGAGGGTTGCCCAGCGGGTCCTACCGATTCCGTGCAAACGATACTGCCGGTGCCATCCCCAGATGGCTGCCATTCACGACGGCGGGCACAACAAACGACCATCAGTTGATCTCGTCAACCCACTCCGCCAGCATCATGTTGGAACCCGAGGGGCAGAACGTGACCGTACGAATTGAGGGTCTGGATCCCGCCAGTGCGGATCCATTCTTCGACACGCAGGCGTCTCTGGAGGGGGTGTATGTGGAGGTGGAGGGACTGGATCCCCAGGATCTTTCCAGCGTGGTGTTGCCCAAGCGAACGAGTGTGACCGGCTTCAACGGCGAAGTGCTGTTCACCGGCCTGCCCGCCGTTCCGCTCAGGGTCACGACCAAGCGCATGGGATACCACTCCACGACGGCCATCTTGAATCCCGATCCCGTCAGTGGCGCGTTTCCGACACCCCACACCATTCCGATCGTGTTGAAGCCCACCCATCTCTTCGTCCAGTTGGAGTCGATCTACACGAACGTGAACGCGTATTCGTTCCTGGAGGTGCGGCTGCAGGGCTTGGACATGACCGGCACGGAAGGCATCGACCGCGTGCAGACGTTCACCTACATCGGATTTCCGGAGCAACGCGGGTTCTTCAATCTCCTGCCCGGACGATACCGGGTGTCCGCCAACGGCCGGCCGCCCACGAGCATGACCGGCGGCATCACCCCCGAGTTCAAGTTCTCCGACATCATTGATGTCACGGAAGGTGTGTGGACTTCGTTG
>DNDP01000336.1:1417-3235 GCA_003484235.1 Verrucomicrobiales bacterium
AGGTGTGTGGACTTCGTTGAATGCCGAACTGGAAGTCGTTCCGGCAATCATTCGCGGACGGTTGTTCGCGGCGGACGCACGAGCGGAAGTCACCTCGAAACTGGGAAACCGCGATGCCTCGAATTATCTGCCCCGTGAGCAGACCGGAATCGAGATCATCGAGTATGAACCGTATTCGCACCTGGTGCTCACGCAACGGGTGGTCCAGGTGGACACGGACGCCGCCGGGAGGTTCAGTGCCAGACTGCCACCCGGCCGCTACGGGATTCGCATCGCCGGCATGACCAACCACTGGGGCAGCCACGTGTCCCAGACCGACCTGGCGGCCGGCACCACCCGCAAACAGGGTTGGCCGTTCTTCGAGGAATGGCCCTGGCCCGGAAGCCCTCCCGGAAACGGGCTGGGAAATCAGAATGGAGCCCCCCTGTTGTTCGACTCCGGTCGCACCTACGAACTGGATCTGTTCGTCCGCAAACAACGCGTGGTGGTGACCGGTGAGGTGTATGGCGATTCCTCCGATCCCACCAAGACACTGCTGTTGTCGAACCAGAACGCTGGCCTGCTGACGACCCCGTACAGCGATCTCGAGCACGGCGGAGGGCAGGCCGTGTTGACCCCGACGGTAGGCGACCCGGTGATGGTGGACCTGCGCGCCAATGATCTGCTGAACACGGGCAACACGCGGTATGTCTTCAATGACGTCGCGGCCGGCGACTATTCGGTCATGCCGACGCATCCGCGCAACACCTTCACCGAGTTCGGCTCGGCAAACACCTCGATTGCGTTCTCCATCCCTGCCTGGAATCCGCCCGGAGTGCTGCCGCCGAACAACCCCGGTGATTTTAACTTCGTCGCTCCACTGACCCTGAAAAATATCGGACGATTCGATGCTGAATTCCCCGATCCCGGCACATCCGTCACGCTCAGCATCCGGTTCTGGGACGCGGTGGAACAATCGTATCGTCCTCCCAACGTGCAGGTCCTCGAACCCGGCGACCTGATCAGGACCAGCTACTCCGGAGACTTGATCTTCGCGTTTGTCGCGGACCGATGGCCTCCCGGAGCCTTCACCGCGTGGTTCCCCGTCGGCAGTCCCGGCCAGTCGTTCCAGGTGGATATCGGCAACTCGGGCGCCACTGAAACGTTTGATGTCTGGGTAAACGGTCCGAGCGACAATCTGGTGCCGCTCCCCGTTCCCACGTTCGATCTCGTGGTGGACGCCGTCGCCAAGGAGGACCCGACCTATCGGGTCCCCAACACGACGCTCAGCTTCACCACTCCACAGGGTCCACTGGACGTGATTGCCGCCGGCCAGACCATTCAAAACTTCCAGGGCCAACTCGGTTCCTTTGGAGTTTCCAATCCGACCTGGACGCTTTCCTTCCGCTCCCGGGAACTCGTCGATCCCGTCGTCCCGCGCATCAAGGTCGTGGCCGTCATGGATCGTGGCGTCCGGGTGCGTGGTTCCGTCAAGCGGACAGGCGACAACGCCACCCTGGCAGACGTCCACGTGCAGGTGCTTGACCGTTATGGGAAATCGATTGGGCCGAACTTCGAAACGATCACCGACACGAATGGAATGTTCGAATTCGTCCAACCGGTCTCCGCGGCGCCTCATTTTCTGGAAGTCATCGCCGACGGTTACCTTCCCTGGCGCGAACGGTTCGGCATCGGCGACTTCATCGACGACGGTGGCGTTTACTACATCGATGCGCCCATCTTCCTGGAACCCGTTCCCGGACCGCAGATCACTCAACTGAGCCTGGATCGACAGGGCGGATTTCTCACCGGGGTCAGCCGCTCCGGAGACGAGAGCGC
>DNDP01000336.1:3375-4990 GCA_003484235.1 Verrucomicrobiales bacterium
GAGTCAGCCGATCCGGAGACGAGAGCGCTCTCGACCGTTTCCAGGCTGAGGGCCCGCTGACGATGACCTGGAACGGAACGACAACCGATCAAACCGTGTCCTACAGCCTCGCCCAGTTCGATGCGCCGGACGGCAGCTTGCGTGCCCGGCAAAGCGTCGATCTGCCGGATGAAGTTGTGGAACTCCTGCTCGTCGATCCACGGGCATACACCAACAATCCCGCTGCTGACGTGGCCGTCCCGGTTCCTCCCCCGAACGTCAGCGGACCTCCATTAGTCGAATGGCTCGACGAAATTCTGACTGGCGAAGCGATCAATTTCAGTTCGACCACCAACGTGTTCGTGCAGCGGGTGAACCGACTGACCACCACCGCCACTCCGTCCGAGCGCACGGCCACCGGTGGCGTTCCGCTCTGGCAACTGCCGCCCGGAGATTTTCGTCCCGTTCTGGTCGCCCGTTCCCGACTGGGCGCCGTCAGCGTCTTCGAACCGCACAAGGCGCCCAACCCCGCTCCGCTGCAAGGCATCAACATCCCGCCGTGGCTGGCGTTCGCCACCGACATCATGGGAACGACCGCCGGTGTGGCGGCGACCCAGGACACCATCAAGGACTGGGTGCCGGACGGCCGGTTCCTGCCGCTGCCACGGTTCACCGCCAGCATCGCCGCGGACACCAACGGTTTTCTCAGCTACGACTACGGCTTGGACGTCGAGTGGGCCACCGGCAACAGGAATCCCGGCACCGGCCTGCTCGCTTTCGCGCCGGGCGAGCTGGGCCTTGCCTTCAGTGCCAGCAGCGCCTTCGGCCTGCGCGGCGCGAACAGCGAGATCTACTTCACGAACTGGGCCTCGGTCCGACAGGACCAGTTGTTGAGCCGCCTGCTCCCCCCGGTCCCCGGTGTCGGCAAGGTCTCTGGCTCGATCTTCGCGGCGGCGACCTCCGGCACCTCCTCCCAGTTTGATCCGGTCAACGATCCCTACCAGTTCGAGTTCAACGAAGCCGTCAGCGGCGGTTTTGATCTCTCTGCGGAAGCCGGACTGAATGCGTCGCTCGGCAAGCTGCGCTACATCGGGCCCGTGGTGAGGAAGCTGAAGCCGGTCGACATCACCGGCCTGCTGGACGCCGGCGTGGAACTCGTTTCACGAACGACCTGGCGCACTCCATTTCCCGCTGCCCGCCCGCCTTCGAGCGTGGGTGAGTTTGATCAGGTGTTCCGCCGGCATTTTTTCGGGGGCGAAGAAGAAATGATCGATGAATACGACATTTGCCTCCGCTTCGGCGCCGGCGTGCGTTTGGAGGATTCCCTCGGTGTGATGGGCGCCACCGGAAAGATTCTGCTCGTCGGCGCCCCGTGCAACAGCGGCGCACCATCGATGTCCCTGACCGTCAACCCCGCCAACGACTGGCCCGCCATCAAGCGCATTCAGGGCGAGGCCAAAGCCACGCTCGAGGTCACGCTCGATGTGTGGCTGACCGAAGTCTCGCGCATGTGGGAATGGTCGCTGTTGAAGGTGGACAAACAGTTCGGCACGGAACCGACATTCCAACTCACGCCTCTGATCGTGGAAACGGCGAGCATCACACCGGCAACGGCCGGATGGTCATCGGGGAGTTC
>DNDP01000229.1:0-240 GCA_003484235.1 Verrucomicrobiales bacterium
TCCCCGATCCGCTGTTGACCAAACAGCATGGCGTGCCCAACGCGTGCAACCGCTGTCACACGGACCGGGACGCCGACTGGGCGCTGGCGGCGGTCGAACGCTGGTATGGCGACCGGATGAACCGCCCTTCCCGGCAGCGCGCCCAGACCATCGCCCTGGCCCGCGCAGGGGATGACGCCGCCCGCGAGCAGGTGGTGAAACTGCTGACCGGCGACGACACCGCCTACTGGAAAGCCGCCG
>DNDP01000229.1:512-2687 GCA_003484235.1 Verrucomicrobiales bacterium
CCAATGGCTCGGCGATCCCGCAGTGCGACGCGCATTGATCAACTCGTTGGCCAGCACGAACGCGCTGCTCCGCGCGCACGCGGTGCAGGCGCTGGAACCGTTGGCCCAGGCCCATCAGCCCGAGGTCGAGGCAGCGCTGGCACCGATGCTGGACGACCCCAAACGCTCGGTCCGGGTAAACGCCGCCTGGGCTCTGCGGGGCGAAGTGGAGCCCTCCAGCCGCGCGGCCCGGGAACTTGAACACTTTCTCCAGCTCAACGCCGATCAGCCGACCGGCCAGTTGCAGCTCGGCACCCTGCGGCTGGCCCAGCGCGACACCGCCGCGGCGCTCGGTCATTTCCAGAAAGCAGTCGAGTGGGATCCCAACTCGGCGCCCCTCCGACACGAGCTGGCCGTGCTCTACAGCATGCTCGGTCAGCCGGCGCGGGCACTGACCGAGCTGCAGGCGGCAGTCCGGCTCGCGCCGACCGAGGCCGAGTATCACTACAAGCTGGCGCTCGCCTGGAATGAGACGGGCGATCTGCCGCAGACCGTCGCCGCGCTCGAACAGGCCGTGGCGGTGGATCCCCGCCATGCCCGCGCCTGGTACAACCTCGGCCTCGCACGCAACGCCACCGGCGATTCCGCGCGCGCGATCGAGGCGCTCTATCGCGCCGAATCCGCCGATGCGCGCGACGCCCGCATTCCCTACGCCCGCGCCACGATTCATGCCCGCCAAGGGGAAATTCCCGCCGCCCGTGCCGCCGCCCAACGCGCCCTTGATCTGGAACCGGGTTACGCCGAAGCCCGTCAGTTGCTCAATTCGCTGGGGAGCCAGTAGGAGGAAGGAAAAGGGCAAACGACGACCAAGTCCGCCAGGTAAATGAAAGCCCACATCCCGGGTAGCCCGCCGGAGAGCCGGCCACAGACTTATTCAACGCGGATATGTAGCAAGAACGGTCCAGGCCCATCCTGATCCCATGTCAGCGCAAACGCTTCATCTCCTACCTCTCCAGCATTCCTAGGAGCAACGGTCAGCCTCGGTGACAGGCAGGCTGCCCGTCCTACCTGCCGGCGGCTTCCGTCCGATGGGGAACGTGCGGACCGACCCAGCGCGTCGTGTGGCGACGCATCAGTTCGTCGGAGTCGAACGCCGGGCGGGGCTGGTCGCCATACGCCTGGTCGTCCATGCCGAGCCACGGATACGGCCCGACCCGGTCGCCCAGGACGGTGTAGTAGTCGGTGTCCTTGTCCCAGCCGACCGACCACAGGTAGAACTGCCGCTCGTGACCGGCGGGGACCGGCGGCAGCGCCGCCGCGTCAAATTCCACCGTCAGCTCCTCGCCGCCGTTGATGATCACAAAAGCGTTGTCCTTCGCCGCCAGCAGCTCGTCGACCGCGCCAAAGCGCGTGGTCCAGCCGGTGGGAATCTTTGGAACGAGCGGAATCAGCTGAACCTGGTCATAGACCGGCGTCGTGGGATGGGTCCAGTCGAGGTTGGCGTCGTGGCTGAAACCGCGGTAGTGCAGGTCCGCCCACACCGGCGACAGCCGCGTGATCTGCAGCGGGGCGTCCGGCGCCTTTTCGTGGAGCGCGATCTCGTCCCAGTGCAGTTCGAACGCATGCGTGAGCTTCAGCCGCCGGGTTTCCGCGGGGAGTTTCCCTTCCAAATCGACGACGATGGACTTCGTCCGCCCGGCCGGCGTGCCGAAGGCGACGTCCACCACCTGCCACGAACCGTCCGGCAGTTCGGCGAAGAGGGTGGGAAACGGGAACGGCAGGTCGGGCCGCTGCGAAGCGGCGATGTTGGCCATGGCGCCGCCGAACCGGAGCCAGCCGTTTAGCGCGAGGACCAGCGGCCTGGAGACGTCCAGCGGACCAAAGTCCAGGATGATCTCCTGCATCTTCGCCCAGCCGCGGAGGTGATCGCCGTAGATCGCCGGCGACACACGGACGTTGTCGACTGCCTGCAGGCGTTCGGTCACGTCAATCGCGGGTGATGCGCCCGTTTCGTAGGCGGCGCTCGTTTCCTGCCAGCCGGTGCCGCCATCGGCGGGCTGCGGCGTGTTGGACCACGCGCGGCGCAGCGGAATCCGGTCCTTCAGCGCCACGATTCCGTGCGGCAGCCAGGGCGGCGCAGGCAGCATCTTGCTGGTCGAGAACACCCGGGTGCCAGCAGGGTGATCGACTGCTACG
>DNDP01000229.1:2878-3155 GCA_003484235.1 Verrucomicrobiales bacterium
AGCAGGGTGATCGACTGCGACGAGCTTCACTTCATCGAGGTAGAGAATCTCGCTCAACTCCTCGGTGAGTTGCAGGACATGACGGCCGTCTCTGGGCGGGAACATCGCTTCGCTGCCGATCCATAGCAGTTCCTCCGGGTCGGCGGCAATGATCCGGCCAGGAGCCACCGGCAACCCGACCGGTGCGGCGGCGAGGAAATCCGAGACGAAGCGGAAGGTCTCTCCGTCCCACGCGTAGAGATAGGGGCAGGAGGTCATCTGCTTCTGCTCGATCTCG
>DNDP01000229.1:3401-3681 GCA_003484235.1 Verrucomicrobiales bacterium
CATCTGCTTCTGCTCGATCTCGGTGATGAACGCGACGCGGCATTCCTCGGCCCTGATTGACTCGAGGTTCATGCGGAGCTGGGTCCACTGGATGAACATCGAATCGACCTGGTCGCGGTTGCCGATGCCGATCTCGAGCGGCGAGCGGGTGACGGTGCGCATGCCGCGCCAGTTGCCGGCGGTCAATTCGAAGCGGGCGCCGATGCCGGTGGGGTTGGACCGGCTGCCCACGGCCTTGAACTTGACCATCCGGTTCTGGTTGCCGCCGTCGTTGCGCAGG
>DNDP01000229.1:3866-4091 GCA_003484235.1 Verrucomicrobiales bacterium
GTTGCCGCCGTCGTTGCGCAGGAGTCGCACGCTGCCGTCCTCCAAGGCGAGGAGCAGGTCCTGATCACAGTCGCGGTCCAGATCGGCGGCCAGCAGTTCGCGGACACCCGGCAGGGTCAGCCCGAGCGCCGCCGAGACATCCTCCCAACCGCGGGTGCCCCGATTGCGCAGCACCCGCGTGGGGCCGGCACCGTGAACCGCCAGGTCCAGCCAGCCGTCGTTGTC
>DNDP01000229.1:4279-10086 GCA_003484235.1 Verrucomicrobiales bacterium
GTCCAGCCAGCCGTCGTTGTCGAAGTCCAGCAAGGTGAGCCGCGACACACCGCCGGGGCCGAGCTTCACCGTGCTGCGGTTGGTGAGTCCGCCATAGGCGACCTCGACGGTTTCGCCGCTGAGCACCGCCGCATCGGGCCGGAGATCGTTGTTCAGGTCTCCGATGACCAGCCGGCCCGCGCCGGAAAACTGCGCCGGAGCGTTCGTCGCGGCGAAGGTGCCGCCCCGTTGATTGGCGAAATAGCGCACCGCGCCGTCCGCGACCGCAAGCACGTCAGGCAGGTCGTCCTTGTTCCAGTCGGCCACCGCGACCTGGGTTGCGGCAAAGGCGTTGGTTGGCAGGCCGAGTGCCGCGGTGTCCTCCCGGAAGGTGGCGTTGCCAAGGCTGCGGTAGAAGCGGATGCCCTGCCCTTCAGGCAGCGCGGCCACCAGGCTCAGCTTACTGGTGAAGTCGAGATCCGCCAGTTCCCCATCGACGGCTTTCAACTGCGCGAGGCCCGTGAGGAGCGTGCGGTCGCTGATCCGGCCGTCCGCGCCGAGCTTGAGCACGTGGGATCGGCCGGCGCCGAGCACGATCGCGTCCTCGTAGCGGTCGTTGTCGAGATCGCCAACGAGGACCTTGGAGTAGCCACCATTCGGATCGGCGGGCACGGGATTGCCAATCGGCTCGAAGTGGCCGTTCGTGAAGGTCAGCAGCCGGAACTGCTTCCCGTCCTCGATCACGAACAAACCGGGCTCGCCGGTTCGATGAAGGTCCACCAGCGCCACCGGTCCTGAGTGCTTCGTTCCCGCCGGCAGCCAGGCGGCCGTGACATCGGCAAACTGGACCGTGATGCCGGGCACGGCGGGCTGTTCGAGGGAGAACGGCACGCGCATCTGGGTGTGCACACACTGCTCGAAGAACGAGGGATCACTCGGGATGTTCCGTCCGGCGGTGACTTCGCGGTGCTTCTCCAGCAGCGTCTGCGCCTCGTCGGTGTCGCCCTTGCGGATCATCGCCTGACTGAGACGGTAGTAGACCGCCGGGTGCTCGGGACCGAACTCGATGGTCTCCCGCCACTGCGCGATCGCGTCGTCGTAGTTCCTCATCCCTTCGTAGGCCACGCCGAGCTGGAAGCTGACCTCGTTGACGGTTCGATCGATGTCCTTGGCCTGCTGAAGCGATTTGACTGCCTCGGCGAAATTGCCCTGGCGCAGCTGGGCGCAGCCCGCGAGGTAATGAGCGGCCGCCGACCGCGGGTCCATGCTCAGCACCTGCGCCGTGTGGGTCAGCACCGCCTCGGGCTGCCCGGCCGCAAGGAGCGCGTTGGCGAGATTCAACCGGGCATCGATGGAAGTCGGCAGGGTGCTGACCGCCTGTTCGAACGTCTTTGCCGCGGCGGTGGCATCGCCCTTTTCGTACTGGGACTTGCCGACGTTCATCACCGCCAGAAAATCGGCCGACGGAGCCCCGGCATCCTCGGACTTCTTGCAGGCGGTGAGGGCCGAAAGCAGGCAGGCGAGCAACACCAACGTCAGCGGCCAACGGCGGCAGGCGCCCGCGGCGGAACAGATTTCAGGTTGTTCGTACATGTCGCAGAAGCTGACTGCGAGGCTAACGAGCCGGACCCGTTCCGTGCAACCGTGCGTTTCGCGGCACAGTCCGACTGTTGTGGTGAAATGGACGCGAGCCGGGGCGAAGAGAGCGAGCGACCCGAACCGGCAGCTACTGCGCGCTCACAAAGATCATTCCCAGCAACCCCGCCGTCAGCGCGTAGTAGCAGAACGGGATCAGCGTCTTGCGGATGACGTCGCCCTCGCGGCCCACCAGACCGACCACCGCCGAGGCCGCCACGACGTTGTGCACGCAGATGACGTTGCCGGCCGCGCCGCCGACCGCCTGCAGGGCCACGATCCATGTCGGATCGACACCGATGCGCTGGCCCACGTCGAACTGGAACAGGCTGAACATCATGTTGCTCACGGTGTTGCTGCCGGCGACGAACGCACCGAAGCCACCGATGAACGGCGCGCATGCCGGCCACGCGTCGCCCGCGAGATTGGCGACACTTCCCGCCAGCACGATCGGCATCTTCTCGTAGCCCGCGCCGCCGCCCTGCGAGTTGATGAACACCTGCACCATCGGCACGGTGAACACGAGCGCGAGGGATGCCTTCAGCGTCGTCCTGCCCGACTCCCGCCATGCCCCCAGGCAACTGTCGCGCTGCATGCCGTGCAGGAAAAACGTGATCAAGCTCGCCACGATGAAGACGGTCCCGGGCAGGTAGAGCGGCTCAAACCTGGCGTTGATCGAGGTGCCAAACATCCCCGCCCACTCGACTTTGACACCCAACAGCAGCGGCTTGATTCCGAATTCCGGAATGCGCGTCGCCACCAGCAGGAGCGCCACGATGAGATAAGGCGCCCACGCCCGGATCAACCCGATCGCCCGTCCATTCGTCGCGCCGTCCTTGATCTCGAACGCTCCGCTCCACTGCGCCGGCCACTCCTCACGCGGCGCGAATTCCCACTGCTCGGATTTCGCCGGCATGAGGAAGCCCAGCTTGGCCGCCGGCACCACGATGGACAAACCGATCAACGATCCAAGCAGCGACGGAAACTCGGGACCCAGAAACCGCGCGACCAGCACGTAGGGAATCGTCATCGACAGCGCGGCAAAGATCGCAAACGGCCAGATGCGCAGGCCGTCCTTGAGCGACCGGTTCGGCCCGAAGAAACGTGTCATCAGCGAGACCACGAAGAGTGGAATCAGCGTGCCCGTGATCGCGTGCAGCAACGCCACTTTGAATCCGATGTGCGCCAGCAGTTCCGTCCAGCCAAGTCCCTGCGCGGCGGCGAACGCCTCGACTGCCGCATCTCCCGTCAACCCGGTGTTCACCCCGACGAGGATCGGTGTGCCCACGGCGCCAAAGCTCACCGGCGTGCTCTGGATGATCATTCCCGCCATCACCGCGGCCATTGCCGGAAACCCGAGCCCCACGAGCAACGGCACCGCCACTGCGGCAGGCGTCCCGAACCCGGCTGAGCCTTCGATGAACGCACCGAACAACCACGCGATGATGATCACCTGGATGCGCCGATCCGGCGTGATGTCGGTGAAGCCCTGACGGATCACCGCCAGCCCGCCGCTGTGCTTGAGCGTGTTCAGCAGCAGGATCGCGCCGAAGATGATGTAGAGGAGCGTCGCGGTGACGATCAGGCCGTTGATCGTCGCGGCGGCAACCTGCCAGCGCTCGACCTTCCACACGAACAACGCCAGCAACACCGCCGTAACGTAGGAGATGGGCATCGCCCGGCTGGCGGGCCAGCGAAGTCCGACGAGGAAAACACCGACCACAACGATCGGCAGGAACGCGAGGAAGGCGAGCGCGGCGGGATGCATGATTTGCCAGGGTGACTGTGGTGAGGGTGCTTGGCTGAACCGCAATGGCCAAGTCTGAAGTGCATCGCCAACGAGTCGAAACCAGACAGCTCACCTGCCGGAGTGAGAACGGCCCGCACGCGCCAAACCTTTTCGCAATTCGCAGGTGATACGAGCAGTCGATATTGCCGACCCTCATTTGGTTGATATCCTGCGCCAACGCAAAACGTGAAAATCGCTGAATGGACCGACGGATATGTGTTGGAGATCGACCCGAGGATGGCCGATCCGCTTTATTACTACATGAGACAAGGCGACTGGGAGGGGGCAATTGGATTCAAGGTCTCGCCGCACTTTCAATTGTCTCGTTCAACTTCAGTAATAATTGAAGCCATTTGGCCCCATTCAAAGTTGCCGCCAACTGCCAGAGGGAAGATGTTTGAGAGGGTTGTGACGGCATTGGTTTTGCATTTCCCCAAGTTGTCTGATGTAACGCTGAAAGACGGAAATCTCTCGGACCTCCTGAAAGTGACCTCATTGTCGTCCATCTTTGCGGCAGCGGGATTTGGAGAAGGTCCGCTGCTCCAAAACTGTAAATCGCATCGTTGGGTTAAGGGTCCGATCGACCCGAGTTTGTCGATCTGAGACTCCCCTGCAACGCGAAGCTCCGTAGAGGTAGCATGAAGCGCACCCCAAGGATGTCGACCCCGCAAAAGCAAGCGCCTCATGACCGGCCCATGGAGCTCGCAAGTGCAGGCTGGAAGCCTGTCCTACTTGGCCGCCGCCACTGCCGCCTTGGTGTCGCATGTATAGCCGCCGGCGTTGAGGATGTCGCCGAAGGCCTGCACGAACTTCACCACGTTGTCGCGCGTCGAGGTTGCGCCCATCAGGCCGACGCGCCAGATCTTGCCCTTCATCGGACCCAGGCCCGCGCCGACTTCGATGCCGTACTGCGTCAGCAATTGCTTGCGCACGCCCGCTTCATCAACGCCTTCCGGTACCTGCACGGCGTTGAGCTGCCAGAGCTGATGCCCTTCCTGCGACATGATCTTGAGCTTCATCACGTCGAGCGCGGCCTTGAGCGCCAGGTGATTCTCGCGATGCCGGGCGAAGCGCGCTTCCAGCCCTTCCTCAAGCACCAGCCGCAGCGCCTCGTGCAACGCGTAATTCATCGAGATCGGCGCGGTATGATGATAGACGCGCTCTTCGCCCCAGTAACCGGCGAGCAGGTTCACATCGAGATACCAGCTTTGCACCTTGGTCCTGCGCGAGGTCGCGACCTTGAGCGCGCGTTCGCTGAGCGACACGGGTGCCAGCCCGGGCGGACAGCTCAGGCACTTCTGCGTGCCGCTGTAAACGGCGTCCACGCCCCACTCATCGATCTTCACCGGACAACCGGCGAGCGACGTGACGGTGTCGATCAGGAAGAGCGCGCCCGCCTCCCGCACGAGTTTCGAGACTTCCTCCACCGGCGTGAGCGCACCCGTCGAAGTCTCGGCGTGAACGACGGCGACCAGCTTCGGCTTGGGCGTTTGCTTGAGCGCGTCAGCGATCTGCTGCGGCTCGATGATGCGACCCCAGTCGCTCGAGACCTTAGTCACCTTGGCGCCGCAACGTTCGGCGAGGTCGCACATCCGACCGCCAAAGACGCCGTTCACGCCGATGATCACCTCGTCACCGGGTTCGAGGAGGTTGACGAGACAGAACTCCATGCCCGCGCTGCCGGTGCCGCTGACGGGGAAGGTCATC
The DNA here is from genome assembly GCA_003484235.1 of Verrucomicrobiales bacterium. Lineage (GTDB taxonomy): Bacteria > Verrucomicrobiota > Verrucomicrobiia > Limisphaerales > RI-55 > RI-55. The sequence goes on from DNDP01000229.1 coordinate 9,390, forward strand.
AGGTTCTTCGTCTGCATCACCGCGCGTTGCATCGACTTGATCTCCTCCATCATGCGGACGAACTCGGGATCAAGGTGGCCGAGCATGGGCTTGGACAGCGACTGCAAAACGGACGGCGCGCAGTTGCTGGGACCGGGCCCCATGAGCGAACGCACGGGCGGATTGAACGGAGCGGGATTCGACATGCGCGGGAGGATAGGGGAGCCATCTCGACAACGGCAACGCCTTTCCCTACCCTCGTTCGTATGATCACCGCCGCACTCGACGAAAATCTGCTGCAACGCTTGCGCGGCATCGTCGGCGATGACGGCGTGATCTCGCATCCGCATGAGCTGCTGGTCTACGAGTGCGACGCCTACACGATCGAGAAGAACCTGCCCAACGCGGTTGTCCTGCCGCGCACCACGGAGGAGACGGTCAAGGTGGTGAAGCTCTGCGCGAAGCACGGCCTGCCGATCATTCCGCGCGGGGCCGGCACCAGTCTGAGCGGCGCGGTGCTCGCCGTGGAAGGCGGCGTGATGATCACGATGTCGCGCATGAACCGGGTGCTGAAGATCGATGCGCGGAATCGCCGGGCATTGGTCGAAGCCGGTTGTGTGAATGCCTGGGTGACCAAGGCGGCCCAGCCCCACGGCCTGCTTTACGCGCCCGATCCTTCGAGCCAAAGCGCCTGCACGATCGGCGGCAACGTCGCCGA
>DNDP01000198.1:0-142 GCA_003484235.1 Verrucomicrobiales bacterium
CCTGCCTCCACTCGCGGGCGCCGCGCCAGTTCTCCACCGCATAGAACAGGGCGATCAACGTGATGACGCCGAGGGCGGCAATGCCCAGGCGTTTGACTGCCTGGCGGGAGCAAAGCCGGCGTCCCAGCCGTTGGAAGGTTGG
>DNDP01000198.1:447-924 GCA_003484235.1 Verrucomicrobiales bacterium
GCAGACGGGCATCGCGCCAAATCCGTTCGGCATCGCCTCGCGGGCCGGGTGTTTTTCCGGGATTTGCCGCCGGTTCTTTGTCGGGGTCGGGTGAGGTCTCGTGCATCAACTGCGCGAGCTGCGCCCGGTACTCCTTGAGCCCCTGAATCAGTTCACGGGTCTCCAGCCGGGCAGCTGCTGATGGTTTGGACCCGGCTTCTGAATGCGTGGCCAGATTGAGGCCAATGATCGCCAGCCACGCCGCCGTCAGAGCGCTCCAGCCAAGTCGCGGCAGCGAAAGCCAATGGCGGAAGACGTCCAGGATGGCAGAACGGGCCTCCAGCCTGTCACCGCGAGCGTCGGCGCGCACGAACGTGACTCCGGTCCGCGCATCCGCCGCGACTGCAGGCTTCCGTGGACCACTCCCGCGAACCTCGGTGGTTGCATTGTGTGCAACGTCGGGGGCCACCATTGCGGTGCGTTCGGTGACAGGCAGGA
>DNDP01000198.1:1088-4181 GCA_003484235.1 Verrucomicrobiales bacterium
GTGCGTTCGGTGACAGGCAGGATGCCTGTCCTGCGTTGGAGCTCGCGTTCGATCACATCCTCGCGGAGCTGGTCGAGCTTGGCCTGCTGTCCGCGGTGGCGTTCGAGGATCAGTTGACGAATCGATCTCATGGCTGGTTCTCCGGGTTCAGTTGTTTACGCAGTTTCCGGCGTGCGTGGTGCAGCCGCGATTTGACGGTCCCCAAAGGCACACCGGTGATTTCGCTGATCTCCGCGAGGTCGAAGTCTTCGAGGTAATGCAGCAGAACGACCGAGCGATGTTCCTCGGCCAGTTCCGTGAGGGCAGCCAGGAAGAGTTCCTCCTGCTCGGCGCTGAGCAGTTCTTCCAGCGGAGAGGCGGATTCATCCGCCAGCTCGGGCCGATCACCGGCATCGAGCGGTTCGGTCGGGCGTTGCCTGCGCCAATGTTGCTGACAGAGCTGGTGCGCGATGCGGAAGAGCCAGCCGCCGAACCGCGCGTCGTCGCGCAGCGAACCGAGATGGCGGACGGCCTTGATGAAGGTCTCCTGCACGAGATCGAGGCTGGTCTGTTCATGGCGCGTCAGTTCATGGACGTAGCTGTAAAGGGGGAGCTGATAGCGGCGGAACAGCGCGTCCCACGCGGCCGGGTCTCCGGCCCGGGCGGCTGCGACCGGCAACTGTTCATCACCCGCCATCAACGGCATTTACACAGGGAAGAATGTGGCCGACGAGAAAAGGTTCACGGGAATCTGCGGAACCGCGATGAAGCGGTGGCCTGTGCTGCGGCATGGCGGCCGCCGCGCCGAAGACAGCGAGGTTGCTGAAGTCGACCGGTTCCGGGCATGGTGGAGCCATTCACGGACCGCCGTTTCCATGTTTCGACAATCAACCATGCAAACTTGGCCAGACCCCGCGTCGGCGACTGCCGTGCGCGCTTCCTGCCCGCGGGCATTCCGCGTTGGCCACGGGCTGGCCGCCTGAACTGCCATGGTTCCCACCCAACAGATTCTCCTCTTCGGCGTGGTCGGCGTCATCACCACGGTGGTCGATTTCGCCGTGTTCAACCTGCTGACCGGGCGCCCCTTTCGCTGGCCTAGGATCCCGGCCAATCTGATCTCGGTCGCGGTGGCGATGGCCTGGTCATTCCTGGCGAACTGGTTCCTCGTGTTTCAGCCCGACGGCGATGCCTGGCTGATCCGGGCCTGGCGGTTTCTCGTGACCACCGCCTTCTCGGCATTCGTGCTGCAGACGGTCATCCTCCACGTGACAACGAACTACTGGCAATGGCCGGCGAATGTGGCGCTCGCTTTCGCCCGCAGGCTCTGGCCCGGGCACGAGTGGAACGAGGACATGATTTCCCGAAACGCATGCAAGGTGCTGGCGGTGTCGGGCGGGCTGATCTGGAATTTCTTCTGGTACAAGTTCTTCGTCTATGCGGATTGAAGTGACGGGGTCCCTGGGGCGGCGTGGCTCGTGATTCAGTCCTTGGGACGGGGCAGCGTTTCGACGTAGCGCTTCCAGAGTTCCAGCTCGACATAGAGTTCGAGGAAGATGCCGGGCCGGAGTTCGGTGTAGCCGGCCATGATCCAGCGGCGTTCGGAGGCGTCGTCGAGTCGCGCGTTCAACTGCGAGGAGACGATCATCACCGGTGCGAAGGGATCTTCCGGCAGCGCATCGTACCATCCGACCTTTTCAAACCTGCGGAGGTACCACGGCAGCGGCCAGTAGTCGCTGTCCGGCGCGATCACCTTCACCACCGTTCCGTAACCGTCGGCCGCCACCCGGCCGATGCCCTCGACACGTTCGATCAACTGGCCAATGTCCGGAGAGGTCTGTGCGTACACGTAGGGGTTTTTCGGGTCGGCGGCGAACCCGTGTCCCGCCCGCCACGCCTGCCAGCCCAGATGCAGCGTGCCCGCTCCCAAAAGCGTCATCAGCGCGATCTTTCCAGCGCGGCCTTGAATTCGGTCCACCAGCCAGGCCGCGCCGATGCCGGCGAGCAGGATCATGCCGTGATAGAAACCGAGCAGGCACCACGGCGTCTTGTAGGAGATCACCGTGTAGATCGCCATGAGCAGGACGGTGTAGAGCGCGAGGAAGCGCCTGAGCGACGAGCGTTCTCCAAGAAACGCGGCCCCAGCTCCGACGACCGCCAGTGCCAGTATCAGCCCCTCGGTCCATACCGGGCTTTTCGCCGGATGAAACCACGCGAGCCGGTGCAGGTAAAAATGCCACGGATGAATGTGGGGCGATTCACCGCCGGCACGCTCAAGCCAGGGCAGGTAGGTGCGGATTGAGTCGAGCGGGCCGGAGGCGTTGGTGAAGAACGACGTGAACAACGCCAGCCACACGACCGCCGCAGTGCCGGCGAAGGCGGCGAAGTGTTTCGCATTCCCGTGCGCGGCAAACCACGCCCGGCCCTGGGCGTGCAGGCCCGGACCGTTGACGGCCAGCCAGGCGCCGCCCATGGCGGCAAGTGCGAGCACGAAGGTCTCCTTGGTGGTGGACATGAGCCCAAGGCCGATCCCGGCGACCACCGCCCAACGCATCGACTTCGACTGCCCGTAGCGCCAGCCGGCGCCGATTGTCAGCCCGGTGAAGAACACCAGCAGCATTTCATGGATGAAATACCGGCTGTAGAAAACCATCGCGGGCGAGACCGCGATGAACATGGCCGACCAGAACACCGCCGCGCGACCCAGGCCGTCGATCAACAGCAGCAGGATCAGGATCAGGCCGACGCCGAACACCGCCGGTGCGATTCTGAGGGCGGCGTCGGGGAGCTCACCGGAATTCTCTGCGCCGCTGAGCGCGAGAAAGGGAACCGTGAAGTAATGGAGGGTGGGGCCGTGATACTCGTCCGGATCGTAGACGTAGCGGCCCTGTTCCCACAGCTCGCTGACCTTGACGGCATTGACCGCCTCGTCGTTGTGGAGGGGACGGAGGGAAAGCTGGGGAAGACGAAGGGTGAGCGCCCCGGCGAGGATCAGCAACAACGCCAGGGCGCTCCGGCGATTCATTTCGCGGGCAGCGCGTACACTTCGATCTCCTGCCAGCAGTTGAGCGCGCTCTGGTTGCTGCCGCGGGTGTGGCTGCGCAGGTAGCGGGCCTT
>DNDP01000198.1:4428-6277 GCA_003484235.1 Verrucomicrobiales bacterium
CTGCCCCGGGTGTGGCTGCGGAGATACCGGGCCTTCACGCCCTTCACGGGAATGGCCCGCCCGAACTTCATTTCGAAGTATTCACGGTCGGTTCCCACGCCGAAACCGGCGGAGTTGTCCGTGTCGTTGTTGTAGATGGTGGCCACTCCGGTCTTGAACTCCGGATCATCGGAAACCTGGATGACGACATCGCGGATGGACTGGATGGCCCGATGGTCGTGCCAGATGGCGACGGCGTGGATTTCAAAGGGCGCACCGAGATCCACCTGCACCCACTGCACGCCCTTCTTGAACTCGACGGCGTCGCGGTCGATCGCCTCCTTGTCCCCGTCCGTGATCTGCTTCAAATCACCGAAGAATGGCGAGACGCTGCTGGTGACCGGCTTGCCGGCCGCGACGTTGACGACGCCCTTGGGCACCTGGAGAGGTGTGGGCGGCTCGTCGGACGGTGCATCGATGTTGGGGCCCTTGGGCAGGTCTTCCGGCGTGCCCTTGAGGGTGGGCAGGGGAAGCTTCAGGACCAGCGCCTCGGTGTCGGCCGCGAGAACGCAGGTTCCCGACATCAGGGAAAGGCAGGCGGCGATCAGAAGCGGCCTGGAGAGGACGTGTTTCTTCATGGTGCTTGTTTCGTTCATAACGGTCCGGACATCATAACCGACGCGTCAAGCGTCCGGGCGGGGACCGGTTTCGCGCTTCAGGCGGACCAGCCTCTCCGGTTATTGCGGCGGACGTACTGCTCGGCTTCCGGCGCGTTGGTGGCCCGCATGTTGGGGCCGTCCCAGGCGAGGTTGTGGCCCACACCGGTGCGGAGGGCGATGCAGCCCAGCAGGATGATCTCGGTGAGGTAGCCGGCGATCTCGAAATTCGAGTAAGCGGCCCGGCCGCCCTTCATCATGTCGAACCACTCCTCCTCGTGCCCGGGCGACCGCCAGATGCTCTGCGGCACTGCGACGCAGGCCTCGTGCTTGTCGCTCTCCCTGTAACCGTCCTCACCCTTGAGCACCACCTGAAAGCGGGCGCCGTAGTCGTCGCCGGCGAACAGCTTGCCCTTCTCGCCGATGACGAGACAGCCGCTGGCCGGCAGTTCGCCGCGCTGCTCGACGATCTCATGCACCAGGTCCGCGGACGGGCGGAGCGGGGTGATGAAGTTGCCGGACTTGTAGATGCCGTGCTTGGGATTCGGATTGCCGTCGTACCACCAGAACTTGCAGGGCGGCAGCCCTTCGCGTTCCGGAAAGTCGAACCGGATGCGCGACGAGAGCGGGAACGTCTCCGGATACACCCGCGAGGCGACTTCGCACTCGATGTTCGTCGGGTAACCCAGCTTGAGCGCGCGGAACGGCATGTTGACCGTGTGACAGGCCATGTCCCCGAGCGCGCCGGTCCCGAAGTCATACCATCCGCGCCAGTTGAAGCCGTGATAGACGTCCTTCTTGAACGGCCGCTTCTGTGCCGGCCCGAGCCACAGATCCCAGTCCAGATGATCGGGCACCGGATCGGAACCCTCGGGCCGGGCCAGGCCCTGCGGCCACACCGGGCGGTTCGACCAGACGTGCAGCTCGAGCGGATTGCCGATGACGCCCGCCTGGATCACTTCGATGGCGCGGCGCAGGCCGTCGCCGGCGCTGCCCTGGTTGCCCATCTGGGTGGCCACCTTGTTCTCAATCGCCAGGCGGCGCATTTCGCGCGCCTCCCAGACGTTCTGGGTCAGCGGTTTCTGGCAGTAAACGTGTTTCTTGAGCTTCAGCGCGGTGATGCCGGCGAGGCCGTGGACGTGGTCCGGTGTGGAAATCGTGACGGCGTCAATCTTGTCGCCCATCTCGTCGAACATCTTGCGCCAGTCGCTGTA
>DNDP01000198.1:6561-13381 GCA_003484235.1 Verrucomicrobiales bacterium
TTGGCGTCGACGTCGCACAGGGCAACGATGTTGCCCCCGAGGCGGTAGGCATTGTCGGTGTCGCTGCTGCCTTTGCCGCCCACGCCAATGCAGGCGATGTTGATGCGCCCGTTCGCGCCCTGTGCCCGGAGGAACGAAGGGGCCCCGAAAGCGGCGACGCCGGCGAGGAGGGAGGTGGATTTGATGAAGTGACGACGGTTCCCGAAATGGAAAGTGTGCTTGGACATGGGCTCTTCCTACCTCCCGACTTGAAAACGGACAAGGAGATTTCCTGCCGACGAATCACGACGGGCCCGAAATCGAACCGGCGGACCGCCAACGCTACTTTTCCGGCCCGGCAGGATATTTCCAAACCCAGTCGCCGGGGCTGCTGGGGGTTGGGGCTCCGCCATCATCCTTGAGATCGGTGCCGATGAAATAGAGGACGAACGAACCGTCCGGTTCGAGCCGGTAGCGGAGCGGCTGACCATCGACGTCGTTTGGAATGGCCATGAGGTATCGAGCCACCAATGCGTCCAGGTCCTCCGGATAGCGGCCTTCCGCCAGCCGATACCGTTCCACGGCGCAGCCGACCGTGGCCAGATGGAAGGCCGTTTGCGCGTTGGCGATCATCAACACCGACTTGCCGATCGCCGGAAACAGTGCTCGCGCCATCATGCGATAGGGATTTGTGCGCTGAAACTCCTCCCTGACCCGCCGGTCGATCTCGTCCACGTCAGGAACCTTTTTCGTGGCATGATCCGGATCGAGCAGCGGGAAGATCTCCAACGTGTCGGAGATGGCGTCGAAGGTCAGCCCTTCCCAGAGCTCGGGGTGCACGCCGGCACGTTGCTCGGGCGGCAGTTCGCCCAGCGCTCCGGTAAGTTGCCGGCGGAACTCGGGCTGATCGGGATCGCCCGCGGTCGCGATCAACTCCGGATCGCACGTTCCGACCGCTTCGTGCCGGCGCCGCCGCGTGGTGCGCGAGTCGCGGCAGGTAGCCGTGTTCGTCGCGAACGCCGTCGAGCATTTCGGGTTGCCGGGCAAGGCGGACGAAAATGTCCTGCAACAGATCGCGGGTGCCGGCCTCGTCACGGGTGAATTTGGGCAGGATCGCATACAACGCCGGGGCGTGGGCGTCATAGAGGCGTTCCAGGTCGTCGGGCATGTTTGTTTCGAGGACGCAGCCCGCGATGCGTTTTATCCAACCCTTTCGTGGCCGAGTCCGGTGCGAATCGGCGAAAAGCGGGGTTGCCACCGGGCGTTCGGGGTGTAACCTCCTCATCAAGAGTTCACAGCCAATCCGGCACGGGCGACCCGCTGACGGCCGGGGCGGTGGTGACGGCCGGTTCCATCCAACCCGAACTTGATCCGCTTATGAAAATCTCCGGGAGCATCAGCGAAATCCTCAACCGCAAACCCACCGACGTCTGGACCGTGGGGCCGAACGACACCGTGTTCGAGGCGATCAAGCTCATGGCCGAACGAAACATCGGCGCCGTCCCGGTGGTGGATGGCGGTGCGGTGGCCGGCATTCTTTCGGAACGGGACTACACCCGGAAGATCGTGCTCTGCGGCAAGTCCTCGAAGACCACGGCGGTGAGCGAGATCATGAGTTCGCCGGTCCGCACCGTCGGCCCGGACGAGTCGATCGACAGCTGCATGCAGATCATCACTGCAAAACGGTGCCGGCACCTCCCCGTCGTCCGGGACGGCAAGCTGGTGGGCATGATCTCGATTGGCGATCTGGTCAACTGGACGATCTCGGCCCAGAGTGCGGCGCTCGATCAGATGGAAAACTACATCATGGGCGGCTACGCGGCCTGAGCCGCAACGGCATTCGGCGGCGGCCAAACCGGGGTCATGGTGCGCTTGGTCCCAATCTCGTACGGGCTGATGGGCGAATTGGCGGAGGATCCCGTTGTCGCGCTGAAGCCGCATTGCCGCCTTGCGGAGACCGCCCGGGAGTTCTTCAAGGAAATGTCCCGCCAATCACTTGATTTCTACACCCGTACGCGGGCGATTTCGCCCTGGCTGGGCTATGTGGTGGTCGACGCCGACTCCGGTCGGGCCGTGGGAACGGTCGGATTCAAGGGCAACCCAGGCCCCGAAGGCGACGTCGAGATTGCCTATGGCACGTTGCCCGAGTGCACCGGACGCGGCTTCGCGACGGCGGCCGCGCGTGAGCTGGTGCACATTGCCGCGGGTCAACCGGGGGTGTTCCGGGTGATCGCCCACACCCTGCCCGAGCGGAACGCATCGTGCCGGGTGCTGGAGAAGGCGGGATTTCGCCGGGTCGGAGAAGTGATCGACCCCGAGGACGGTCGGGTGTGGAGATGGGAGCGCCGACCGGGGCGCGATTGAAGACTCAGGCACGGACGAACGCGTGGTTGACCAGCGCCTCCGACAACGGGTCTGCATCCGCCCGGCAGAAGCCGGCGTGGAGATGTTTGCGCCAGCCTTCCGCAAACTGAAAACGCCCGCTCATCGAGCCGACCTCGCGCGTCAGATCCTCCATGGTTTTCAAATACGAATTCATCCCCTGCGTGCGGTCGAGCCACGTCTTCTGGCTTTCATGCGCGGCAAGGGCGTCGCGCTTGGTGTCCATCACCGATGATACGTCCACGTAGATGCCGGGGGTGATCACGGCGCCCAATGGATCGCGGTTCATGTGCGGCTGAGCGTGATAGAGCGTCGCCTCTCCCTCGACATGTTTTACGTGCGGATCGGTGACGAAATTGGGCATGCCGCGGGCGAAGGCCGCTGTGACCGCCAGCCGGGCGGTGGCGATGTGGTCCTCCATGTAATCGACCGGCGAATGGGTGAGTATGATGCCGGGATTGACCCGACGAACGATCGCGGCCAGCTGGCGCAGCAACTCCACCTGATAGACAATCTCCAAATCCTCGGCCAGCGGTGGATGCCAGGTGGCACCGAGAATCTCGGCCGCCCGCTGCGCCTCCTCCCGCCGGACCTCCCGGACTTCATTGGGCGGCAGGGTCATGCTGCCGAGATTGCCGGAGGAAACATTGAGGTAGTGAATCTTCCACCCGGCCTGCCGGAGCAGCAACAGTGTGCCGGCGGCGGAAAACTCGATGTCATCCGGGTGCGCAAAGATGGCAAGGGCGTTGGGCATGGCGTCCGAATCATGTCCTGAAGGCGACGCGAGGGAAAGCGCCAAGCTGCCCGCCAAGAGAGGGATGGCGTGGTTCGGAACCCGCGGTCAGTAGGCGAGGAAATGCCGCTGGTCCGACTCGGTGCGCTCCAGCCAGGCGCGAAACGCGTCCCGGTCGGCGAACTGCTGGTTCAACATCAGCTCCGCCACCGACCGGCAGTACTCGGCTCGGGCGGGATTGCTGAAGTCCGCAAACCACGCTGCGGCAACCGACCGTCCCTCGTGCCGGGCAACCTCCTGCAGAAAAGCTGCGCTGGCGGGAGCACTGAAGACCGAGGCGATCGGACGCGAGGTGCCGAAGACAAGCGGAGAGCCATTGCCGGAGCCAAACACGTGCTGCCAGCTGTGCTCGTGATCCACCTGCAGTTCCAGCTGCAACAGCACATGGGACAGCGCCGTCTCGTGGACTTCGAAAAACTGCACCATGGTCCGGTGCACAAACGGCACCTCCCAGTTCACAACCTGCCGTTGGCGGCCGCAGTTGGTGCAGATCTCGAAGGACTCAAACCGGGCATAATAAGCGAGCCCCATGGCAATGATTCCCAGCATTCCGGCCGAGAGCCAAACCCAGTGCCGGACGCAGAGCGGTCGGCGCAGCCAGGACTGGCGGGAGTCCGGAGCCGATGTCGTGGGCGTTTCTTCATTCATGGGGCGTGGGCACCGGGTGGGATGCCTGACGGCCCGGTCTTGTTCCCGCGCCGCTGCTTCAGAGGTCCGGCAGCTTGAACCGCGGGCTCTGCTTCATGAAACCGATCGGGTTCTGATAGACGATCTTGTTGATCCAGTCCGCGCCGTATCCGCGTTTGCGCATCTCCAGCGCGGCATGCGGCACGGCCAGCGGCACGCTGATGCCCCAGTCACACGCGCTGTTCATCCAGATGCGGTCGGTGCCGTAATATTCCAGGATGTCGATGGCCCGCGCCGCCGTGCACTTGGTCTCCGGATACAGCGTCATGCCCGCCCAGAACCCGGCGTCGAGCGCTAGTTTGGCCGTGTGTTCCTCGACGTGGTCGATGATGCACCGCTCCGGCCGGATGCGCCGGTCGTTCTTCAACACGTCGATGATGAGCTTGGTGCCCTTGAGCTTGTCCTCGAGATGAGGCGTGTGAACGAGAATCAGCTGGTCCTTCCTGGCGGCGAGATCGACGTGCATCTCCAGGACCTTCAGCTCGTTCTTCGAGTTCTTGTTCAGTCCGATCTCGCCAATTCCAAGCACGTTCGGCTTGTCGAGGAACTGCGGGATCAACGCGAGGACGTCCTCGGCGAGTTTCACGTCCTCGGCTTCCTTCGGGTTGATGCAGAGCCAGGTGAAGTGGGGCAGGCCGAACTTCGCCGCGCGCTTCGGTTCGTGCTCGGTGAGCTGGCAGAAGTAATCGAAAAAACCCTGGGCGGACGAGCGGTCGAAGCCCGCCCAGAACGCCGGTTCGCAGACCGCCGCGCAACCGGCGGTGACCATCTTGACGTAGTCATCCGTCGTGCGGCTGACCATGTGGCCGTGGGGCTCGATGTATCTCATTGCGCGACCTCCCCTGGCCACGCGCCGCATGCGCCTTTGCCGGGTGCCTTGTCGATGGGCGTCTCGCTCGGATCGCTGAACGTCAGCAGGACGTCGCGGGCCTTCTGCGGCCCGGCCTGTGACAACACACCCACGGCCTTGCGAAACGCGGCCAGCCGGAAGTCCTCCTCGCCCCCGGCGCGTTCGATCCGGTCCAGAAACGCCGCGACATCGATGAGCCGCGCGCGGGCATCGAGAAAGTAGAGATCCATGAGTTGCTGCTTGTTCATAGGCCGGTCGGTTGGGTTGCTGGTTTGCCGCAAATCTAGCCTCCGACCCACCGAACTCAACGCTCGAATGCTTGCTGTGGCGTCCGCAGGAAACGGCGTGGCCCTGCTGAGTTTCCCGGATCGACCACCTTGGTCCGGGTCAGATCGACTTCTGGTGAATCTGCGCGTGCGCGGCGGCGATGAAGCCCTTGAAGAGCGGGTGCGGGTGATTGGGTTTGCTCAGGAACTCCGGATGAAACTGGCTGGCCATGAAGAACGGGTGATCCGGCAGCTCGATCAACTCGACGAGCAGGCCGTCCGGGGAGGTGCCGCTGAAGACCATGCCCGCCTTTTCGAATCGCGCCCGGTAGGCGTTGTTGAATTCGTAGCGATGGCGATGGCGTTCGTTCACGAGGAAGGCGCCGTAGAGCTGCGCGGCGCGCGATCCCACCACCAATTGGCACGGCTGCGAGCCCAGCCGCATCGTGCCGCCCTTCTTGGTCACCTTCTTCTGTTCGTTCATCAGGGCGATCACCGGATGCTTTGAATCGGGACTGAACTCGAATGAATGGGCTCCTTCAAGGCCGGCCACGTGACGCGCAAACTCGATGCAGGCGATCTGCATGCCCAGACACAATCCGAGATAGGGCACCTTTCTCTCGCGGGCGTATTGTGCCGCCAAGATCTTGCCCTCGATCCCCCGCTCGCCAAAGCCGCCCGGGACGAGAATGCCGCCAAGCCCCTTGAGCGCCTTTTCCGCGCCGAGCTTTTCGATGTCTTCCGCCTCCACCTGTTCGATGGCCACGCCGCAGTCGTTCGCGATGCCGCCGTGAATGATCGCTTCATACACCGACTTGTAGGCGTCCTGCAGCTCGATGTATTTGCCGACCACGCCGATGCGGACGCGGTGCTGCGGGGCGATCAGCTTGCGGATGATCTCCTGCCAGTGGGTCATGTCGCTGCCCGGCGCGTCGAGGTGCAGCAGCTTGCAAACGAGGTCGTCCATCCGTTCGCGCTGGAGCATGAGCGGCACTTCGTAGATTGAATGATCGACGTCCTTCTCCTCGATCACCGCCTCGTAGGGGACATTGCAGAACAGGCTGATCTTCTGGCGCAATTCCTTGTCGAGCGGCTTTTCGCAGCGGCAGACGAGGATGTGCGGCGCGATACCGATTTCGCGGAGCTTCGCAACCGACTGCTGCGTGGGCTTGGTCTTCAGTTCGCCGGCCGCCTTGATGAAGGGCACGTAGGTGACGTGAATGAAGATCGCGTTGCCGACGCCGACGTCGAGGGCGAATTCCCGGATCGCCTCGAGGAACGGCAGCCCCTCGATGTCGCCCGTGGTGCCGCCGATCTCGGTGATGACGACGTCCGCCTTCGAGTGTTCTCCGAGCTGGATGATGCGGTTCTGGATCTCGTCGGTGACGTGGGGGATCACCTGGACGGTCTTGCCGAGGTACTTGCCCTCGCGCTCGTTGTTGAGGACCGTCTGATACACCTGGCCGCTGGTGAGGTTGTTGATCCGGCTGAGCTTGGTGTTGGTGAAGCGTTCGTAGTGGCCGAGGTCGAGATCGGTTTCGGCGCCGTCATCGAGCACGTACACCTCGCCGTGCTGATACGGGCTCATGGTGCCCGGATCGACGTTCAGGTAGGGATCAAATTTCTGGAGGCACACCTTGAGCCCGCGGTTCTCCAGCAGGGTGCCCAGCGCGGCGGCGGTCAGGCCCTTGCCAAGGGAACTCACGACGCCGCCGGTGACGAAGATATACTTCATGCGTGTAAATCATACGGGAGCGCCCCGGCGCTTGTCACCAGCGAAGAGCTGTCAGCCGGAAAGATGCCGCTGTTGGCGCGGTTTCCGATGAAATTGACGCTAGCGAGGGTAGTCAAACCCGGCGTCCT
>DNDP01000199.1 GCA_003484235.1 Verrucomicrobiales bacterium
CGATGGCGCGGGATTCTCCAGATCCTTCACCAGCACCGCAAAGGCGCCGGGTGCCAGCCGTGCGCCGAGCGGGAAGGTGAACTGCACCCCCTGTGCGAAGGTGATGCCGCTCAGCTCCATTTCCTGCGATGACGCGTTCTTCAGCTCGATGAACTCGTAGCGGTCGCCGTCGATGGCGTTCAGCTCCGGCGGATGATACATCACTTCGGTGACCAGCAGGTTGGTGAAGGTCTGCCGGAGGAAGAACGTGGCTTCATTCAGGGCGCTCCATTCGCCTCCATTCAACACGCGTGCCTTCACCTGCTGGCTCTCGGTGAGCGGGAGGGCGCCCGAGTAGACCCGCGCCCCGGCGGAGACGGCGCCGCCCGCGAGACGCGGATCCGTGCCGTCGGTGGTGTAGTGGATCGTGCCCGGACCGGCGTTCATCGTCAGCGCGTAACCCGGATCGACGATGCCCCCGTGCTGGCTGAAGGTGGGTGCCGGGGTGAAGGGATAATAGCCCGCCGTCCGCAGCTGGTTCAGGACGATGCCGCCGCGGACGGGCAGGTAGTTGTTGACGACGTTGTTGATGGCGTTGACCCATTCCACGTTGCGCGTGAGCGGAGTACTGCGCTGCGCATCACCCCAGCGGGCGGATTCCCCGACCATGGCACGGTCGATCTCGGCGACCCGCTGCAGGAACCGGTTGGTCGCGGAGCCGGGCGTGAACACGCCGCCATTGAAGAAATGCCGGTGCACATGATCGGCCACCTTCAGCCGGAACTCCGGGCTGCCGGCGCCCAGCTTCTGGAACACCCACTGCGGATTGCTCTTGTTGAACACGTCGCCGGCCGGATAGGGCCCCAGCCGGTTTTCGTTCACGTTGAGCAGCGTGTGCTCGGAATCGTGGGCGACAAACCGGAAGCCGTCGGTGCCGGTGCGGTCACGGATGCCGTACCAGTTGTTCGGCGAATTGTTGCCCAGGAAGTTCGAGACAGGCGCGTCGAGGTTGCCGCCGAAGAAGATCACGAGCATGTAGTCGATCAGGTTCGGCACGTCGACCAGCACCGGATAGTTCACGTTGCGCGAACCGTCGGGATTTTTGCCCTGTACGAACTGGTAGGTCGGCTCGTCGATGCCGGCGTTGCAGATGTTCCAAAGCTGCTGCCAGGCATCGAGAGTGCCGTCGGTGGCGTTGATGGTGTACGGACCCGCCTCCACCTTCACGACATCGTAGTTCGTTTTGCTGCCGCCGAAGTAGGACTCGGCAAAGGAGGCCTCCGGCCGCTCGTCCCAGTTGTAGAGCCCCCAGAACTGCCCGTTGATGTAGAGGTAAAAGAACCAGCCCCGCTCGGCCGGCCTGCCCATCGCCAGCTGCGTGTCGCGGCTGAACTGGTCCCGCAGGAAGATGCAGTTGGCGCTGCCGCCGAAACTCCACGAGTGGTTCTGCGCCGTGCGCAGGTCGATGCCGTCGAACTCGTCCGTCCCATTGTCGCCGAAGAGGGGGAACTTCAGCTTGCCGGCGCCGTACTCCTTGCGGAAGAAGAGGCGGAAGGAATGTTTCGGATTGCTCGTGCTCCGGCTGAACCCGCCCCGGATGCGCACACCTGCGTCGATCTGGAAGCCGTCGGTGCCGTCCGGATAGATCAGCTCAGCGGAGGTCGGACGTTCCCAGTCGATGCCGTCCTGCCCGGGATTCGAATAGATGCCGTTCACCGGGTCGAACAGATGGTTCAAATCGGTCACCAGCGACAGGACCGGCACCGCCTTGAGATCCTCCTGGATGGTCGCGCTGTAGGCGGGGCTGTTCACGACATCCGGGTCCATGCCGTAGTCCACCCGGTTTGCGCCCCAGCTCGCCGGCCAGCCCGGAGGTGCCGCGCCGTTCTGTGACTGCAGGACCACGTCCGCCGTGAAGATGAAGGAAAGCGTGTCCACATTGGAGGGCTGCCAGCCGCTGCGAAAAGCCGCCGCCCGCAGCACGGTGGTCCCGCCAATGGGGATGGGGCCGCCGTAGACGGTGCCGGTTGTCGCCGTCGGGGGCACGCCGTTGGTGGTGAAGCGGATGGTGGCGCCGGGCGTCTCCGTGGTGATCACCAGGTTGAAAGGCTGGTCGAAGAACCCCCGCGCATGGCTGAACTTGGTGTCCTTCACCTTGAAGAAGAAGCTGTTCACGTTGGCTGACCCGGGCGTGGGCGTGGCGAAGTAATAGTTCAACCCCTGATAGCTGCCGTAGGAGACGTTCTCGAACTGCTCCGGAAAGGCCGGCGAAAATTCCGTGGCAATCGTGGGCGTCGCCGCCGGCTGATGCACCAGTGCGAGATACTCGCCGGCCGCCGCCAGCCCGAACGAGGTGTGCAGCGGAGCGCCGGGCACCCGCCGGTTCTTGCCCGACGCGAACACGACCAGGTGGGCGTTGGCGGCGAGGTTCGTGGACGGGAACCGCCAGCGGGTCAGATCCGAGGCAGTGTCGGTCAGGTACCAGTCCGAAAGATTGACAGCCGCGCCGGTCGGGTTGTGCACCTCGATCCAGTCCGAGAACGCGCCGTCCTCGTCCATGATGTTGGTGGAATTGGCCGCCATGAACTCTGTAATCACGAGCTGGGCGTGGCCCGGACAGGTTATCAGAGCGAAGGCTGCGGCGAGGAGTGTGAGACGGAATGATTGTCGGGCCGGCATGCGAGTGAATTGGTGCGCAAGTTACAGGCCGAAGTCGGAATTGCAAGGGCGTGGGACCGGGCCGGACGGCAGCGCCGGGCCAGACGCTTTTCCCCCTTGTCGCTGCCCGGGGGGCACATTGAAGCGGTTCGGTGCTATCTATTGTTGCTCAATCGCTGCCGGACGAATTGGTCAACCTTGCCGAGTGTGTCAACGAGATTGGTGTCCACGGGAAAGTTTTGCTGAAAGCGGGCTCCCTCCTTGGACTGCCCCACCACTCGAATCTCACCAGCCGCTCGATCATAGATGATCTTGGCGAAGGGCTGCGTCGATCCCGATGGCTGTCTTACCTCCCACGCGGGCAAGTCGTCGCTATGAGTCAATGTTTCTACGGCAGCGGCCGGCCAAACTTGTTGGAAGGTTGCCAACTCGTTGGTGTTGCTACCACGCGTGGCTCCGGCGGTGTCTAGCAATGCGATTTGAACAATGGGTTCGTCATCGCCGGGAATAAGCACAAACACCAGAAGCGCCACGGCGACTGCGGCCAGCCCCAGGGCCCACCGCCAGTTCCACCCCGGCTTTCGACCAGAGCTCGTGTCCTGCTTCGGCCTGCCGAGAGTCTTTCGCACCTTGGTCTGCAATCGTTCGCGGGCGTAGGCGGGCATTTCCGCCCCGGTGGCTTGTGTTGCGTTCACGAGCGGAAGCGCCTCTTTCGTGGCGCGAACGTCCGCCGTCAATCGCTCAAAATCCGCCCGCAACTCGGGATTGCCGGTCAGCAACCGGTCCAGCTCCGCGCGCTCGGCCTCGGTGGCTTGTTGCGCGATGACCTTCATGGCCAGATCAAACAGTCTTTGGTCATTCATCAAGTTCATCGCAGTTCGTGTTTCGATTCTTTCAACTGCCCCGGTTCCAGATGCGCCGCATCGCGTCCAAACCGCGTTTCAAGTGGACCCACCGAACCGACCGCCATCGCGCGCTTTTTCGCAATCTCTTCGTAACGCAATCCGTGAAGAAAGAAATCCGAAAGCACTTCGCCCAGCGGCGGTTTCAGCGCAGCCAACGATGCTGCCAGCCGATCCGCGAGTTCCTTCTGTTCGAGCTTTTCCAACGGCGTTTCCCCCGACGGTGCCTCGAAAAGGGCGGAGCTTTCGTCCAAGGCGGACTCCAACGATTCCGTTTTTCCCTCGCCTCGTTTCCTGGCGAAACGTTCCCGCAGGAGACTCACGGCACGGTGATGCGCGATGCTGGCGGCGAGCGGCTTGAGTTCCTCGACCGTCTTCACGGTGTCCGCCTTCGCCACCAGTTCCTCCAAGGCCTCGATCGCCACATCTTCAACCTCGCCCGGCAGAAACGGCTGAAGTTTGAGTCGCGCGACCGCAAAGACCACCGGCCACAGCCACTGAAAGGCATCGTCCCAGGCTTCCGGTTCGCCCGCCCTGAGCAATTGCAGGTCGGGCGCGTTCATGGCGTCGGCCACGGCATGTCCTGTGGCTTTGGTTGGCCCGGGCGCCAACAGGACAGGCCCTCGGTGCCCACCCGCAGCACCAGGCCCATTCGTTTTGCTTTGGTGTCAAAGTCGGGATGGCGAAGCAGGCGACGTATGAAACTTGCCGCTTCCCGTCCCCGGACATCCAACCACACCAGGCAGTAGCCTTCATGCGCCAGTTCGGGCCGGTAAAAGTCCCGGTCCAGGGTGACAAAGGTGGGCTGTGGCAGCCGGTGGAGCAACGGGATGAGATTCTCGTCCTTGGTTCCGGTGTCCCCAAGTTCCTCCCCGATCGCCCGGAAACGAATCCGCCAGCTACGCAGCAACAGCCGCTGCCCGGCGGGCAGATTTTCGTCGAGCACCAACATGAAATCCCTTGAACGGCTCGTGCTTCTCCACCAGCGGCGCGATGGCGATGGCTTCGGCGATGGCCTCGTCGGTGACCCGGCCATCCCACTCACTCCCGATTTCGCTCCAGGTCAGCCCGTCTTCCAGTTGCTCCAGGACGTTCCAGACCATGATGCGGGTGCCCTTGAACGTGGGTTGACCGCCGCAGATCTTCGGATCGGCCACGATATGGCGGCCGAGTTCGATCCGCTGGCGCTGTTCTGGAGACTTTGCCTTCATGCCAATGAAGGGAATATGCGCCGCCTTGGGGCGGGATGGCAAGCCGGCGGGCGGTTTTGTTGGATTCTGAGAAAGTTGTAAGAAGCGAACGGCCGTTTGCGATGTCACGGGCGAAGACCGTTCAAACTAAACATCAAATAGACAAAACCATGAAAATCCTGACCAAACTCGCCCTTGCCGCCGCCCTCCTGACTTCCACCGTCGCCGCCCAGGCCGACTGGGTGCAGGGACATTTCCGGGCCAACGGCACCTACGTCGCTCCGTACTACCGCACGCCGGCCAACGGCAATCCGTTCGACAACTTGAGCTATTCCAGATCCGTCACCCTGCCATCCTATGGCGGCCATGCCGTGACACCACGGACCCTTCCCGGAATCGGCCGGAGTTCCGGCACCTCGGGTTACGTGTACCGCAATCCCTTCGCGGCAACGCCGTCCGTGAGCGTGCGGGGATACACCCGGAGCAACGGCACCTACGTTGCGCCCCACGTTCGGACCCGCGCCAACCACACTGTGACTGACAACCTCAGCTATCGGGGTTTTGGAACAGTTCGGATGCGGCGGAACTGAACCGATGCCCCACCGTTCCCTTTGCAGGGCTTGGTGATCTCGGTTCAGGCAATTCGGTGTTTGGCGCTTCTCCTCAGCCCTCCTGCTAGTAGGGAGAGGAGTGCTGTGGAGAGGTGCCAGTTTTCCTACGTGACCAGCGGTCGGGAGATCGCCCGGTTGGCACGACCGCGCGACAATGTCAGGACCAACGCGCCGTTGGTCATGGGCAATCCCGACTTCAACCTCGAACTTGGTAGCAGCCGACGTGAGGAGGCTCATTTATCAAACACGGAATCCGGATCACCGAGCAGAATCCAAGAGCTGGGCCTCTTCACGCCGGCTTCCACCAGGTATATGAGCCGGGATTTCCGCGGCAACCTCAGATTCACGCCGCTGCCCGGATCAGAGGTCGAGGCGACCAACGTGGCCAGATTCCTTGGTGATGAGGCCATCCTGCGGCTCGGACCGGAGGCGCGTGAGGCGGAACTGAAACGGGTCGTATCGCCCCGCGTCCTGCATCTGGCGACGCATGGGTTCTTCCTGCCTGATCAGCAACGCGAGCATCCCGACCGGTCGGACACCCCGTTCATGATGGCTTCGGATCGGCCTTGGAGCGTTTCGGCTGAGCCTTGGGAAAACCCGATGATCCGCTGCGGCCTGGCTCTGGCGGGCGCCAATCGCGCCGGCGCGGTTACGAATGCCATTGAAGAGGACGGCATCCTGACCGGGCTTGAAGCCGCGCTGCTGAACCTGCAAGGCACGGAGCTGGTCATCCTGAGTGCGTGCGACAGCGGCGCCGGAGAGGTGAAGATCGGTGAAGGAGTGATGTCGTTGCGTCGCGCCTTCCGCATCGCCGGCGCAGAGACCGTGCTGGCGAGCCATTGGCCGGTCAGCGACCGGGCGACCTCGCTGTTAATGACGGAGTTCATGCGCCGGTGGCAGGCGGGCGAACCCCGGGTCAACGCCTGGAGGAGTGCCCAACTGACATTGCTGCGGTCGGAAGGGGCGCAGGAAGAGTTCTCAGATCCCTACTTTTGGGCG
>DNDP01000053.1:0-912 GCA_003484235.1 Verrucomicrobiales bacterium
GCATTCTGGCCAACTGGGGTGCTGATTTCGGCTTTACCGGCGCCCAGCTCGGGGCCATCGGCGGCGCCGGATTCACGGGCTTCTGTTTCGGCATCATCATCGGCGGCGTGGTGGTGGACAAGATCGGCTACGGCAAGCTGGTCTTTGCCGCCTTCCTCTTCCACGTGCTGTCCGCGTTCATCACTTTTGCGGCGACGGCGGGGCAGGAACAGGCGCTCGCCTACAAGTTCCTGTACTGGGGCACGTTCGTTTTCGCGCTCGCCAACGGCACGCTCGAGGCCGTGGCCAATCCGCTGGTTGCGACGCTCTTCCCAAAGAACCGCACGCATTACCTCAACATTCTTCACGCCTCCTGGCCGGCCGGCCTGGTCATTGGCGGTTTGATTGGATGGACCCTCGGTGAAGGCGGCGTGAGCTGGAAGATTCAGCTCGGTCTCTTCCTGATCCCGACAGTTCTTTACGGTGTTGCCTTTTTGGGGCAGTCGTTTCCGAAGTCGGAGGCCGCCGCCAAGGGCCTCAAGGTGGGCGAGATGCTCAAGGAAGTGGGCATTCTTGGATCAGCGGTCGCCATCTATCTGCTGGTGCTGTTCTGTCAGGACGCGCTTTTGCTCCCCAATGCTGCCGCGTGGGGGATTGGTGGCGCCCTAATGGTGGTGGTGGCGGTCATGACCGGATTCTCGATCGGCTCGGTCCTCCTCTTTGTGCTTTTCATCGCGCACGCGCTGGTCGGCGCGGTCGAGCTCGGCACTGACGGCTGGATCCAGAACATCACCGGCAACATCCTGACGCCGGCACAGGGCAAGATCCTGTTCGTCTTCACGTCGCTGCTGATGTTCACGCTTCGATTCTGCGCGCACTTCATCGAGAAGAACCTGAAGATTTCGCCGGTCGGCCTGCTGCTGATCTGCGCGA
>DNDP01000053.1:1034-1334 GCA_003484235.1 Verrucomicrobiales bacterium
GATCTGCGCGATCTTCGCCGTCATCGGTCTGTTGATGGTGAGCGGCATCGAAACGTTCATTGGCGCGATGGTGGCCCTCTCCGTTTACGCCATCGGCAAGACGTTCTTCTGGCCGACCATGCTGGCCGTCGTGGGCGACCGCTTCCCACGCACCGGCGCGATCGCGATGTCGATCATGGGCGGCATCGGCATGATGTCCGCCGGGCTGCTGGGCGGACCGGGCCTCGGCTATGCCAAGGACCGCTTTACGGCGGAGACGCTGAGCACCACCGAACCGGCGCTCTACGAGCAATACAAGGC
>DNDP01000053.1:1593-3665 GCA_003484235.1 Verrucomicrobiales bacterium
ACGAGCACCAGCAAGTTCCTGTTCTTTGAAGAGGTGACCGGGCTGGACGGTTCCAAGCTGGGCGCCGCCCAGAATGCCGAAACCCGCACTCCGGAACAGCAGGCGGTCGTGTCCGCCAGCATCGCCGGCGACCGCAAGACGCTGAAGGCCGACGCGTTCATCCCCGCGGCCATGGCGGTGATTTATCTGCTGCTGCTGCTCTACTTCAAGTCGATCGGCGGCTACAAACCGGTGAACATCGACATGGAAAAGATCACCGGCGGTGTCAAAGGCCCCATGGAGGCCTGACCCAGCATAAGGCCAGTTTCGCAAAGGCGGCCCCGCAGATCGGGGCCGCCTTTTTTCCTTCTCCGGGACCGGGGAAACGGCGCGAGTTGCCACTTGTCTAGGTGCGGCTCCATCCGTAGCGTGCCCGCGTCAACGCACTCCTAAACCAAAACATCCGACCTTCATGAGATCGATCACCCGCCTGCTTTCGCTCGCCACCTGCCTTGCCGTCATCGGTCTGTCTTCCGCACATGCCCAACTGGCACCGGGAACCAGCGACATACCGGGGCTGGACCAGGCGATGCGCAAGCTGTTCGAGGGCGTCGAGGGTTTCACCACGGAGGCGGTGATGGACATCAAGGGCGGAGGCCAGAACGTGAAGCTGACGGTGGCCATGGCAATGTTGAAGGGCGATTCGTGGACCGAGGTGGACATGGGCCGCATGGAAGGCGCGGCCGTGCCGCCGCAAATGCTGGAGGCGTTTCGCAAGGTGGGCATGGACAAGATGCAGATCCTCACCTTTGCCGGCACCGGCCGCGAGGTGATGATCTATCCCGGCCTCAAGGCCTACGCCGAGTCCAAGCCCGCCAGGGCCAAAGCCGACAAGGAGGGCGCATGCAAAACGGAGCGCACCGTGACTGGCACCGAAGAGGTTGCCGGCAGGATGTGTGAGAAGAGCACGATGAAGATCAAGTGCGATGAGCAGGCGGAGATCACGTTGACAGTCTGGTCGGACAAGAAGAACAGGAACCTGCCCGTAAAGCTGGCCACCGCGGCCGAAGGTGTTGAACTGACGATTCAGTTTGGCGAACTGAAGCTCAAGGCGCCGGAGAAGAAACTTTTCGACGTGCCGGCGGACTACAAGAAACACGCCTCCGTGGAGGAACTCATGATGGCCAACATGCAGAAGATGATGCAGGCCATGCAGGGTCAGCAGTAGGCCGCCGAAGTTCTGAATTCCTGAACCCCGAAGGGGCGACAGAAATGTCGCCCTTCCAGTTCGTGGGGAGAGAGCAGGAGGTGAGAGGAGCAATGCGTCCAACGCAATTGCGGGCCCGTCTGCTCCCAACTCGCTATCCCAGCCGTGTCACTCCGGTGCCCTTGGTGATTTCACCGATGATCCAGGCGCTGTGCTTCGCCGCCTTGATCAGCTTCAGCGCCTGATCCGCCCTGTCCGCAGCCACAACGGCCACCATGCCGATGCCCATGTTGAAGACCTGGTGCATCTCGCGCTCGTCCACCTTGCCGCCCCGTTGAATCATCTGGAACACGGGCAGCACCGGCCATGAACCCCTGCGGATGACGCAGTCACACTTGCCGGGCAGCACGCGGGGGATGTTGTCGATGAACCCGCCGCCGGTGATGTGGGCGAGGCCGCGGAGGCCGGGCGTCTTTCCCGGCCGGTTCAGCCGGTTCACCAGCGCGAGCACCGCGTCCCGATAGCTGACGTGCACCTTGAGGAATTCATCCCCCAAAGTGCAGCCGAGGTCGGCGACGTGGCTCCTGAGCTTCAACTTGAGCTGCTCCTGGAGGACCTTGCGTGCAAGCGAATAGCCGTTGGTGTGCAGGCCGCTCGAAGCGATGCCGATCACCGCGTCGCCGCGTTTGATCGTTTTCTGCCCGTTCAGCATGCGCGACTTGTCCACGACTCCGACGATCGTTCCGCTGACGTCGTACTCGCCCGGTTGGTAGAAACCCGGCATCTGCGCCGTCTCGCCGCCGATGAGCGCACAGCGGTTCTCCGCGCAGCCACGGGCGAAGCCCTTGACGATGTCCGTGAAGACATGGGGTTTCAGCTTGCCGGT
>DNDP01000053.1:3916-5967 GCA_003484235.1 Verrucomicrobiales bacterium
ACGCAGTGGTTCACCAGGTCCTGGCCGATCGTGTCGTGACGGTCCATCGCGAAGGCGATCTTCAGCTTGGTGCCCACGCCGTCCACGCTGGAGACCAGGACGGGCTGCCGGTGGCGGCGGGTGTCGAGGGCGAACAGGCCGCCGAAGCCGCCGACCTTGCCCAGCACCTCCCGACGGTGGGTGCTGGCGAGAAGTTCGGGGAGCGTGGCCTTGACCCGGTTGCCGAGCTGGATGTCAACGCCCGCGCGGGCATAGGCGGATTTCTTGGTAGCCATAGAAAAGCGGGCCGCAGAATGGCGACGGTGACCGGACCTGTCCAGAAGGGAGATGCGCCTGGCAAACGGGCCTGACCGCAGGCGGTCGTTGTCGCGGGCTCGATGCTGCCCGTCAGGCGATCCATCGGCCTAGTTGACCCCTGACCCGTCCTTTGCCACCCTCCGGGCGCCTCATGGAAATCAAGAAAGCCGTCATCACCTGCGCCGGCCCGGGTCAGCGATCGTTGCCGCTGCAGACGCTGGTGGATCAGCAGGGCAATGCCAATTCCGCGCTGGCCATCATCGTGGGCGAGGCCGTCTCGGCCGGCGTCGAGGAGATCGGCCTCGTCATTCATCCCGGCGATCAGGCCACCTACGCGGCGGCGGCCGGACCCCACGTCTCGCGCATCACCTTCATCGAGCAGGCGGAACCGCGCGGCTACGGCCATGCCGTTCTCTGCGCCAAACCGTTCACCCGGGATGCTCCGTTCCTGCTGATGGTCGGCGATCACCTTTATGTCACGGACGGAGAACACTCCTGTGCACGGCAGCTGATCGAGTGTGTCCGGTTGGAGGATTGCAGCGTCTCGGCCGTGCAGGCCACGCACGAAAGCAAGCTTCCCTACTATGGAACCGTCGGCGGCCGGCTCGTCACCGGCAAGCGGGGGCTTTACGAGATCGAGCAGGTGGTCGAGAAGCCGACGCCCACGCAGGCGGAGCAGCAGCTCATCGTCCCGGGTCTCCGGGCGGGCCGGTACCTGTGTTTCTTCGGCATGCATGCGGTTTCCCCGCTGGTGATGGAGATGCTCGAAAACCTGGGTGCTGAAGGCGGCGCGTCCGGCCGGCCGGTCTCCCTTTCCAGGGTGTTGAATGAACTCGCCGGCCGCGAACGCTACCTCGCCTTCGAACTGGCCGGGCGCCGCTATGACATCGGCGCGCGGTACGGCCTGCTCACGGCGCAGATGGCGATCGCGCTTTCGGGCCGTGACCGCGACGAGGTGCTCACGACGCTGGTGGACCTGCTGGCCAACCAACCCAGTGCATGAGCCGGCTGGTGGAGATCATCCTCGCCGAGGAGGCGCACGTGCGGAATCAGCCGCTGGATGCCGCGTGCCGGGATCTTCAGGTTGCGGAGCTGCTCGGCGAGTGTGCCGCCCTCGAGGCGTTCCGGCATGAATGCGACAGCCTTTACCAGCGGGTCCGCGCGTTGTTCTTCCTCCATGCATTGTGCCGGTTTCATCTGCCGGCCCGGTTGCCCGCCGGTTCGGGGAACGGTCTGATTCCGCAGGCCGGGCACGAACACCTGCTGCAACGCCGGTTCGAGGAGGCCATCGAGTCGTTCCTCGTCGCCCAGCAGCGCACTGGTCCCAGTGAGGCCTTGTTCAGCGCGCTGGCGGAGGCCTACCACCGGCTGGCTTTTCAGACGCTGGCGGATCAGGTCCGCCGCAGCGTGCGTTCGGTGAAGGGGAACCAGTGGATGTTCCGGGTGGGCCATCACCGGGACCACCCGTTGCGGCTGAGGCGTGAACTGCTTGAGCGGAACGCCGACGCGGGGTTTCCAATCCTGCACGAGCAGACGCCGGTGCGGATGGACCTGACGCACAGCGGCTGGAGCGACATATTTTTCCTCGGAATGGACTACCCCGAGGGCGCGCGGGTGCTCAACGTCTCCATCGACCTCGCCGTTCGCGGACGGGATGCCCGGCCCCGGCCGCCGGTGGAGGCGTTTCTCCGCGTCATCGACGAACCGGTGCTGCGCCTCACCAGCGTGGATCTGGGCGCCACCGTTGATATCGG
>DNDP01000053.1:6218-9717 GCA_003484235.1 Verrucomicrobiales bacterium
CTCGAAGGATCCGGTCAGAAGCTGTCCGACGTCCTGGCCCGCCTCGTGGGTCCCGGTCTCGGTCTGGAGATCGTGTCGAATGTGCGCGGCATTCCCAAGGGTTCGCGGCTCGCCGTTTCCACCAACCTCCTTGGCTGCCTGATCTCGGTGTGCATGCGCGCCACCGGGCAGGCCGCGGCAATGTCAGGACCACTCGGCGAGGAGGAACGGAGGGTGGTCGCCGCGCGCGCGATTCTCGGGGAGTGGCTCGGCGGATCGGGCGGCGGCTGGCAGGACAGCGGGGGCGTCTGGCCGGGCATGAAGCTGATCGAGGGCGTGCCGGCGATGGAGGGCGACCCCGAGTTCGGCGTCAGCCGCGGCAGGCTGCTGCCGCGCCATCACGTCTTTTCAAACGACGAGATTTCATCCGAGACCCGGCGGCGGTTGCAGGACAGCCTGGTGCTGGTTCATGGGGGAATGGCGCAGAATGTCGGGCCCATCCTGGAAATGGTGACCGAGAAATATCTTCTGCGGTCCGAGCGCGAGTGGCAGGCGCGGACCACCGCATTGGGGCTGCTCGACCAGGTCACCGATGCGCTGAAGGCGGGAGATGTCCGCCGGCTCGGGGAGCTGACCACGCAGAACTTCAAGGGGCCGATCCAGTCCATCATTCCCTGGGCAACAAATGATTTCACCGAGACGCTGATCCGGCGGGTGGGCGGGGAGTTTGGGGATGACTTCTGGGGTTTCTGGATGCTGGGAGGGATGAGCGGCGGGGGCATGGGATTCATCTTCGCTCCCGGACGAAAGGCTGCGGGGCAGGAACGCCTGCTCATGCTGATGAACGAAGTTCGCGAAGAGCTTCAGCACGCCCTGCCATTCGCGATGGCGCCGGTCGTATACGATTTCGCGATCAACGAGCAGGGGACGGTTGCCGACTTTCTGCCCGACGGCGGCGAACTTCTTCCACCGGCGTATTACACGCTGATGGTGCCCCGGCTCCTGCGCCTGGAACGCCGCAGCCTGTCGCCGCTTCGTCGGATGGAGCTCGACCGGTTCGGCGCCGCCTGCCGGTCTCGGGCGGAACTGGGCGGGGTCGTCCAGGATCTGTTCGACGCGCTGCTGCCCCGGGGTCCGGCCGTTGCCGGCGGTGAACCCGGTTCGCTGCGGCAGCTGCTGGAGGCGAACGGATTCGACCGCCAGCAGCACGAGCAGATCCGGGCCGACCTCAGAAACGGCCGCATTGGCCTTGCCCAGAACAGGCTGTCCGGGACGACCGTGATCGAGGATGTATCCGACGACGACGTGACCTTCTTCACCGGCACGGTGCGCGATGATGCGAATGCCGCGACGACGCAGCCGGACTGGGCGGCGGCCCGTGCCCAGGGTGAACAAATGCTCCGGGATGGACGCATTGCGGTCGTCACACTGGCCGCCGGGGCGGGCACGCGCTGGACCCAGGGGGCCGGGGTGGCCAAGGCGCTGCATCCGTTCTGCCGGTTTGCCGGCCGTCACCGGACCTTCATCGAGACGCATCTCGCGAAGAGCCGGCGCAGGGGCAGGGAGTTTGGGCGGCCGATTCCCCATGTCTTCACGACAAGCCATCTCACGCATGAAGCCATCGGCTCGTACCTGGCCCGCCGGAACAATCACGGATACCAGGGGCCGCTGCTGCTTTCCTCCGGCCGGTCGATCGGACTGCGGATGATTCCCACCGTCCGCGATCTCCGCTTCCAGTGGGAGGAGATCTCGCAGCAGGTGCTCGATGAACAGCAGCAGAAGGTGCGCGAGAGCCTCCGGGCGGCACTCATCGAATGGGCGCAGAAGACGGGAGAGGCGGCGGACTACACCGACAATGTACCGACCCAGTGCCTGCATCCGGTGGGCCATTGGTACGAAGTTCCGAACCTGCTGCGCAACGGCACCCTCCGCCGGTTGCTGGACGCGCAGCCCCGGCTCGAACACCTGCTGCTCCACAACATTGACACTTTGGGAGCCGACGTCGATCCGGCGTTGCTGGGCTGGTTCGCGGGCACGGGTGCCGCGCTCGCCTACGAGGTGATTCCCCGGCGGGTGGAGGACCGGGGAGGCGGGCTGGCGCGGGTCAACGGCGGTGTCCGGCTGGTGGAGGGACTTGCCTTGCCGGACGAGGAGGACGAGTTCCGGCTCCGCTTCTACAACTCGATGACCACCTGGATCAACATCGACCGGTTTCTCGGCGTGATGGAGCTGGACCGAGCATCCTTGGCGGACGACGGGAAGGTTCAGCAGGCGGTGCGCGAGCTTGCGGGGCGCATGCCAACCTACGTCACGCTGAAGGAAGTGAAGCGCCGCTGGGGCCACGGTCAGGAAGATGTCTTTCCCGTGGCACAATTCGAGAAACTCTGGGGCGACATGACGGCGCTGGGTTCGGCCGGATGCCGGTTTGTGGTGGTGCCGAGGCGCCGCGGCCAGCAGCTCAAGGATCAGGCCCAGCTTGACGGCTGGCTGCGCGACGGTTCGGCGGCCCATGTGGATGGTCTCTGCGCATGGGAGTAGGAGCGGACCGCGGCACTCAAATTGCGGGCGCGGCAGATGTCGTATTCCGGGTGCCTGCCGAATTGACCGGCGCGGGCACAGGCATCGGATGGCGTTGACCGGTGAGCCGGGAGCATTTTGATCTTGAACCAGTTACAGGACACCTGCTGCATCAAACCATGACGACCTATTACCTTGCCCTTGATCTGGGCGCCGAGAGCGGACGGCTGATTCATGGCACGCTCGAAAAAGGCCGGCTTTCCGTTCAGGAGCTGCACCGCTTCCTCAACACGCCCATCCAAAAGGGGGATTCGCTCCACTGGGACATCGAGAATCTTTTTCAGGAGGTCATGATCGGCCTGCGCAAGGCTGCGGAACGGGATGATCCGATCTCCAGCATCAGCTGCTCCTCGTGGGGACTCGACTACGTGCTTTTCGATGCCAAGGGAAACGTGCTCTCGCCTTCCCACCACTACCGCGATCCCCGGACCGGCAAGGTGGTGGATCAGGTGCTGAAAAAGATCCCGTGGGAGGACATCTTCGCCGAGACCGGCATCCAGTTCATGCCGATCAACACGCTTTTCCAGCTCGCGGCCGAGCCGGGCCGGCGACTGCGCAAGGCGGACAAGCTCCTGACCATCGGCGATGCCTTCAACTATCTCCTCTCCGGCACCGCCAAGGTTGATCAATCGGGCGCCAGCACCACGCAGCTTTACAATCCCCGGACCGAGTCGTGGTCGCGGACACTGCTGCACGCGCTCGACCTTCCTGCGGAGGTGTTCCCGCCCATCGTGCCCTGCGGCACCCGGCTCGGCGTTCTTCGACCCGAGATCGGGAAGCAGACCCGGTTGCAGCATGAGGACATCGACCGCGTGGAAGTGGTCGCTTCCTGTTCGCATGATACTGCGGCGGCGGTGGCCGCGGTGCCCGCGGTCGGGCGTGACTGGGCGTTCCTCAGCTCCGGCACGTGGTCGCTGCTCGGCACCGAATCGCCGGTGCCGCT
>DNDP01000053.1:9797-9962 GCA_003484235.1 Verrucomicrobiales bacterium
CCTGCGGCACCCGGCTCGGCGTGCTTCGGCCGGAAATCGTCAAGCAGACCCGGCTGCAGCACGAGGACGTTGACCGGGTGGAAGTCATCGCCTCCTGTTCGCATGACACCGCGGCGGCGGTTGCTGCGGTGCCCGCGGTCGGGCGCGACTGGGCGTTCCTCAGCT
>DNDP01000119.1:0-1138 GCA_003484235.1 Verrucomicrobiales bacterium
GCGTGGTCGGTGCCGGGGAGCCAGAGGACTTCCTTGCCGTCCATGCGCGCCTTGCGGGCGAGGATGTCCTGGATGGTGTTGTTGAGGACGTGACCGAGCGTCAGCAAGCCGGTGACGTTCGGCGGCGGAATGACGATGGAATAGGCCGGACGCTTCTCACTGACCCGCGCGGGATCGGCGGTGAAACAGCCGTGCTGGTCCCAGAACTCATACCACTTCGGCTCGACCGCCTGTGGCTCGTAGGTTTTCGGAATGTCGGACATCGTTAAAATCAAATGTGGGTTTACGCGAATTTCGCTAATTGACGCGAACTTGGGGACAAGACCAACTGAGCTTCTGAATTCGCGTAAGAATCCGGGTGCTCACAACGTGAGATTCTCCGGGGGTTCGTGTCTTGTGCGGGTCAGCACCAACCGTTTCCATTCGAGCGACGGGCCGCCGAAGTTGACCAGCAATCCCAGTTCGAGTTTTGAGACGGCGAGGTAGATCATCACCTGCTTGACGTGCGCGTCGGTCAGTTTTCGTGCTGGCCTTCGCCTCGAACGGAATCTTGTCCCATATGACAAAGTCCGCGAAGTGGTGGTGCGGCAAAACCACGCCCTTGTAGGCCGCATCGAAGCGCTTCTCCCGGGTGAAGGGGATGTCGGTCCGCTGCAACTCCACTTCCATGGCGTCCTGGTGGATGATTTCTTCCTGGCCGCCGCCCAGCTCCCGATGGATCTCCATGCAGCAGCCCACGAGCTTGAACACCCCTTCTTTGTAAAGCAGTTTGCTCATGGTTGACCCGCTCTGAGTTTCAGGAATTCGCGCCAATTCGTGTAATTCGCCTAAAATCACGTCCCCATCCATGTGGACGGGCCGCCGGTTATAGCGAAGGCGCAACGGGCGGGAAAGGGCATATTCGGCGGCGCGGGCGGCGACGGACTGCGGAAAGATCGAACTGACTTGCGGGCTTGCGGGGCGTCGAGGGGCTGCGCTAGGTTCCCACAACGCCCAGTAGCAAAGATCAGCCCGGCAAGCCGCCGTTATGTATTCATGAGCCGCAGCCAATCAGTCCTCCAGGCCATCCTCGCCCTCGGTTGGGGATCGCTCACCCTCTCCGCCGTTGAACCGCCCGCCGCCGACAAGCCGGTCAGCT
>DNDP01000119.1:1399-4013 GCA_003484235.1 Verrucomicrobiales bacterium
ACCGGGGTGATCTGTTGGAGCAATGGCTGCCATCAGCCGGCCAAGGCCAAGGGCGACTACGTGATGACCGAGTTCTCGCGGCTGCTCACCTCGGGCGAAAGTGGCGAATCGCCCATCACCGCCGGCAGGCCGGACGAGAGTTTCCTGCTCCAACAGATCACCCCGGTCGATGGCGAGGCCGAAATGCCGCGGGGCAAGGCGCCGTTGCACGAACTCGAGATCGCGCTGATCAAGCGTTGGATCGCCGAGGGGGCCATCGACGACACGCCCGCGAATGCAAAACAACACTTCGACGCCGAGCATCCGCCGGTCTACTCGCGGCCACCGGTCATCACCTCGCTCGACTGGTCGCCGGATGGCGCACTGCTCGCCGTGGCGGGTCTCCATGAGGTTTTGCTCCACCGGGCTGACGGTTCCGGCATCGAGGCGCGGTTGATCGGCCTGTCCGAGCGGATTCAGTCGGTCCGTTTTTCACCCGATGGCAAACTGCTCGCCGCGGCGGGCGGTCAGCCGGGGCGCATGGGCGAAGTGCAGATTTGGGACGTCGCCAATCGTGAGCTGAAGACGTCGGTGCCGGTCGGCTACGACACGGTGTATGGCGTGAGCTGGTCGCCGGACGGCGAACATGTCTCGTTCGGGCTCCCGGACAAGACCGTGCGCGCCATCGAGGCCCGCAGCGGCAAACAGATTCTCCAGCAGATGGCCCACGAGGACTGGGTGCTCGACACGGTTTTTTCCACCAACGGCACGCACGTGATCTCCGTCGGCCGTGACATGACGGCCAAGCTTACCGAGGTGCCGACGCAAAGGTTCGTGGACAACATCACCTCGATCACGCCCGGCGCGTTGCGCGGCGGATTGTCGAGTGTCGCGCGGCATCCGACCCGCGATGAAGTGCTCGTCGGCGGTTCGGACGGCGCGCCGCAGGTGTTCCAGGTCTTCCGGCAGGCGGCGCGCAAGATCGGCGACAACGCGACGTTGCTCCGCAAGTTTCCGCCGTTGCCCGGCCGCATCTTCAGCGTCGACTACCGGCCGGACGGCGATGCGCTTGCAGCCGGCGCGGCGCTGGACGGCAAGGGCGTCGTTCACCTTTACGCGGCGAAATACGACACCACGATTCCGGAGGTGTTGCTGAAGGCCTACGAGAAGACCAGCGGCGGCTACTCGGCCGAGGAGCGCGGGGCGATCGAGAAGTTCACCACCGACGGCGTGAAGCTGCTGCATCGGATCGACGTCCCGGCGGCGGTCTATGCGGTCAGCTTCAGCCCGGACGGCCGGAGGCTGGCGGCGGGAACCGGGGCCGGCATCATTCTGGGCATCGACGCGGAAACGGGCGCCGTGGACCTCGTATTCTCCGCCGCGCCGGTCAGCGCCGCCGACGAACTGCCGCAGTTGGTTGAGACGGTCCCGAGCCGGATCCCCCTGCCCGACGACACTCTCCAACTCGACGTGCTGCCCGGGGAAGCCGCCGTCGAGCGGTTGACCATTCAGCCCGACCGCATCGCACCGGCCAACCGCAATGAACACGCACAGTTGCTCGTCACGGCGCACCTCGCGTCCGGCGACACCGTCGACGTCACCCGCGCCGCGCAGTTTGAAGTCGGTGAAGGCCTGGGCGAAGTCTCGCCGCGTGGCCGCTTCACCGCGAAGCGCTCCGGTGAAGGCATCCTCCTGGCGACGTTCAACGGCAAGTCCGCCAGCGTGCCGGTCGATCTGAGCGGTTTCAAAACCGAGTTCGAGGCGAACTTCATCCGCGACGTGAATCCCGTGCTGTCCAAGCTTGGCTGCAATGCCGGCACCTGCCACGGCGCCAAGGACGGCAAGAACGGCTTCAAGCTGTCGCTGCGCGGTTATGATCCGTTGTTCGATGTTCGCGCGCTCGCCGACGACCACGCCGCCCGCCGTGTGAATCTCGCGTCGCCGGACGAAAGCCTGATGCTGCTCAAGGCGACCGGCGCCGTCCCGCACGAGGGTGGCCAGCGCACGACGATGGATTCGGAATATTACGCGATCATGCGCCGGTGGATAGCCGATGGCGCGATGCTTACGACCAGCCCGAAGGTGACCCGGCTTGAAGTCTTCCCGACCAACCCCGTAGTGCAGCAGATCGGTTCGCGGCAGCAGATGCGGATTGTCGCCCACTATGCGGATGGCATTTCGCGCGACGTCACGAGCGAGGCGTTCATCGAGAGCGGCAACACCGATGTCGCAACCGCCGACGAGCGCGGATTGATCAGCACATTGCGCCGCGGCGAGGCGCCGATCCTTGCCCGCTACGAGGGCAACTACGCCGCGACGACCTTGACCGTCATGGGTGATCGCGCGGGTTTTGCGTGGGTTGAACCGCCGGTGAACAACCGGATCGACGAACTCGTGGCTGCCAAATGGCAGCGGATGAAGATTCTGCCGAGCGACCTTTGCACCGACGCGGAATTCATCCGGCGCGTGTCGCTCGACCTCACCGGCCTGCCGCCGACCGCAAAGGAGGTCCGCGAGTTTCTGGAGAACCCGCGCGATCAACGGAGCAAGCGCGATGCGTTGATTGAGCGTCTGTTGAACAGTCCGGAATTCATCGACCACTGGGCCAACAAATGGGCCGACCTGCTGCAGGTGA
>DNDP01000119.1:4276-4431 GCA_003484235.1 Verrucomicrobiales bacterium
TGGGCCGACCTGCTGCAGGTGAACCGCAAGTTCCTCGGCGTCGAGGGCGCGGAGCTGTTCCGCAACTGGATTCGCGACGAGGTCGCGGCCAACCGGCCGTACGACCAGTTCGTCCGTTCGATCATCACCGCCAGCGGTTCCAACAAGGACAACCC
>DNDP01000222.1:0-3488 GCA_003484235.1 Verrucomicrobiales bacterium
TAGGCGACCACCGGATCGTCGTCCGTTCTGCCGGGATCATCTCGATTCACCGGAATAATGGTGCCGATGCGCGTCGCCGGATCGAACACCGGCGGCGGTGCGAACACGGCGGCGGAAAGGACGATCTGCGGCGGACCGGCAGCGGGATCCAGATAGTTGCCCGGATCGACGATCGGTGAGCCGATGGTCGCCGGCGCGTTGTCGTGCAGATGCGCCGGATCGTTCCACAGAATCGATTTGATCAGCTGGAAACGGATCGGGTTGCTGGCGGGTGACCCTGACGAAAGCATCACCAGGCTCTGACCGGGCGTCGTGGCTGAGAACCGCCGCTGCTGGCTCGCCTCGCTGGCGTTCGCATCAGTCGTCGTCGCCTGCAGCACGACATCCGTGAACTGACCGGCGCCGCCGAGATCTACCGGCGCCTGACCCGCCACGTGGACCTGGTAACGGCTCTGATTCGTCGGCCAGATGACGGAGCCCTCCCAGTTGTAGGTCTGGCTGTTTACCAGCGGCCACGATACCCGGATGCCGCCCGGCTTGACGGCGAAGAGCCTTCCCGACGGGACATGCCAGAATGCGGCACCGGCCGGAGTGATTGCCGGACCCTGGGATGGAAATGTGCCCGACGCGTCCACGCCGTTCGGCGGGTTGATTCGTGACCCGAGTTCCACCTCGGGAATCGGCGCGTCGTAGGCGTAGATGCTGCCGGCATCGTTCTTCCGCGTCTTGTCATTGGGCGCACCCACCACAAATCGTCGTTCGTCGATGGCCGCCACGACATGACCGAAGCGGTCGAAATCCGCCGGTGCCGGATTGTCGACGCTCTCCAGATGAAGGCCGTCGAGATTGTAGATGTGGACCCGGCCGGCAGAGATGCCGTTGACCCGTTCACTGGCGCAGCCAATCAGGATCCGTCCGGGTCCAAGCATGGCGAGCGAGGTGCCGAAGTACTGCGAACGCGCGACGTCAGGGGCGATAAAGGTCTTCAACAACGCCCCCGCGCTGTCGTACATGTAAACCGCGCCCGCGAAATGATTCGTGGTCAGCTGCCCGCCCGCCAGATAGCGAACCTTGGCATTCGGAGCGGACACGAGAAACCGGTTCTGGTCCACCGCCACGATGGCGGAGCCCAGCGTGTCGGCATCTGTCCACGGATCGGCGGTGGTCGGGCTGGGGATGGTGTTCAGCCGGGTGCCATTCAAATCGTAGATCATCACGCTGCCCCGCCGGCCCGCGA
The DNA here is from genome assembly GCA_003484235.1 of Verrucomicrobiales bacterium. GTDB lineage: Bacteria > Verrucomicrobiota > Verrucomicrobiia > Limisphaerales > RI-55 > RI-55. Next base: position 1,238 of record DNDP01000222.1, read on the forward strand.
CGACGGAATCAGTGTGGTCGCCGATCAACAGGCGGTTCGCGCCGAATGCGGCGACCGACTGGCCGAACTGTTCACCGTGGACGGGCGTGGGATTGGTGATGACCACGAGCGGATTGCCCACCGCACCGGCGTCGAAGATCATCACCTTGCCAAACCCGGAGGAGAGCGTGGCGGCGAACCGGTCGTTGCTCAGCGTGGCCAGCCGGTAGCCGAAGAGGGTGTTCTGGCTCGTCGGTCCCTCGGGGTTCGGCCAGGTCCGCAGCAGAGCACCGTTGGCATCGTGGAGGTGCACCGAACCGACGTAGTTGAAGACGGTGCCGACATTGTTGGTGGCCGAATCGAACGTGCCCACGAGGAGTCGCCCATCGGGAAAGGCGGCGAGCGATTCGCCGAACCGCCGGCGCAGGTCGCTCCCCGGCGCGGAATAGAATCCTGGAGACTGACCGTTGACGTCGTAGATGAACGCCGAACCCGCGTCCCGATAGTAGGTGTTGAAGACGAAGCTGCGCAGTATGTCGTTCTCCGGTGCGCTGACCGCGATGCGGCCGTTCCCCAGCGCCGCGATCTGGGATCCAAACCGCGCCTCCGTGCCGTCGGGGGAACTCTGGAAGGTCACCAGCCGTTCGCTGAAGCCCGGAGCCGACCAGAACAGCTGGAGCGTGGCGTCGCCGGTGTTCTCGTAATACTCCACCCGGATGTTGTAAACCGTCCCTCCCTGAAGGAACTGCGGCGCGCTTGCCCGACGGGTCGGGCCCTGGTCGAACCACGCGTTGATAATCAGCACATCGTCGAGGTAGACGCGGACGCCGTCATCGGTGATCGCCGCGAAGGTGTAGTTGCCGATCTGCGGCGGCACGATGGTGCCGGTGAAACGCGCGGAGAACTGGTTCGCAAACACCCCGGGCCCGGGCGAGCCCGCGCCCCACAGGAAGTTGATGGTCGGAGTCTGGGTGACCTGCGCGACCGAGCCGAACAGGTTGGTGTTGTTGTAGAAGCTTCCCCGGACCAGGGCCGCGGGCTGATTGACGCCGAAATGAATGTCCCACAGCGGCGTGACCTGCGCGCGGACCGACGGAGCCAGCGCCAGCGCCAACGCCGCCACTCCGAACAGCAGTTGAATTCGATACCTTTTCACAGATGGATTCCTCCTGGGTTGCGTCAACGATTTCCGGCCTGCGCCACGGTTGGCCCCTGACCGTCATTGAGTGCGGCTGCCTCCGCCACGCGGATGAGCTGGAAGGTGCCGGCGATCCGGATCGGCCGCCGGTGCAGACCGGTGATCAGTTCGCGGTAGTGACCGCCGACTTCGCTGCTGCCCCAGCCGGGCGAATTGAGGCCGAGCGGATCGGTGGGGGTGAACTCGAGCGTGATGTCGCGGCTGACGGTGAAGCTTTCCCTTCCCTCCGGCAGCGTCTGCTCGAACCGTTCGTCGAGATTGTCGTGGTCGGGATGATAAACGTGCTTGAAGGGGTTCAACGGATCGTCGAATCCCACAGTCACCGTGCCTCCGAGCGTGCCCGCGCCAAACGGACCGCCGGAGAAGAGGACCGGCTGGCTGAATCCAAACGCCGCCGAACTGATCCGCCGGCCAACGACTTCACCGTTGCCGATCACCGGCGAGAGGAACGATTCATCGGTCAGCACCACCGTGCGGGCGGGTTCTCCGATGATGTTGAAGCCCGGGTTCGCCGGATCGGGAACCATCACCGGCGGTTTGCGCACCAGAAAGGCCCGTTGCAGCAGCCGGGCGTTCCCCCCCGCATCCACGTGGACCAACAGACGGAAGGTGAAGTCACCGCCAGCGGGCCGGGTCAGGTTCGGATCCCCCGGATGAGCCGGCTGGGAGACCGCATCAATCACCGCCGAACCGACCCATAGACCCGCGCGGGGTGAGACCGACGAGCCATTGTTCAACTGCGGACCCGCAGCCACAGCAGTGGCCGAAGCGTCCGCACTCACCGGCACCTGCCAGCGGGTGCCCAGGTCATCGGTCACCTCAAGCAGACCCTGGTATTGGGCACCGGCGGGCAGGCTCGAAGTGTCGGGTCGTCGCACGCCCAGGCGGACCAGTTGTTCGGCGCCGGCGGCCAGTGGGGGAAACGAAAGACTCGCCGGCAAGGGCAACCAATCAAACTGCGCGGCAGCATGATCGGCCCGCCAGTATTCGAGCGGAATCAAGCCGGCCAGCGGCGGTTGACCGGCGGGCGGATTGGCCGAGGGGAGCAGCCGGAGGGAAAGGGAGCGCGCACCC
>DNDP01000222.1:3678-4868 GCA_003484235.1 Verrucomicrobiales bacterium
AGGGAAAGGGAGCGCGCACCCGTGCTGGTATTGCGCAGGCGCAGAGTCAGCTCGCTGGTAGGGCCGGAGAACTCAAGCCCCGCGCGGGAGCCGGCATCGACCTCGAAGGTGGCGGTGCGCTGGGCCGGAGAGGCGCAACGGACCCAATAGGCCCTGCCGGACTCCGGACGGGCGGTGGCGAGATTGGCCAGCTGTTGCCAGGCGCCTCCGGCGGTCAGGGTATAGACCGGCTGACCGACCAGACCGGCTTCACCGGCAAACAGAGATTGAAAGGTTGGGCCGGTGTCGCCGGCCCGGAACCCAACGAAGTTCACGCCGCCGGGGCGCCACGTGAGCTTCCGCAGCGACGGCCGGCCGGTCACCGTCCAGTTCACCGGAGCGGCACCCTCGGCGAGCTTGATCAGATAAGGACGCGCATCACGGAGGATGAAGAGGTTGCCCACGCCTGCACTTGGACTGGCCGGCGGGAACCAGGTCAGCCAGCCCGGGGCGCCGGGGATGAGCGTCGAGGGATCCTGGACAAACTGGGGCGAGTCAACGGAGGGGTTGAAGTCCCAGACGCTTTCCACGGGGAGACCGGCGAAGAGGAGATCGCACTCGGCCGGTTCGGGAAGCACATCGAGAAAGACGGCATTCCATCCGGGCTGAAGCGAGTAGGTGCGTTGCACCCACTGGGCGGCGGCAATACCCGTTCCGGCGACGAATGCAAGGGCCGGCAGGAAGATACGGAGAAGGCGTTTCATGGAGACTGGGGGAATCACGGTTGCACCTCGATCAGGTAGAAGAAGGTTGTGCCACCGGTCACCGAAGTGTCGGTCAGCTCGTTCAACGGGGGAGTGGCGGCAAGGTTCGCCTGCAGCACCGCGTAGGTGGCCGGATCGGCCAGCAGGGTGGATGACCGGCGAACGCGATAGGTCTTGCCTGCGACACTGGACCAGCGCAGTCGCACTCCGTTCTGCACCGGCGTAACCTCGACCACCTCGAACACCGACTGGGCGTCTTTGGGATGCGTGCCGGCCCGATACTCGCGCAGATTGCTCAAGCCGTCCCCGTCGTCGTCGTCGTTCGGGTTGGCACCGGCCGGGCCGAAATAGAGTTCCTCCCAGGCGTCCGACATGCCGTCCCCGTCGGAGTCCGGCGGCACCGCGCCCAGCGTCAGATCAATGCGTTCGGGTCGACCGCGGTCCGTC
>DNDP01000222.1:5084-14734 GCA_003484235.1 Verrucomicrobiales bacterium
GTCAGATCGATGCGTTCGGGTTGACCGCGGTCCGTCAGCGTCGGGGAAAACGTGGTGGGTGCGGAGCTGATGTTCAGCGGCTGTCCGTCGAGCGTGACCGTGACGCGGCCATATCCGCTCGGAGGGCTCTTGAGCACGACGACACCCGGCGCATCGTTGACTCCCGGTTCAGGGCTCTCGCAGGGAATCTGGACCACATAGCTGAACTGGTCGTTGATGTTCGTCAGCGTCGTCGAGACCGTCCAGGGCGCGCCGCCACCGGCCGGTTCGATCCGCCAGGTGAGGGTTCCCGTGGTGAGCCGGACGGTGTTGCCGCCGGTGACGGTAAGGACCTTGCCGTACCAGACCAGACTCGGTTCGGGAATGCCGGCCGTGCCGCTGACGAGACCCAGCACGAGGGCCGCGTATGCCAGCGCCGCTCGTGCGACGCCGGCCGCGCAGTGCCGTCGATCCCGGTGAAGTGAATGGGCGAAGTTCATCTTGTTGAGCGTTTGAGCTGCCTTTGGTGGAATCCCGGCACCGGGGCACTGACACTTGCCGCCTTCTTCAAGCCTTGCGGCAGGGCATGAACTGCTGCCGGCCGATTCTTCCACCGTTCACCAATGCGGAATCACACGGAGGAAGGGACAAAGAATTTTTCCAGCCGAAGTGGGGGGCTTCGTCCTTGAACTGACCTGCCTGGGAACGGGGCGAATGAGGGCGTTGCGCCGATCACGTTGAGGCGGACCTCAGTATTCCTTGGGGCTGCCGGACGATTTGGGAGCGGTGCCGGGATTCGCGTTGGTGGACGTGATCGCGTGATAAAGCCAGGCGCGGGCGTGGGTCCAGTAGTACTTGGCGGTGCGCGGGGAGAGGTTGAGAGCGTGGGCGGCCTCTTCGTTGGTCATTCCCACGAAGTAACGCAGCTTGACGATCTGGGCCTCCAGGGGCCGTTCGGCGGCGAGCTGTTCGAGCGCCTCGTTTACCTGCAGCAACTGGTCGTCCGGACCCGGAGCCGCCAGATCCACCTCCTGTATGTCCAACCTCTGCTGGCCGCCACCATGACGCAGCGCGCGCTTCTGGCGGGCACGATCGATCAAGATCCGGCGCATCGCCTCCGCAGCTGCACCGAAGAAGTGGCTGCGATTCTGAAACCGGGCGCTTCCATCGCCGACCAAACGGAGCCACGCCTCGTGCACAAGCGCGGTCGGCTGCAGGGTGTGGCCGGCAGCTTCCCGCGCCATCCGGCTGGCGGCGAGTTTCCTCAGCTCCTCATACACGAGCGGCAAAAGCCTCTCGGCGGCGCCGGGTTCACCGGCCTCGATCGCTTCCAAAAGGCGTGTCGCGTCGTTCATGGTCGGTCTTCGTAAACTGCCGGCCCAAACGCTCGCCAGCCGGGACCTGCTTGTCAAAAACGGAAACTTGGTCCGGACCGGCGTTCGAGAAGATGCCGGCCTCCTTCGGCGAGCAGATTTCCTTACAACGGCCCGTCTATTGGGCGATCGCGGTGGCTGCTTCCCGGGTTTCGGGATGCTCCGCGCCAACGGTTGGCCGCAGATGCGCCAGCGCCGCGGCGAAAGCAAGGCGCGCCGGTTCCGTCTGGTCTTGTGCAATGTAGAGACGACCGCGAATCAACTGGGCCCGTCCGACCCAACGGGACCATGCGCCGGGACCCGCAGCCTCCTGCTCCATCGCGATGGCACCGTCGGCGTCCGCAAGTGCACCGCCGAAATCGCCCGCGCGCAGACGGATATTTGCCCGGGGTATCAGCATGGCCGGCAGCGCCTCGTGGCTTACCTGGTTGGTCGTCGCAAGGCTCACCGCACGGTCGGCCGCGGCCAGCGCGGCGGGGAGGTCCCCGCGGGCCAGCGCGAGCTGGGCCTGGTGGGACGCCATGGCGGCGAAGGCGATGTGACCCGGAGGCAGCTGCCGGTTCCAGCGCAGCTCCAACTCGGCCAGAGTCTGCGCGGCGAGATCGAGCCGGCCCTGTTCACGATAAACGGCGGTCCGCACGCTGAGCGACTGGTTGATGACAATCTCGCTGCCGAGCTGCTGGGCGCGGGCGTAAGCCCGCTCGGCGTAGTCGGCCGCTTCGTCCAATCGGTGCAGGTCGGCCAGTTCCCGGGCGAGATTGTTCAGCAGCATCGGCGACACCTGCTCCTCGGTTCCGTCGGCGCTGCTGATGGCGATGGCGCGGCGAAAATGCCGTTCCGCTTCAAGCGGCCTTCCCAGGGCGTGAAGCACCAGGCCCCAGTTGTTGAGGAAGGTGCCCGCGCGTTCGGTGTTCTCCCGGCCCAGCGCCGTCAACCGGGCGAATGCCGCCGCAAACGCCAGATCCGCCTCCCGGTTGCGCCCGTCCATCCGATAGGCCTCAGCCACCTCGCCGGCCACGATCAACTGCAGCAGGGCCGATCCCTGTCCGGATGCGACGAGGATCCGCTGTCCCTCGAGCACATGTTCAAGTCCCCGGCTCGAATCGCCTCCTTCTCGTGCCACGCGGCCGGCGTGCAGCAGGCAGAAGACGCGATGAATGGCGTACTGCGGTTCGTCCGGGAGTTCGGCCAATGCCTCGCGGACCAACGATTCGCCCCTTTGAAACTCGCCGCCCAGCGCCACGGCGCTGGCCAGGGCCGCCGCCGCCTTGGCCCGGATCGACGGTTCAGACAGGGGGCGCGAAAGCTCGTAAGCCTTGCCCAGCACTTCGCGCGCTTTCCCGTGCTGGTCCATGATTTCGTACTGGCGGCCGAGCGAGACAAGGATCTCCACCCGGTTTTCCACGGCATCGCTGGTCGAGGTGACCGAGAGCTGCTCCGCCTGCGCGAGCAGTTCGCCCACGGTGAACGGATTGCCGGACGGCGCGGCGTCGGAGAGCAGAAAGGTGTTGAGATCGTTCAGCGCCTCGGCCCGCGATAGCTGGCGCAGGGCGAAGTCGCGCTGTTTTTCGGCGGCCCGGGCCTCGTTGTCGGCCCGCACCGCGTGCCGGGTCGCCCGACGGGCCTGTGTGATGGTGCCCAACAGCCCGCCGGCCAGCGCCAGGAAGATCAGTGCCGCAAACGTGACGAAGCTCCGGTGTCGGCGCACAAACTTCGCCGCGCGGTATCCTCGACTGTCGGGACGGGCCAGCACCGGTTCGTTCTTCAAGAACCGGGCGACATCCATCGCCAGACCGTTGGCGGTCTCGTAGCGACGGGCCCGGTCCTTTTGCAGGCACTTCATCACGATCCAATCGAGATCCCCGCGGATTGCATGGATCAACCTGGGCGGATCCGATTGCCTGAAGCGGGCCACGTCCGTCAGGTCTCCCTGATTCATCCTGCTCAGGCGGGTGGAAGGCCGGACTGGATCCCTTTCGCGGATTACCTGGCGCATGGCGTCGAGCCCGGCTTCCAGCAGTTCCTGCTGGTCGAATGGGGGCTGCCCGGTCAACAGCTCATAGAGGAGGACGCCCAGACTGTAGATGTCGCTGCGGGTGTCCACTTCGAGGCTGGTCATGACCGCCTGCTCGGGACTCATATAGGCGGGCGTGCCGATGAACTGTTCGAAGGCGGTGAACACCGTCTTGTTGGTCAAACGTCCCTGCGTGGCCTTGGCGATGCCGAAATCGATCACCTTGGGAATGCCGGGGGAGTCGGGATGGCTGATCGTCACCAGAATGTTGGAAGGCTTGAGATCGCGGTGGATGATGCCCTTCTGGTGGGCGTGCTGGACGGCGTGACAGACCTGTTCGAACAGGTGCAGCCGCTCCCGGGGATTCAGCCGGTTCTCATCGCAGAAACGGGTGATCTTCATCCCGCGCACCAGTTCCATGATGAAGAAAGGCCGGCCGGTTTCGGTGGTGCCGGCGTCGTAGACGCGCGCGATGCCTGGATGATCCATCAGCGCCAGCGCCTGTCGCTCCGCCTCGAATCGGGCGATGACGCTGCGGCTGTCCATGCCCGGTTTGATGATCTTCAATGCCACCCGACGGCGGACCGGCTCGACCTGTTCGGCCACATAGACGACTCCCCACCCGCCTTCGCCGAGCTTTTCCAGCAGCTTGTAGCGGCCAATTCGATCACCGGGCTTCTCGGCGATGAAATCGGGCGGCCCACCGGTCGGCGCCTCTCGGTGGCGTGCAATCCCGGCTGCGGTATCGACGGGCGAAGTGCCCTCCATGAAATTCCCCGCCACTTGGTGGGCCTCCAGGAGTGTTTCAATCCGGTGTTGCAGCCCGGCATCACCCCGGCATTCGGCCAGCAGAAATGCCGGACGTTCTCCGGCCGGAAGCTGCAGCGCGGCATTGAAAAGCTCTACTTCACGGTCGGAAGGATGGCTCATCGGTGCGAGGTATGGTCTTCAACCCAATGCGAAATACGAGTGGAAAAGGGACAGGCCGGCCGGGAGTTCGCCGGCGGGAATGGACGTTTTGGCGGTGGTCGCGGCCGTCAAGACCCGAGCGGCACACGTGCACGTGGAGGGAAAATCGTGAAACGATTCGTGTCCGGCCTTGTCCCATGTGCACCCGCCGAAGCGTTGTGCGATCTGACGGGCGTGGTCGGCGGCCGGGCACCGTAAATGTAAAAGTTTGGAATAAGTTTGAACTTTTTCACCGGATCGGTTTTCAACCTCTGTTCCATCGAGCCGTGAGGACCGTTTGACTGACATATCCCTTTGCCATGGAAGGAAGGACACAGGTTGACGAAGGCTTGCCGGAGGGGAGTGCGAAACTGAACGTTTCGCAGACGCCTCCGTCATCTTCACAGGGACTGCGGAAGTCGGCGAACGGCCGGCCTCAGCCGGAATCGTTGGATCGCACGGGAATCCCTCCCGAAGTCATCAAACTCCTTCCGTCCGAGTTCGTTCGTGCGAACCGGGTCTTGCCGCTGGGTACGCGAAACGGATCGCTGAGGATCGCCACCGCCCGGCCGGGCGAAGGCCGGATCGTGGAAGACATCCGGCTGCTGACAGGTCTTGAGGTGGAGGAAGTCGTCTACCCTGAGCAGCAGATACTTGAGGGAATCTCAGAGTGTTACCGGGTGACCGTCGAGCAGGTGATCGAGAATCTGGGCTCGAACAAGGAAGGGAGCGCCGATGCCGGCAACCTCCATGACATCGAGGTCATGGCCAACGAGCCGACCGTGGTCAACCTCGTCAATGTCATCATTTCCACCGCGCTGCAGGAGCGGGCCAGCGACATCCACATCATCCCATTTGAGAAGGCCCTCCAGATCAAATACCGTGTGGACGGACTGCTGCAGGAGAAGCCGCCGCCGCCCAGGCAGCTGCATGCCGCGTTGATCTCCCGCATCAAGATCATGGCGGACATGAACATCGCCGAGCGCTTCATGCCTCAGGATGGGCACATCCAGATTCACAACCGCGGTGTCCGGGTGGACATCCGGGTGGGCACGATGCCGACCATCTACGGCGAGAGCATGGTCCTGCGCCTGTTGGAAAAGGGCAACCGCGTGCAGACCCCGCAGGAACTGGGTTTGGACGCCGAGCGGGCCAAAGTCCTTTCCCGGCTGGTGGACAAGCCACACGGACTCTTTCTGGCCACCGGGCCCACCGGCAGCGGCAAGACCACCACCCTCTACTCGGTGCTCAGTGGAATCTACGCGCCCGAAAAGAAAATCCTGACCATCGAGGACCCCGTCGAATACGAGCTGGCGGGAGTCGCCCAGATCCCGGTCCGACCCACCCGCGGATTTACCTTTGCGACGGGACTGCGGGCCATTTTGCGGCAGGATCCGGACGTCGTCATGGTGGGCGAGATCCGGGATTTTGAAACGGCCGAGATCGCCATCCGGGCGGCCCTCACCGGTCACCAGGTGTTCAGCACGCTCCATACGAATGACAGTGCGGGTGCGATCACCCGTCTGCTGGACATGGGGGTCGAGGCGTTTCTGATCTCGTCGTCGCTGGAGGGGGTGCTTGCCCAGCGGCTGCTCCGGCGCATCTGCGAGAGCTGCCGGACTGAGTGGGAGATTCCTCCCGGCATGCTCGACAAGCTCACCGTGCTGGGTTCCCAGCATCTGGAACGGACCTATTTTCACGGCGCCGGCTGCGAAGAGTGCCGGAGCATCGGCTACCGGGGCCGGATTGGAATCTTCGAACTGCTTGCCATTCGTAGCGAGCTCCGCGACCTGATCGTGCAGCGCCGGTCCAGTTCCGAGATCAAGGCGGCAGCCCATCGCAACATGAAGACGCTCCAGCAGGATGCCCTGGCCAAGGCCGCCGCCGGCATCACTTCCTTGGAGGAGGTCCTGCGGGTCGCCGCGGGAGATTCTGAAGAATGACCCAGTTCCGTTATCAGGCCGTCGAGCTGAACGGCAGTACGGTGTCCGGCGTCATCGAGGCGGCCGACCGCAAGATTGCACTCCAGCTGCTGGGCGCGAAGGGGCTGTACCCCTCGGACATTGTCGAGCAGTCGAGCACGACCGCTTCCCGCTCCGGTGGCGGCGCAAGCGCGACGGTCACGACGTCACCAAGCCGTTTTCGGATCGGACCAAAGGTTCGCCGCAAGGAGATTACCGCCGTCACCCGCGAACTGGCCACCTTGCTGCAGGCCACCATTCCCATTCCCCAGGCGCTGGACAGCCTCGCCGAGGAGGAGGAGAACCCGGCGCTCAAGGAGCTGATTCGCGGACTTTCGGAGTCCGTGCGCCTGGGGGCGTCGCTTTCGGCCGCACTTGCGGAGCATCCCCGTCAATTTGGCCGTCTCTATGTGAGCATGGTCCGCGTCGGCGAAGAGGCGGGCGCCTTGGACAAGGTGCTGCTCGATCTGGCCGCTCTGCTCGAACACGAAGACGAAGTGCGTGGAGAGGTGGCCGCCGCCATCGCCTACCCCTGTTTCGTCCTGGCCTTCGGCGTGTTGACGGTGGTGGTGCTGCTGACCGTGGTCCTGCCCAAGCTGTTCAGCATGCTGCAGGAGATGCTCGACACCCTGCCGCTCCCGACCCGCGTGCTGCTGGGCACCAGCGAATTCATTCAGGGCTACTGGTGGCTGATGCTGCTGCTGATGGCCGGCGCGGGCTACGGACTGTTCATCTACCTCAAGACTCCCGAAGGCGCGAGGAACCGGGACCAGTTCAAACTGAAGCTTCCGGTGATGGGCGGGGTCTTCTATTCATCGGCGCTCAGCAGGTTCGCCCGCACGCTGGGCACGTTGCTCAAGGCCGGCGTTTCCCTCCTGCCGGCTCTGAAGATCGTGGAGGACACCATCGGCAACCTCGTGCTCGCCAGCGTCGTGGCGCGGGTGGCCGAGGAAACCCGCGGCGGCGATTCATTGGCCGGTCCTCTCCGCAAGCTGGGTGTTTTTCCCCGCACCGTCACCCAGATGATCAACGTGGGCGAGGAGACCGGCCGGCTCGACGACATGCTGCTGCAGGTCGCGCACATTGAAGAACGCCGGATGCGCGCCCAGACAAAGACCCTGATCTCCCTGCTGGCACCGGCGTTGATCCTGGTCGTCGGCGCGATCGTCGGCTTCATGGTCATCGCCATCCTTCTCCCGATCTTCAAGATGAGCCAGGCCATCCGTTGAATTTTCCGCACCCACCAATCCTGCCATGAAACTGAGACCCCACCCCAAATCCTTGGCCGCCTTCACCCTCATCGAGATCATGGTCGTCGTCGTGATCCTCGGTGTGCTGGCCGCGACGATCATTCCCCAGTTCCGCGGGACCACCACCGACGCGAAGATCAGCACGGCGAAATCGAACATCGCCGAACTCGAATCCGCCCTCGAACGGTTCTACATCCATCTGGACCGGCATCCCACCACCGAGGAGGGCCTCCAGGCGCTGGTGACCGCCCCGTCGGCCGACAAGGACAACTGGCGCGGGCCCTACATCAAGGTGCTGCGTCCGGATCCGTGGGGCGTGCCGTTTCAATACCGCAATCCCGGCACGCACGGCGCCGGGGCCTTCGATCTCTGGTCGCGCGGCGCCGACAAGGCCGATGGCGGAGAGGGCGAGGCCTCCGACATCGGCAACTGGCAATGACCATGCGCCTCCGCATACCCCATCAACAGCGCGCCTCCGGGTTCACCCTGATCGAACTTGTGGTGGTGCTTGTACTGATGGCGGTGCTGACGGCGATGATCATTCCGGAAATGCGGGGGACGCTTGAAGGCGAACTGCTGCGGTCCACCTCGCGGGAGCTGGTGCGCGGCCTCAGCCTGGCCCACAGCCAGAGCATCACGGTGAACCAGCAGCACCGGTTCGTGATCGATTCTGAACGCCGGGAGTACCGCGTGGAACGGTTCGCACGCAGTTTGGATGAAGGCAGCGGTTTTTCGCTGGTCCGGGACGTTCCCGGAGCCCGGGGCGGGCTCAACGAGCGCGTCACCATCGAGTATCGTCCGCCCGAAGCCGGGGGCGCGATGGTCGAAGCAGAGGCGGATCAGTTCACTCCGACCGCGCCTCAGGATGCAGTGGCGAACCCCGGCGGCACCGTGATCCGTTTTTTCCCGGATGGCACCGCCGACGGGGGGGAGCTGCATCTGCGCGACCGCCAAGGGTTCGGCCTCGCGTTGCGCCTCAATCCGATCACCGCCCGGGTGCAGGCGGTCGAACTCGAACGGCGGAGGGCCGAATGAAGCGCGCGGCCGGATTCTCCCTGATCGAGGTGATGTGCGCCGTCGCGATCCTCGGCGTTGCGCTGGTCGGACTGACGCGGGGTTTCACGACCGGGCTGGTGGCGAGCAAGGAATCGGAACGCCAAAGCACGGCTTCGTTGATCGCGGCCGGCCGGATTGAGGCCCTGCGCGCGGACGGCTTCGTCGTCGAGGGAACGGACGAGGGCGAGATGACGGGCGATCTTTCCAGTTACCGCTGGCGGCAGGAAGTCACCGAGACGGAAATCCGCGGCCTGTTCGACGTCGTGGTGCGCGTAGAGCACATACCCAGCGAGAGCCATCTCTTTGAGCTCAGGACGATGCTGTTCGATCCGCCCATCGACCTGATCCCGGAGTCCGAGCGTCCTGAAGAGCGGCAGGACGGCGATCGGAAAAACGAAAGGAGGGCACGTTGAATCGGCCTGAACTGCGGGGCGCCCACCGTGGCTTCACGCTGATCGAACTGGTGATCAGTTCTGCGATAGCCTCGATCGTGCTCGTGGCGGGTTACGTCTGCCTGCAGGCGGGCATCGCCTCGCAGAAGATGATCGAGAGCCGGTCCGATGCGATGCAGGGCGCGCGCGTGGCCTTGGCGAGGATGACCGCCGACCTGCGCGCTGCGACGCCCCTTTCGCGTGACTTCGAGTTTGTCGGCATGCGCCGGGCATTGGGTGAGATCGAGGCCGGCAATCTCGACTTCGCCACCCACAACTACACCCCCCGAAATCCTCACGAGGGTGATTTCTGCGAAGTGAGCTACTTCCTCGATCAGGACCCCGAGACCGGCAGTTACAGCCTCTGGCGCCGGCGGGATCCGACGCCCGACGACGAACCCCTCACGGGCGGAAGCCGGGAGGAGATCCTGCCGGGAGTGCTCGGACTGGCGATCGGCTACTATGACGGGTTCGAGTGGTTCGAGGAATGGGGCGATGCGGATGGTTCGACGGCGAACCAGGATCCGACCTTTCTGGCCAGCAACGAATACGGAATGCCCGAAGCCGTACGCATCCGCCTGACGGTGGACGTCGGCCGGACCCGCAATCGTGGGGGGGGGCGGGGGGGGGCGCCCGCC
>DNDP01000222.1:14922-16107 GCA_003484235.1 Verrucomicrobiales bacterium
TCATGGAAGCCATCGTGCGGCTCGAGCTCGCGTCGCTCGCCAACTCGTCCATCGGCGGGGACACGGCGACCGGCCAGAGCGGCGTCACAACACAGGAGGGCAATTGAGCATGACGCGCAACGGCTCCATCCTGGTTGGCTTGCTCTGGTGCGTGGCCATCCTCGCGGTGGTCGTGGTCAGCGTGCTGCACGGTGCGCATCTCGACCTGCGGACCGCCAAGAACCAAGGTGACCGTCTGCAGGCGCACTACCTTGCGCTGGCCGGCGTCGAGAAGGCCAAGGCACTGCTGTTCCTGGATGCCCGGCAACGGCGTGGCGACCGGCAGAACCACACCGGCGCGCTCTACGACAGCCCGGCGGAATTCCGCGACGTTTCCCTGGGGCGCGGCGTGTTCCGGGTGATTAAGCAGGGTGAAGGTTTCGGCGAGATCATCTATGGAATTGCCGACGAGGAAAGCCGGCTGAACCTCAACTACGCCTCTGCCGAGGAACTGGGCCGGATCAAGGATCTACGGCCGGAAGTGGCGGCGGCGATCATCGACTACCGCGACCGCGACAGCAACGTGACCCAGGGCGGTGCCGAGACCGATGAATACCTGGCGATGCAGCCTCCCTATCTGCCGCGCAACGCGCCGCTCCGCACGCTCCGCGAGGCGTTGATGGTCCGGGGCCTCCCTCGCGAACTGTTCCTCGGCGAGGATGCCAACCAGAACGGGCTGCTCGATCCCGAAGAGAACGACGGCGAGGACGTGCCGCCCGCAGACAACGCCGATGGACGGCTCGATGCCGGATGGTCGGCTTGGCTGACCGTCGATTCCTCGGTGCGCGACGTCAATGCCGCCGGTGACAGCCGGATCAACGTGCAGGAAGCCGACGAACAGGATCTGGCGAATATCCAGGGCATCACTGCAGAGATCGCGAAGGCGATCGTGCAGTCACGCGGGCAGAACCGGCTGGAAAGCCTTGCCGACCTGCTGGAAGTGCGCGCCACGCCGCCGGGCAATCCGGGGCAGGGCGGTCCGCAACCGAACGCGCAGCCGCAGCCCGGTCCCCAGTCGGGTCCGCAGGGCGGGCCGGATCGCGGGCAGCCGGCGCCGGGACCGGCGCCGGTTGTGGCTCCACCCAATGCGCCTCCCGGCCGCCCAGGTCAGCCCGGCCCACCGGGCCGTCGTCTGCAATGTCCATC
>DNDP01000298.1:0-1029 GCA_003484235.1 Verrucomicrobiales bacterium
GCCAGCGTGACCGCCTCGAACCCCGAGGCACAATTCCGGTGGACGGTGACTGCGGGCACGCGTTCGGGGATGCCCGACCGGAGGGCGATCACGCGGGCGATGTTGCTCGCCTCGGCCGGCTGGCAGACACAGCCGAGTATGACCTCATCGATGAGGTCCGGATCAATCCCGGTCCGGGTGAGCAGCCCGTCGACGGCCGCCCGGCCCAGTTCATCGGCCGGCAGGTCGACGAACGAGGTGCCGGCCTTGCAGAAGGGCGTGCGCACGCCATCTACGATGACCAGGCGGCGGGTGGTGTCGGATTTCATGAGACCGCCCTTTCGGGTTCGGGATGGGATTGGGCAGTTGGATCGCTGCCGACGGGTGCCGGCGCCGGCGGGGTTGGTGACTCCGCGGGGCGATGATCCACCAGCCGCAGTTCCTTCAACTGACTGCCCACGCCCTGGAGCGCGCGCATCTCCGCGGCGGTGTGGAACAGGATGCGATTGGGCTGCAGCTCGCAGGCCGCGTTGATCCGGTTGGCCAGCTCGTGTGAGAGCGCCGTCTGATCCGATTGATCCGGCGCGTGAACGTGGAGGACAAGTTCATCGACATCGAGCGGATCGTCATGAAGCTTGCGCAGCTCGATCTGCCAGGCGCCGAGATGGGGCGCATCATCGAGGGCGTGTTCGAGCTCGTTGAAATCGACGAGGGTGCCCTTGATCTTGTCGAGCCGCATGGAGCGCACTTCCGAGCGCCGCGAGATGTTGCCCACGAGCCTTGGCAACAGGCGGCGACAGTAAGGGCAGGGTTCGTGGACGAGACCGCCGTCGATGAAATCGCCGGTGCGATAGCGCAGCACAACCGTGCCGCGCGCGTCCAGCGGGGTGAACACGATCTCTCCCGATTCGCCCGGCGGCAGCACACGGCCGGTGTCAGGATCGATCACCTCGACGATGCCCAGGTCCGGGCAAAGGTGGTATCCGCTGGCCGGCTGGTGCGCGGGAGACGGGCATTCGGTCCAAGCCATCTTGGCCTCGGTGAATCCGT
>DNDP01000298.1:1209-2493 GCA_003484235.1 Verrucomicrobiales bacterium
GGTGAATCCGTAGGTGGCCAGGACGTGAACCTGCCCGGCGCCCAGCGCACCGGCAAGCTGACGGAGCTTGCGTCGCATGCCGGGCGGCACCTTTTCGCCACCGAGCACGATGCGCGAGAGCTTCTCGCAGCGGATGCCTTCCTCGGCCGCCTGCTGCAGCACGTGATAGACGAAAGTCGGCATGCCGATGAGCACGTCGGGATTGATCTTGCGCATGAACCGCAGCTGGCCCTCGGTGCCCATGACTTTTCCGCCGCCGGAGCTGACCACGAACACACCGAAAGCCGTGCCCCCGTGGTATGCCAGCCAGAAGGCCAGATGCGGCGCGAACGGAAACATGTTCAGCATCCGGAACTCCCGCTGCGCCCCGCAGATTTCATAGATACGGCGGCCGACCGTTTCCAGATTCTGCAGGTCGTGCCGCGTGTAGACGAAGGCCGTGGGCTCGGCGGAGCGGCCGGTGGTCGAGGTCAGAAACAGCGGCCGGTATTCCGCCTCCAGCTGTCGTGCGACAAACTCGCGACCGCGGAGTGCCGCCTTGATGATCGTCCCCGGCCTCCGCGCCAGAACGGACTTCTCCGGCTGCAGGATGAACCGACGCGGCTTGTCCGGTGCCTCGACGGTGGGAAGCAGGTCGGCTTTCGACGTGAAAGGAATCCGCTCAAGGTCGGCAAGCGTGCGGATCGAGCCGGCGTCCAGCCGATGGGCGGCGAAGAGGTCGCGGTAATGGGGGGAGAAGGGCAGGACGACGTCCCGCAGATAGCGTCGCAGCCTCGCGGCCTGGCGTTCGCCCAGCGCATCTTTAGGCAGCGAGGACCATCGACTTTTTGGTGACCGGGTTGTCATCTTTGTCTCCTTCCACCAGTGCTTTGATCTTGTCGAGTTGCTCGAGGGCGGCGCGGCGTCCGGCTTCGATGAACATTTCCGAACGGTCAAAGGCATGCCATTGGCCTTCGATCGTCAGTGGCCGCAGCACCACGTCCGCCTCGCGGGAGGCAATTTCCGCGACGCGCATCTGCCCGCCCTGAACCGCCCGGTTCATGATGTCGAGCAGGTTGCCTGGGGCAAAGTAGTTGAAGTGCCGGTTGAGAAAGGCTGCAAGTGACCGGTGCTTTTGCTGTTCGTTCTCGATCTCCCGACGCCGCTCGCGGATGCAGTTGAGGTAGGCGGTGGTGGGCAGGACGTTGACCGCCAGCACGCGTCGTGCGCCCGCTTCCCGCAGCACATTGACCGGCACCGGTTCCGCGATGCCGCCATCGATGAATGATTCGCCGTCAATCTTCA
>DNDP01000298.1:2695-7954 GCA_003484235.1 Verrucomicrobiales bacterium
CGGTCAACGTCCTGCCCACTCGCCGTCAATCTTCACCGGCACGCAGATGCCGGGAATGGCGCAGCTCGCGTGCACGGCACGGGCCAGATTGCCCGACTTGAAGACGACCCGCTCGAGGTTGTCGAAGTGGGTGGCGACGATGCGGATCGGACGGGTCAAATGCTCGATCCGCGCGGCGCCGATGGTGCGCCTGAGCTGGTCGATGATGGCGTTCCCGCGCATGAAGCCCCGGCGCGGAGGAAATACGGGATCGACCAGCCGCCACAGGGGCACGCGGCCGTTGATCTCGCCGGCCAGTTTGGCCATCTCCTGTCCGTTCAGTCCGAATCCCCAGACGGCGGCGATGTAGGCTCCCATGCTGGAACCGGCAACGAGGTCGATGGGGATGTTATTCTCCTCCAGCACCTGGATGACGCCGATGTGGGCGAGGCCCCGTGCGGCGCCGCAGGAAAGCGCCAGCCCCAGGCAATAACGGGGTTTCAGGACGGCCGGGGCGGGAGGGTTCGTGGAATCGGATTGCCCATTGGGCTCAATGGTTTCCCGGGGATTCCGCCCGCTTCGTTTTATGAATTTGAACCGGTTGAATATCATATCCGTCGCCTTTGCCAGCGACGGAGAGCCAAGTACGTCCGCTCATCCTCACGTCCGGAGGACCATCGGTAAACCCAGCAGACCGACGCCGGCCTGGTTTGCTAACGTAAGCTCTGCTACTTGCCAACGTTACCATTCCTGATGGTGAGGCAAGTTACGTTCGATCAACGCAATGTCAACCGGAGCGGAGACGATTTGTGCGGCCATCGGGCGCCTGCTTTGGGTTGCCGAACATGCGATGGCGCTGAGCAATGTGGGTGTCGCGGATCAGAATTATTTGGATGTTCAGGAGCACATGATCGCGCGCACGTGGCGGAAGGAACTCAATGCTCCTCGACTTCGCAGGCCAACAATCTCCGGCGTGGTCTCTGGATGGACGTCGGTGTGAATCACTTTCGGTGGCAGACCGTTTCTCCGGTCTACTCCCTCGGGTCGAGAACAACGCCGTGACGATGTGGTGTGTCCTGTTGGCAGTTGACCGGAATCCGGCAAGACTTGAGATTTGGGGTTTCCGAGAATGCAATCACCGCATCGAATAAAATGTCACCCATCGTCGGTGGATGCCGCGATGCGGTAATCCCTACCATGGTGGCCGTCCGATGACTCTCCCACGCACCATCAAGGCCGATTTCGGGGCATCCGTCAAAGCCCAGCGCGTTCGTCTGCAACTCACACAGGAAGAGCTGGCGGAGCGGGCGGGCCTGCATCGGACCTACATAACGGACATCGAACGAGGGACACGCAATCTTTCGCTACAGAGCATTGAAAGAGTCGCACGCGCACTGGAGTTGCCTCTGGCCGCACTGCTTCACGAGGTGGACCGCGCGCGCAGCGCGGCACCGAGGGCCTCCAACAGCACCGGGCCGGTGGACATCCTGCTGGTGGAGGACAATGAGCGGGACGAGGAACTGACCCTTCGGGCCTTGCGGCGCGCGCGGCTGGCAAACCTGATCCATGTCGCGCGGGACGGAGTCGAGGCGCTCGACTACCTCTTCTGCACCGGTCGGCATTCGCAGCGTCGCTCGGAGGATCGGCCGCACCTGGTGCTCCTCGATCTGAAGCTTCCGCGCCTGGATGGATTGGGGGTGCTGCGGAGGATGAAGGCGGAAGAGGCGACTCGTTGCATACCGGTCGTGGTGCTCAGCGTTTCGAACGAGAACGACGACATCATCCGCGCGCGGCATCTCGGCGCGGAAGCTTACATCGTCAAGCCGGTCGATTTTCAGCGATTGAGCCGCGTCACGCCCGACCTCAATTTTTCGTGGACGTTGCAGCGCCTGCCGGCGCCCCAGGTGTCTTGATTCGCTCGCCGAGCGTGGTGGTTGGCGCTTAGTTACCGCAGTCCGGACGCCGTAAGGAAGGCTGTCCTGCCAAATGTTATTGCGATGAACATGCCATCACTTGCCAGTGCCGGACGATGGGGCGGCCGGTTGACCTTGCTGTTGGGCTTGTTGGCACTGGGAGGGTGGCTCTTCGACCAGCCGGTCCTGAAGGCGACGCTCGACGGCACGGTGGCGATGAAGGCCAATGCGGCGCTGTGTTTTATCCTGCTGGGCGGCGCACTTTGGGGCATGGCGGCCGGATCAGCCGGAGCCCGGCAGCGGATGGCCGTCACCGCAAGCGCAACCTTGGCCGGACTCATCGGTTTGCTCACCCTCATCGAGTACGCAGCCGGCTGGAATCTGGGCATCGACGAGGTCCTCTTCCGCGAACCGGAGGGCGCGGTGGGGACGTCGCATGCCAATCGCATGGCGCCGAACGCGGCCTTGGGATTCGTCCTGGCCGCCGGGGCGGTTGTTCTGCTCAACACCCTGCCCGGCGCGGCCTGGTTGCGGTTGCTTGCGGTCGGCCTGTGCGTGGGCGTGTTCGCACTCGGGTTTTTTTCCGTGCTGGGTTACGCCGGCCAGATCTCGGGCGGCTACCGCTGGTGGAACCTGACTGCGCTGGCCTTCAACTCCGCCGTCGCTCTCCTCGTGCTGGGCGCCGGTCTCACGGCCTCGGCCCTGCACCTTGCGGAACTGCGGTGGGCCATTGCCCGTTCCGCCACGGTCCTGTTCGCCACCGTGTTGGTCTTGATCGTCGCCCTCAACCTGATCGCCTACCGCTCCGCCGTTTCACTGGTGCAGTCGGTCGAGTCGGTGTTCGTCACCCAGCACGTGGACGTCCGGCTGGAACGCGTGCATGTCGCGATCAACGAGGCGGAAAGCAGCGCCCGTGGGTTTGTAATCACCGGTGACGAACGGTTTGCCGCCGCCTACGACCGGTCCATCACCAATCTGGTCCAACATGCCGTGGAACTGCTCAATGCCACGGCCGCTCAGCCGGAGGTCCGGCCCACGGTCGATCAGCTTGCCGGCCTGCTTCGCGATCAGAAGCGCCATCTGGACACCGTGATCGCCTTGCGCCGCGCGGGCGGCCCCGCACCAGTCGCTGGCATGACCGCGGACGAGGTAACCGGCCTGGCGATGCCGGAGGTGCGGGCGCTCTTCGCGCGGTTGAGCCAGATCGGCGACGCGCGGCTGCGGGAGCAGATCGACCGCGGCGTGGCCACGGCAAACCGCACGTTTCTCATTCTGCCGGCCGGTTCGATGGCGGCAATGGTGCTCCTGTCCCTTGTCCTGCTGCTGCTGAACCGCGAGGCTGCCAGCCTGCGCCGGTCGGAGACGGTTCTGCGGAGCAGCGAGGAGCGTTTCCGGTCGCTCGTCACCGCCACCTCCTCGCTGGTCTGGACCGCCAGTCCCGAAGGCAGTCTGCTCGGGCCCGTTTCCCCCTGGGAGCGGTACACCGGACGGCGATGGGAGGAACTTCGGGGCGACGGCTGGATGGTGGCCCTGCATCCGGGGGAGGCGGCCGAGGTGCGCGGTGCTTGGGAACGGTCGATCCGGGCTGGCGGATTCTTCGAGCTTGATTGCCGGCTGCGGAGGCACGACGGGGAACATCGCCACTTCGTGCTGCGCGGAGTGCCGGTCCTGGCCGAGGACGGTTCACTGCGGGAATGGGTCGGCACCTGCAACGACATTCACGACCGGCGGCTCGCCGAGGAAGCCGCTCGGGAAAGTGACCGGCGCCTCAGGACCGCGCTCACCGCCGCCGAGGTCGGCACTTGGAGCTGGACCGTCCGGGATGACGTACTGGTTTGGGACGACTTCATGGCGCCGCTGTTTGGCCTGATGCCCACGGAGTCACCGCGCCGGCTGGAGGACTTCCTGAAGGTGGTGGACGCCGTTGATCGCGGTCGGTTGCGCGAGTTCTTAGCGGCGCCGCCGGCCGATGACGCCTCGTGTGACCTGGAGTACCGCGTGCATTGGCCCGACCGGAGTGTGCACTGGCTGGCAGCGCGGGGGAGGGCCTACCGGGACGAAACCGGCCAAGTCTTCAGAATCGCCGGCGTGGCCTGGGAAACCACCCGCGCCAAAGAGGCCGAATTGGCCCGCGCCCAACTGGCGGCGATCGTCGAATCCACGGGTGACGCCGTGATCGGCCGCGCGCTGGACGGCAGCATCGTCAGTTGGAATCCCGGAGCTGAACGCCTGTTCGGCTATCCCGCGCAGGAGGTGATCGGGCGTCCCCTCACCCGCCTGATCCCGGCTTCGCTCGTGGGTGAGGAGGAGCTGCTCCTGGCGCGCATCGAGCGGGGAGAACGGATCGATCACTTTGAAACCCAGCGGGTGTGTCGGGATGGAAGTTTGATCGATGTTTCGGTGACCATCTCGCCGGTTCGCGATGCCAACGGATCCGTGGCGGGTGTGGCGACGATCTCGCGTGACATCACCGCACGGCGGGAGGCGCAGCGCCGAGTGCAGGAATCGGATGCCCGGCATCGGGCAATTCTGGAGTCGGCCCTGGACGCGGTCATTACGATGGATCACGAAAGCCGGGTCTTGGAGTTCAACCCTGCCGCCGAACGGCTGTTCGGCTTCGGCGCGGACGAGGCGATCGGCCGGGAAATGACGGACATGATCATCCCTCCGGCGATGCGTGAGGGTCACCGCCGGGGAATGGCCCGCCTGTTGCGCACCGGTGAGGGCCCCATTCTTGGCCGCCGTGTCGAGTTGACCGCCCTGCGGCGTGACGGCACCGAGTTTCCCGTCGAATTGTCGATCACCCGCAGTGGCAGGGACGGAGCTCCGATCTTCACCGGTTACATCCGGGACATCACCGAGCGAAAGCAGGCGGAGAACGCCCTGACCGCGCGCGCCCGCCAGCGGGAAGCGGCCGGCCGCCTGGCCCAGCTGGCCCTGACCACGCCCCTGGCGGAATTGTTCGAGCACGCCACGGAGGTGGTGGCCGCCACCCTCGAAGTGGAACTGTGCAAGGTGCTCGAGCGGCTGCCTGAAGGCGAAGGTTTCCGTCTGGTGGCCGGCGTTGGCTGGCAGCCGGGGCTGGTGGGCACCGCCATCGTCCCGGCGGACAACGAATCGCAGGCGGGCTACACGATGCTGTCGGACAACTGCGTAACGGTGGAGGATCTGTCCTCGGAGACGCGGTTCAGCGGGCCGCCGCTGCTGTTGAATCACGGCGTGGTGAGCGGGGTGAGCGTCGTCATCCGGGGCGCGCGCGGGCCCTGGGGCGTGCTCGGCGCACACACCCGGCGGCGGCGGATGTTTTCCACGGATGATCTCGGTTTTTTCGAAGCCATCGCCGGCATTCTAGGGGGCGCCATCGAGC
>DNDP01000298.1:8167-12055 GCA_003484235.1 Verrucomicrobiales bacterium
CGCGCCGAGGCGGCGCTGCGCGAGAGCGAGGCACGCCTGCGCCGATCGGTCGAGGAGGCGCCGATCCCGATGATCATTCATGACGAGAACGACCGCATCCTCCAGCTGAGCCGTGGCTGGACGAAGTATTCTGGCTACACGCAGGCCGATCTGCCCACGCTCTCGGACTGGACGGAAAAGGCCTACGGCGCGCGGACCGGTTCGGAGAAGGAATACATTGACCAGCTCTTCACCATCGGCGAGACGGTGGCCAACGGCGAATGGATGATCAGGGCCAAGGACGGAACCGAACGGATCTGGGACTTCCAGACGACGCCGCTGGGCAGACTCAGCGGAGGCCGCCGCGTGCTGTTGAGCCTGGCGGTGGATGTCACCGGGCGGAAGCGCGCCGAGGAACAGGTCCGGGAACTGAATGCCCAGCTCGAGCATCGGGTGCGCGAACGCACCGCCGAACTCGAGGCGGCCAACCGGGAACTCGAAGCCTTTTCCTATTCCGTATCCCACGATCTCCGGGCGCCGCTGCGGGGAGTGCATGGCTTTGTCGGCATGCTTGAGGAGGATTACGGGGACAAGCTGGATGCCGAGGGCCGGCGCCTGCTGGGCATCGTCGGCGGCGAGGCACGCCGCATGGGACGATTGATCGACGACCTGCTGGCGTTCTCCCGGCTGGGCCGTGAGCCCATGCGCTGCGGCGCCGTGGACCTGGAGCGCATCGCCCGGGAATCGTTCGCCAACCTCACCAGTGCTTATCCCGGGCACATCCCCGAACTGCAGCTGGGGTCCCTGCCGCCCGCCTGGGGTGATCCCGCCCTGCTGCGCCAGGTCTTCGACAACCTGCTGGGCAACGCGATCAAGTTCTCGCGCGACCATCCGGCTCCGCGGATCGAGATCGACGCCCAGCCGGGCGACGGCGAACACGCCTATGTCGTCCGGGACAACGGCGTCGGCTTCGACGAGAAGTATGCCGGCAAGCTGTTTGGCGTCTTCCAACGCCTGCACAGCGAGCAGGAGTTCGAGGGCACCGGAGTGGGGCTCGCGATCGTCCAGCGGGTGATCCAGCGGCACGGTGGCCGCATCAGCGCCGCCGCCCAACCCGGGGAGGGCGCCACCTTTCACTTCACCCTGCCCGCTGTGAACCGACTCACATGAACGAATCGAACGAAGTCCAGGTGCTCCTCGTGGAGGACAACCCGCGCGACGCCGAGCTGACCCTGCGCACGCTCCGTCGCCATCACCTCGCCAACCACGTCGTCCACGTGAAGGACGGCGAGGAGGCGCTCGAATGGCTGTTCGGCACGGGCCGCCACGCCGGCCGCGAAACCGCCGCCAGACCCCGCGTGGTGCTTCTGGATTTGAAACTCCCCAAGGTGAGCGGCCTCGAAGTCCTGCGCGCAATCCGCGCGGACGAACGGACCCGCCATCTCCCGGTGGTTGTGCTGACCTCCTCACGCGAGCAGAAGGACGTGGTGGAAGGCTATGCCCTCGGTCTCAACAGCTACGTCGTTAAACCCGTCGAGTTCGAGGATTTCTCCCGGGCACTGGTCGAGCTGGGACACTTCTGGGTTCTGGTCAACCAACCGTCCGCCAACGGGCAGCGGTGAAGGCAGGCAATCGCACCCGATAGCGTGATCGACCTGCCCCCGCCCCCGACCGGCGCTCCCAGCAATCCGCCAACTCCAGGGGCGGATTGCCTAGATGCGCCCTTCGATGGTTGATCCCCGGCTTTTGGCTGTCCACCGACCCGTTGGCTCGGTTAAACGAAGGGCGGAAAGCAGACATGAAGGTACTTATCGCCACCGTCACCGCAGGCGCGGGACATCTGCAGGCCGCGGCCGCCGTGCGGGAAGCTTGGCCGCTCCTGCGGCCGGATGACGAGGTCAGCCAGGTGGACGTGCTCGACCACGTGCCCAAACTCCAGCGCAAGGTTTACGTGGAGGGCTACGTGACCCTGATCGAAAACGCCCCCGAGCTCTGGGGCTACCTGTTCAAGAAGACCGACGACGTGAAAATGCTCCGGCGCCTGGCGAAATGGCGCGGCGAGATTGCGCGCCACAGCAACCGGAGCTTCGCCAGGCTGCTTCGCGAGCAGGCGCCCGATGTTGTCGTCAGCACCCATTACCTGCCGGTCGAGATCCTGGCGGCCATGCGCCGGCGCCATCCGGAGTTCAAGCCGTTCCACGCCTGCGTCATCACGGACTTCGAGGCCCACTCGCTCTGGCTGGAACAGCAGGTTGATCTGAACTGCGTGGCCGCACCCGAGACGCGGGACAGCCTCGTCGCCCGGGGCCTCGACGCCGCTCGGATCGAGGTGACCGGCATTCCCATCGCGCAGCGCTTCTCCGGGCCGATCGATATGCCGGCGCTGCGGCGGGCCCGTGGCTGGCGCGATGACCTGCCGATTGTGCTCGTGCTGGGAGGCGGCTTCGGCATGGGGCCGGTCGCCGAGGTGCTCGAGGCGATCAACCAGCTGAAACAGCCAGTGCAAACCGTGGTGGTCGCCGGCCGCAACGAGAAACTGCGCGCCGACCTCGCCGCCCGGGAATGGAGCCACCCGACCGACGTGTTCGGCTACGTCACGAACATGCACGAGTTGATGGCGGCGTCTGACATCATCCTCTCCAAGCCGGGCGGCCTCACCACTTCCGAGGCGCTCGCGCTGGGGAAACCGTTGTTCATCCTGAACCCGATCCCCGGCCAGGAGGCCGCGAACAGCGATTACCTCCTCGAACGGGGTGCCGCCGTGAAGGTGAACCGCTCCGAGGATGTCACCAGCCGGCTGGAGGAGTTGCTCGGCTCCGCGCGGTTGAAACAGCTCAGCCGTGCCGCCGCCAAACTTGGGCGCCCCGATTCCGCGCGGGCAGTCTGCGAGGCGATTCAGCGGCGTTCGACGAAGCTGTCCTGAGGAAGTCGCCGCCGACTGGGATTCGCCCACGGCGATTGAACTGTCGGAAGATGCAGTAGCGCGATCCCGTCCCATCCGTTTTCGGAATCTGCGTCAGCTGTCACTGAGACGCTCTGGCAACGCGAACCGGGTTGGCCGGCGGGCGGATTCGCCGACCACAGGTTCAAGGTCCGCGATCACCACTCCGAATGTCGCTGCCGCAACATCGCATTGAATCGGGCCGCCTTGGCCTTGGCCCGGCGCTTGGCGCTTGGCTTTTGAAAGTGGCGCCGGTTGCGTAGTTCCTCGAAAAGCTTTTCACGGAGCAGCACCTTTTTGAGGCGACGGAGGCCCCGCTGCAGGTCTTCACGTTTGTTGAGTCGTATTTCTATCATGATAATTCTTTCAACCATGCCGCTTTGGCCAAAGGACAACCGGCATGGCACATTGGGTTTTGACCTGTGAATGGGGGGAAAATTCCCCGCTCGACCGGAGCGAGCGGAGGACACACACCGGAGCCCACGCTGCATGATCCAGACTATTCCTCTTCGGCACAAACTATCTTCGGATGTTTCTTCGAAGGCATGCCGGTCGGGAGTGGCTGCCGGTGCACGGCGGAGCGACGGAACAAGGTGCTTTTCAGCGGGTTGGGTCCGGCAAGGTGCCCCCAGCTGGGGCTCAGGCGAGTATTCCCCTGATCGGGTGCTGCTCCTCGACGCCGGTCAGGCGCATGTCCAGGCCTTGGAACTTGTAGGTCAGCCGCCGGTGATCGATGCCCAGGCAATGGAGGATCGTGGCATTCAGGTCATGGATATGCGCCGGGTCCTTGACGATGTTGTAGCTGAAATCATCCGTTTCGCCGTAGACGATGCCCGGCTTGATGCCGCCGCCCGCCATCCAGATTGTGAAACAGCGCGGGTGATGGTCGCGGCCGTAGTTCTCGCGCGTGAGCGTTCCCTGGCAGTAGATGGTCCGGCCAAACTCCCCGCCCCAGATCACCAGCGTGT
>DNDP01000209.1 GCA_003484235.1 Verrucomicrobiales bacterium
TCGAAGTAGTCGTTTCCCCAGTAATCCGGGGTCTGTCCGACTCCGCCGCCGCCGTGGACCACGGCCGTCTCGAAGCCCCGGTCCTGTGGGCGCATGGGATAATTGTCGCCCAGGTGCCATTTGCCGAATATGCCCGTGGCGTAGCCGGCCTCCTTGAGAAACTGCGGCAGCAGCTTCTCGTCGTGGTAAATCAACGACCTGCCCATGATCGTGTGCCAGCAGCCCGTTCGCGTTGAATAACGCCCGGTCAACAGGGCCGCCCTCGTCGGCGTGCAGGTCGGATCCACATGGAACTGGGTAAACCGCACGCTTTCCGCATGCAGTTCGTCGAGGTTGGGCGTGCGCAACCAGGGATTTCCGTGCACGGCCAGATCCCCGTAACCCTGGTCATCGGTCATGACCAGCACCACATTGGGTTGCGCAGCTGCCTCGATCCTGCCGGGGCTGAATGCAGCAACAAGTGCGATCGAAAGGAAAAGGTGGATGCGCTTCATGTTCTGGAATGCGGCTGGTTGCTCCGTCGATAGCGTACAAGTCCGGCCGAAGGCGAACCGTAAATTACCCGTTTACGCCCCAGCACGTCTGCCGGTGTGAAAACCGATCTCGCGCGCGGGCCCGGCGGGCGGCGACATCAACCGGCGGATGGCGTCGAACACGACCTTGAACTGGGCGTCGCACTTTTTCTCGAGCGCGGTCAGCTTGCGGGCGAGTTCATCGTTGGCCGCCAGCATCTGGCGAAGCCGGATGAACACGCGGACGATCTCAACGCTGGTCTGCGCTGCCCGTTCGCTGTTCAGGACATTCGCCAGCATCAAGGCGCCGTGCTCGGTGAACGCGTAGGGAAGATGGGGAGAAAACTTGAGCCTCTGGAGGTGGTCGCAATTTGCGACCACCTCGGCTTTCTCCTCCGCCGTCAGTTGGAACATAAAGTCCTCCGGGAAGCGTGCCTGATTGCGCTTCACCTGTTCGTTCAATCGCTTGGTGGTCACCCCGTAGAGCTCTGCCAGATCGGCGTCCACCATGACCTTCTCGCTGCGTAGCAGCAGGATGCCGCGCTCGATTCGCTCGCCGGGAATCAATCTCCGCCCGTGAATTGTCGGCAACAGGGCCAACTGTCTACATTGTGGCCGCGGGTGGTCGCTGCCGGGTTCAAGCTTAGTTTCCTCAGCCGCACCAACTGGTTCTACCAGGCGGAAGCGACTTCGGCGTTTGATGGCTGAAAGTCGACCGGAAGCGAAGTGCTCTAGGATCAAGTGAAGTGCTCGGTCTGTCGGTAGACGCCGGGGAATCACCGCGATTCTGGCGCGTGCGCGTGACGCGGCGGTAGATCTCATCATCCTCTCACCACGCGTTGGCCGCCGCCTTCGAAAACATGCGGGGGTTGCACTCCTGCTCACAACTCCGACGGTCCCTCCTTCGGTTAGGTGCCTTCTCAAAATGAAGTTCGCTTCTTGGAAGCCATCTCTTCATACCTAGACTGCCATTTCGCTAGTTGCCCGGTCCACGCCTCCCATCCCCGCGTTTCCTGTTGAGACCAATTCTCCACCAACGTTGGCCGGAAACGCTGGTAATCAATGGAAGACAATCGCCCGTACTCGTCCCAGAGCCAGTCAATCGTGGCCCGGTTTGGTCCCGCATCGATCTTGGCTTCCAGCTCTTCAACGATTCGCTCGAGTTCAGCAGTCGGCAGCCATTGCGGGAGAACCCCACAATTGCAGTGTAGGTTCCAGGTCCAACCGACACAGTATGCCAATTGACCGTCAGTAAGATCCTCGTTATTAGAAACAGCCAAGTGGGCGATGGCTGTCAACATCCTGTCAGAAACACTTCGATGTCGTAAGGACTTGAAGATGTGCGAACCAATGGGTACGAACGCAGTGACGAGCAGGAGCGCGAATATCAGCACGATCCCTAAACGGAATCGGCGCCAAAGTGCACCGACCCCTTTCGAACCCGCATCGGAACTTTGCGGATCACTGGAAGAGGTCTCGAGCTCAACACTCGGTTGACTCCCTCTCGTTGTGAACATAGTTGCTGAACTACTCGCTCTCCCACACGCTGTCAATTCGCCAACGTAGGACAATAGTGATCAGGCTTCCTACCCGGCCAGAATTGCCCGGCAGGCCTTCTCCAGTGCCTTCATCTGCTTGGCGGACTTCGCCTCGATGTAGCAGCGGATCAACGGCTCGGTGCCGCTCGCGCGGAACGCCACCCACTCGCGGTTCGGCAGGAGGAACTTGAAACCGTCGGTCGTGATGAACTGCTCGACCTTCGCCTTCCCGACATTGTCCAAGCCGCCGGCGAGCTTCTTGAGCAACGCCTCCTTCTTGTCGGGAGGGATCGCGACGTTGATGCGGGTCGTGTGGAACTCGCCGGTCTGCTGCTCCAGCTCCTTGAGGATCTTCCCGAGCGGTTTGCGCTCGTAGGCAACCAGTTCGGCCATGAGCAGGCACGCGAGAATGCCGTCCTTCTCAGGGACATGACCCTTGACGCTGATTCCGCCGGATTCCTCGCCGCCGACGATGATCGGTTCGCTCTCCATGAGCGCGCCGATGTATTTGAAGCCGACCGGAGTCTCATGGAGCTTCACGCCGAGCAATTCGGCCACGGCATCGACCTGATGACTCGTCGGCACAGTGCGCACGACGGCGCCCTTCCAGCCGCGGTTCTTCTTCAGGTGATACAAGGCGAGCGCCAGAATCTGGTTCGGCGTCAGCCAGGTGCCGTCCTTGTCGACGATGCCGAAACGGTCGGCGTCGCAATCAAGGCCGAGGCCGAGTTGCGCCTTTCCGCTCTTGATCAACTTCGCGACGTCGCCCATGCCTTCGGCATTGGGTTCGGGATGATGTCCCTCGAAGCTTGGATTGGGGTTCTCGTTGAAACGCGTGACCTTCGCGCCGGCTTCCTCCAGCAACGTGTCGAGGTAACCGCGACCGGTGCCGTACATCAGCTGCACGCCAACCTTCAGCTTCGCCTTCCTGATCGCGTCGAAGTCGATCAGCTTCTTGAGCTGCTTCACGTAGGCCGGCCGGGGATCGAGCGTCTTGCACTTGAACGTGCCGACGACCGCCGATTTGAAGGTCCAGCCGCTCTCCAGCAGCTTCACCACGTTCGCCTCGACCTGTTTCGTGGTCTCGGGCGGGGCGGCGGCGCCGTTGCTCGGCGAGAACTTCAGGCCCTGGTACTCGGCCGGGTTGTGGCTGGCCGTCATGTTGATGCCCCCAATCGCCTTCTTTGCGCGGATTGTGTGCGCGATCACCGGAGTCGGGGCGTCGCGCTCGCAGAGGATCGGCGTCAGGCCGTTGGCCGCGAGCACCTCGGCCGAGGCGAGGCAGAATTCGTGACCAAGAAACCGGGTGTCATGGCCGAGGATTACGACGGGTTTGCGACCGTGGATGGCGGAACCGGGTCGCTGCAGCTCCGCCTTCCAGTAGTCGGCGATCGCCTGCGAGGCGAGCCGGACGTTTTCGAAGGTGAACTCGCGGGCGATGATGCCGCGCCAGCCGGAGGTGCCGAATTTGATGGGGGAGTTCATAGGATTCCAAATCGTTGGGATTGCCGGAGCCAGACGCTAGCCAATCGCCGCCCACAAGCAAAGCGACGAATGCGTCCCCAGCTGCTCGTTTCTCCTGGCGGCCAGGATTTGATGTAACAATCAGGGGCTCCGCCGTGAATAAGGAGCAACGAACATTCGCCAACATGAACTGCAATCCTCAAGCCCTGCTTGCAGCCACACTGCTGCTTCTGCCGTCGGGCTGGCTCGCCGCCGATCCGATCGATCGTGCCAAAATCGCCGCGGACGCCCGCTGGGTGGTGCATCTCGATGTGGATGCCCTGCGCGCCTCCCGCATCGGAACCAATCTCCTCCAGGGCATCGTCGCCGACCAGGCTGCCAGCATCAAGGCGCGCGCCAGCCTGGACCTGCCCGGCATCATCCGCGGCACCCGGTCCCTTACCATCTACGGCGCCGACTATGAGTCGGGCAGCCAGGGCAGGGGCATTCTGCTCTGGCAGGGCGCGGTGGAGATCGAGCAGATTGCCACAGCCTATCTGATTCAGCAGGCGGAGGCGGCCAAGTCGGGCGGCAGCAGCATCCACCGCATCCGGGAGAAGCCGTTCCCCATCTATTCGCTGGGCGATGACATCCATGCGGCGGTTCGCCCCGGTGGAGGCCTGATCCTGGGACGATCGATCGATCAGATCGACAACGCCGCCCGGGTCCTGGATGGCGAGGCCAACAGCCTTTCCACCTCGAACAGCTTCACCTCCTTTCCGCCCCTGGCGGGGAACTTCTTCTTTCTCGCCTTTGCCGGCGCTTTCGGGGACGACGTCCGGATCCATGCTCAGGCAAACGTGCTGAAGCTCACCAATGGCGGCCGGCTCGCGATCGGTGAACAGGCCGGCAATCTCGAGATCGAACTGATCCTCGACGCACGTGATGACGAGGCCACCGCGAACATCCAGCAGGTCGCGCAGGGCATGCTCGCCCTGGCCATCCTCACCCAGGGCAGCAATCCGGAACTGCAGGATCTCATGCGGCGGGCGGCCGTGACGGTTGATGGTCGCCAGGTGCGGATGCGCCTCTCGATACCGGCCGATCTGGCGGAAAGACAGATTGAGGCAGGACAGCCGGATGCAGCCGCCGATTCGTCGAACAAATGAACCCCGTGGCAAACAACCGGTCCCATGCTAACCTCTCGTCGTGATCGCGCACAGTGAACCCTGCAATCCCCTGCTCAGCTTGGTGGACAGGCAGCCCCGGATGACGCCGGCTCCTGACGCCGCGGAAGAGGCCGTGCTCGACCTGGTGTCGCGCGCGAAGGGCGGCGACGTCGAGGCCTTTGCCGGGCTGGTTCGCCAGTTCGAGGTCCGCGTATTCCACTTCATCCTCCGCATGGTCCGGCGGTCCCACGATGCGGAGGATCTGACACAGGAGACGTTCGTGAAGGTCTGGAAGAACCTCCATCGCTTCCGCGCGCAGAACGCCTTCGCCACCTGGCTTTTCACCATCGCAAGGCGGTCCACGCTGAATCACCTCCGGGGCCTCAGGCCCGTCCAGGAGCTGGCGGACTACGACGAAGCCATCCATGACGATCCGGCTCATGCCGCCATGGACCAGGAGCGGGCCGCCGCCGTCTGGCAGCTGGCCCGCCGTTTGAAGCCGGATCAGTATGAGGCCCTCTGGCTGCGCTACGGCGAGGGCTTCTCGGTGGACGAAACAGCGC
>DNDP01000210.1:0-1015 GCA_003484235.1 Verrucomicrobiales bacterium
ACCGTGCTGGGCTGGGTGCCGGGCGCCCATTCGTTCGACCTCGACGGGCTCGAAGGGGTGTCCAAGGAGGACATGAGGCGGCTGCAGTCGATCGACCACGACGAGTGGCGGCGCGAGGTGCTCTCGCAGGACGAGCTGTTCATGAAACTATACTCGCACCTCCCGAAGGAGCTCGTCTTCCAGCGCGAGCTGCTGGTGGCACGCCTGTGATTCGTTCCCGCCATGACCGCGATCGAGATCTGTCCCGCCGACGGCCTGCTTCAGGGAAGTGCCGTGAAATTCCAGTTCCGCTGCGAAGGGATCCCCTTTGAGGGCTTCGTCGTCCGTGTCGGCGATCAAATCTTTGCCTACGAGAACCGCTGCCGCCATTTGCCGCTGCCGCTGGATCACGAAGCCAACCGGTTTTTCACCACCGATGGGGCGCATCTCGTCTGTTCGTCGCATGGCGCGATTTACGAACCCTCGACCGGACTCTGCGTCCGCGGCCCCTGTGAGGGTGCCCGACTGAAAAAGCTGGAGGCATCGCTCCAGAACGGCAACGTGGTGGTCCTCGTGCCCGGCGGCTCGGCGATCTGAGCGTCGCTGGTCGCTTCCGTGGGTCTGCGGTCCGATTGATTGGTAACCAGCCCGGTCGTACGCCCGTCATTGTATGAACTTCCTCCAGCACATGAAAACGCCATTGCCTTCCCGATTTGTTGGCCGGCTGTTCGCCGGTTGCCTCCTGGCGATCTCCGTTCTGTCTCCGCAGGCCGAGGCCAGCGACTGGCCCCGCTGGCTGGGACCGGACGGTCGCAACCTCGCCCCCGGCGCCGGCTTCAACCCGGACCTCTCGCAGTGGAAGGCCGGATGGAAGGCGGAGGTTGGACACGGCTATTCCTCGGTCACCGTCGCCGGTGATCGGGCGTTCACCATGGGCCACGACGGCACCGGCAGCGAGACGGTCTTCTGCTTTGACGTTGCCTCGGGCAAGGTGAAGTGGACGCACACCTATTCCGCCGAGCTCCTGCCGCGCATG
>DNDP01000210.1:1154-1540 GCA_003484235.1 Verrucomicrobiales bacterium
CGCCGAGCTCCTGCCGCGCATGCACCCCGGCGGTCCCAACGCCTCGGTGAGCATATTCGGTGACCGCGTGGTCGCTGTCAGCAAGGACGGCCAGGTCTTCTGCCTCGCCGCCGACACCGGCAGGGAGATCTGGAAGGCCGACCTGCCTTCCATCATGGCCATCAAGGTTCCGAACTGGGGATTTGCCAGTTCGCCGGTCTTGCACGACGGGCTGATCCTCACCAGTGCCGGCAAGGTCGCGGCGCTTGATCTCGCCACCGGCAAGCCCGCCTGGACTTCGGCTGACGCCATTCACCCGGGCTACACCACGACCGTGGTGTTCAAGCGCGGCGGCGACACATTCATCGCGGCTCTGGGTGGCAAGGAACTGACCATCCTCTCGGCGA
>DNDP01000210.1:1759-2926 GCA_003484235.1 Verrucomicrobiales bacterium
GGACGGCAAGGAGATTGCCCGTCATCCGTTCAAGGCACAGTTCGACATGGTGGCGACCACCCCGGTCATCCTCGACGACGGGCAACGCATCTTCATCAGCGGCAACACCACCTCCGAGATGTTGGACTTCGACGGCCGGGCGCTGGAATCCGCATGGGTCAGTTCCGAGTTCCGCAACGCGATGAACAACAGCGTCGTCCTCGACGGCGTGGCTTACGGTATCGACGGCAAACAGGGCGCACCCGCGCGATTCGCGGCGATCGATCTCGCGTCGGGCCGGCTCAGGTGGGCGCACGAGGATTTCGGCTACGGCACGGTCATCGCCGTGGGGGATTCCCTCCTGGCGCTCACCGAGAACGGAGAACTGGTCACCGTAAAGGCCGATCCCACCGGCTACCGCGAGCAGGGTCGGCTGCAGGTGCTCGGCAAGACCTGCTGGACCACGCCGGTCTTTGCCCGGGGCCGGATCTTCGCGCGCAACGACCGTGGAGATGTGGTCTGTCTGGTCCATTGACGTCCGCCATTTCCGGCGGTGGAGGCCGACGATCCTTGCGGGATGGAATTTTTTCCGTTCCCGAGCAAATCCCGGTTGCCTGACCGGCGGTGGCCGACATAATCGCCGCCATGTTGTATGCCCGCCTGCAGATGCGGCTGCGTTGCGCTGCTTCTCCCGCCCGGTTGCTGAGGTCGCTGGCTGTCGCCCTTGCGTTGGCGGCCACCCCCGCTTTCGGCGAAATCCTTCCGCCCGGCCATCGTCCCCTGCCTCCCGGAGTTCACGCCCTCAAGGCCACCCGCGTCGTGATGGAACCGGGGAGGGAGCTGACCAACGCCATCATCC
Organism: Verrucomicrobiales bacterium; assembly: GCA_003484235.1. GTDB lineage: Bacteria > Verrucomicrobiota > Verrucomicrobiia > Limisphaerales > RI-55 > RI-55. The sequence goes on from DNDP01000210.1 coordinate 2,598, forward strand.
TTGTTCGCGATGGCCGCTTTGAAGCGGTCGGTTCCGGCCTCGCCATTCCCGCCGATGCCCGCGTTTGGGTGCTGACGAACGCGACGATTTACGCCGGATTCATCGATCTGCACGTCCCCGTCTCCGGCAGGGCGCTCGATACCGCCGGCACCGAGATGATCGTCGGGGGCCGGGAGCAACTTACGGCGGGCAGCATCAACTTTTCCGGCGTGCCCGGCGGTGAACGCGATCCTGGGCAGACCGGCCCGGGCCATGAACTGGCCGTGATCCGACCCGAGTTCCGCGTGGCGGATGTCCTGGCGCCGACGGCGAAGGAGCTGGAGTCGCTG
>DNDP01000210.1:3085-3297 GCA_003484235.1 Verrucomicrobiales bacterium
AGGAGCTGGAGTCGCTGCGCAAGGCGGGCTTCACCGCGGCGAACTTCGTGCCCGACAAGGGCGTGATCCGCGGTGGCAGCGCGCTGGCATTGCTGGGAGACGCCAGTCCCAACCGCTTGCTTCTCAAGACAGACGTCTTCCAGCACGTCGCCTTCGATACGGACGCCGCGCCCGATTCCTCCACCTACCCGCGCTCGTTGATGGGCGTCATC
>DNDP01000492.1:0-3835 GCA_003484235.1 Verrucomicrobiales bacterium
TGACGTGCCGCCGGCAGTTTTTTCCTTCTTGGTCATCGCCGCAGAGGAAGTCGCAACGGGAGTGGAGGTGGCCACCGCCGTGGCCGGGGTGGATACAGCCACCTGGGCCTGCGTCTGGGCAGGAGTCGGGGTCACTTTCGGCTGAACGGTGGCGACCGCGGTTGCGGGCTGGGTTGCGGCGGCCGGCTTGGTCGCGGCGACTTCGGCGGCGGGCGCGTTGCGCATCGCCTCGAGGGCCGCCCGTGCCTTGGCTTCGTTGTCCGCGCTCAGCGTCCCCGAGCCGCCGGTCGAATAGCTCTGCACCAGTGCGGCCCTGGCTTTTTCCTCCTGGCGGTCGTTCAAGGCCGAGGGGGTCTGGGCCGCCGGGGGAGTGGCAGCCACGGCTGACGGCTGGCCGCCGCTGCGGCGAAGCTCGTCCAGCGCAGCACGGGCACGCCGTTCCTGCTCGCTGGAAAGCGTGGAGGGAGTCGCACCTGCGGAAGGGTTCTGCATCCTGTTCAGCGCCTCGCGGGCCTGTTGTTCCTTCGCGGGCGGGGCGCCAGCCGGCGTTGCCTGGGCGGGCGCCGCGGCGGCCGGAGCCTGATCCGGCTGGGCTTTCAGGCGAGGGGCGCCGGCACGGCCTTCATCCTCGGCAATTCTTTGGCGAAGGCTTCTGAGAGCTTTTTCCTGCTGTTCCGCCGTCTGGGCAAGTCCGGCTGCGCCGCTCGCGGCGAGCAGGCAGCAAGTGATCAACGTCTTAGGGAATCGCATGGGGGGTTGATAAACCAATTGCCCCACGGTGGCAACAGATTTGAGCGCGGGAAGATGTTGCAATGCTGGAACGTTCCGTCGCCAACGGCCTGCTCAGCTCTCCCGTTGGGTGGTGGGGTACAACCGCTTCCAAGCTCCGGCGAACGGATGACTCATGATCGAGGCAAGAATGATGTTGTACACCTCGGATCGCGGCACGCGGACGCGATAGTCGGGATTCAGCACCGGGGTTGTCCGCAGCATCTCCAAGGTCCGGCGTCCGATCAAGATCGGCCAGGCGCACGAAAGGCGGAGGCGGACGAACTTGCGGGGCAGGGCATTGGTGTACTCCCAACCGGCCGACAGACGGGCCTCGGCGAAGTCCAGATAGGCATCATAGATCAGCCGGAAGCGCTCCTCGTTCTCCGGATTCAGCAGGTCGCCCGGTGTGAGCCCCACCTCCTCCAGCTTGTCCTGGGGGAAATAGCAGCGGCCGCGGCGGAGATCCTCGGAAAGGTCCCGCAAAATGTTGACCAACTGCAGCCCCTGGCCAAACCACACCCCGTTCTTCAGCAGCATCGACTCGTACATCGGAGCCAGATGAAAGAGATGGGCCTGCACCATCCGTGTCCAAAAAACCCCGACACAGCCGGCAACCCGGTAGGTGTAGTCTTCCAGTCCCGAATGGGTGTTCAAGGCGATCACGCTCTCGGGGGTGGCAGGCCCGAAGCGTTCGAGATCCATCTCCTGCCCGCTGGTGATGGTGGTGATCACCTCGCGGACGCGGTCCTGATCACGGGGCGAAATCAGCGCCAGTCCTCCAATGATCTCCTCGATCCGGACCAGCAGCTCGCGTTCGGACGGTTTGGCCTGCTGTTCGGCGAGTTCGCCGAATTCCAGGGGGATGCCATGGGTCCCGAGTATCCGGTCACGCAACATTCGCAGCGTGATGAGCCGCTCTTCCCAGGGGATGATCTCCGTGTCGGCGATCGTATCGGTGGCCCGGGCGAGCAGGTAGGCGAGTCCAATCTGGGGGCGAATCTCCGCGGGCAGGATGCGCAGGGTCAGGTAAAAGGACCGCGACACCCGCTTGAGCAGACGATTGAGCTTCCGCACGTCGGCCGATTTGCGCTTGAGCAGCGACTTGACCAGACTGCGCTTGGGCTCCGGCGCACCGGGTAAAGTCCCGTCCTGCGCCTGCCCTTTCAGGTGGTATTTAAGCGGCACGGTGCTGGATCGCCCGTCGGCCATGGCTCAGTCAAGTTGTTGCCTCCACATGCGGAGCTGCCTCTCAATTTCCTTTTCGCTGGGAGCGCCGGTCATCGTGCGCCGTTGCATCGCCGTTTTCAAGTCGAACGTTTTCAGCGCGTCCCGCTGGAACCGGGGATACACCGACCGCAGTTCCGTCAGGGTCAGCCTGTCAAGCGGTTTGCCGGCCCGTTCGGCCAGCGCCACGACTTCGCCGACGACATGGTGGGCCTGCCGAAACGGCATGCCTTTCAGGACGAGATAGTCCGCCAGGTCAGTCGCCAGCAGCAGCGGATCCGCTGCCGCCGCCGCGCAGGTCTCTGCGTTCACCTTGGTGTTCTGGAGCATGGCCGCCAGGATGCGCAACGTCCGCCGAACTGTATCTGCCGTGTCGAAAACCCGCTCCTTGTCCTCCTGCAGGTCCCGGTTGTAGGTCATCGGCAGCCCCTTCAACAGCGTCAGCAGCGAGACCAGGTTGCCGATCACCCGTCCGCTCTTGCCGCGGGCCAGCTCGGCGATGTCCGGATTCTTCTTCTGCGGCATCAGCGACGAGCCGGTGGTGTAGGCGTCGGCGATCTTGACGAACGAAAACTCCGTGCTGACCCAGAGTATGAGATCCTCCGCCAGGCGCGAGATGTGGACGGCCATGAGAGCCGCCGCCGAGCAGAACTCCACCATGAAATCCCGGTCGCTGACGGCATCCATCGAGTTCTGCGTCAGCTTCGGTTTGCCATCGGCGTCCACAAAGCCCAGCTCGCGCGCGACGAGCTCGCGTTTGAGCGGCAACGTGCTCCCCGCAATCGCGCCGCTGCCGAGGGGACAGACGTTGAGCCGCTCACGGCAGTCCCGCAGCCGGCCGGAATCGCGGCCAAACATTTCGACATAGGCCAGGAGGTGGTGCGCAATGAACACCGGCTGGGCGCGCTGCAGATGGGTGTAGCCGGGGATGACCACCGCGGCGTTCTTTTCGGCCAGACCAACGAGCGCCCGCTGCAGTTCGGCAATCTCCGTCACCGTCGATTCGATCTCCTCCCGCAGCCACAGCCGCATGTCCAGCGCCACCTGGTCGTTCCGGGAGCGGGAGGTGTGCAGCTTGGCCCCTGCCGGGACCCGACGCGTCAGCTCGGCCTCGATGTTCATGTGGACATCCTCCAGCTCGGGCTTCCAGATGAACGTTCCGGCTCCGATCTCCTTCGCAATCTCTTCCAGGCCACCGAGGATCTCATCGCATTCCTCCTGCTTGAGCACGCCGATCGCGACGAGCATTTTGGCATGGGCCTTCGAACCGGCGATGTCCTGGCTCCAAAGCCGCCGGTCAAAGGAGATCGATTCGGTGAACTGCGCGACGTCCTCTGCCGGGCCGCCCGCAAAACGTCCGCTGCGCGAGACGGGCTTGTGATTCTTCATGATCGTCTGGGGCGCCGACTGTGGCGTGGTCACTGTGGGAAGTCACGTGCGAAACGGGCAGCCAACCGTCCGACACCTCGGTCAGCGGATGGTCCGTTCGACACGCAGCGTCCGGTTGCCGGAGTCCACATTGACGGTTTGCCGCGACTGGTCCGGCCAGGTCACTTCGATTGCCATGGTCCGACCCGCCTCGAAGGGGATGTTGACCGGCATCTCCGACTGGGAAAGATAGCCGCGGGTCGGCCCCACCAGACGGGACTGGCTGCGTCCCCGATGGGTGAACCGGACCCGGGCCCCGATGGCGGAGCGGTTCCCCGACCTTTCCGCCAGTTCGAGCCGGAGCCAGTGCGCGGGGTTGAGTTCGTTGCGCAGCAGTTTCGCCGGACCGCCGACCTGGGTGATGACCACGTCCAGATCACCGTCGAGATCGAAGTCCGCATAGGCGGAGCCA
>DNDP01000492.1:4016-4241 GCA_003484235.1 Verrucomicrobiales bacterium
AGGCGGAGCCACGGCCCACCAGTGGTTGGTGGATTGCAGACCCTGCCTTTGACGCGGGCACCGGCACGAAGGCGGGCCGGCCCAACGCACCGGCGCCGTTCCAGTACAGCTGGGCCGGCTGCCGATGGCTCTGCCCCGTCGAAAGCCGGCCGATCTCCGGTTCGATGTGCCCGTTCACCGTGAGCAGGTCCAGCCAGCCATCCAGGTCGTAGTCGAAGAAGAACA
>DNDP01000424.1:0-1906 GCA_003484235.1 Verrucomicrobiales bacterium
TCGTCCACCAGCTGCCGAATCAGGGGGATCAGGTCGAAGCTCCGCTCACGGGCGATGCGCAGACCGGTGATCCGGAGGTCACTGTTTGCGTCCGTCAACGCGGCTTCGACGTAGGCCGCTTCCCTGCCGGGAATGCGGGCGAGCAAATGCAGCGCGCGCGCCCGTTGCCGGGCGTCGGCGCCATTCCAGAGCCGTTGCAACTCCTCCTCGGCCTTGCCGCCCATTGCGTGGAGGGCCGTCCAGGCGAGATACCGGGTGGCTTCATTCGGCGACTGCAACGCCGCGACGGCGCCCTTGGCCGAAGCGAGTTCCACCTTTGGCACGCTGGATTTGTGGCCCGTCGGTGCGACGCGGTAAATGCGGCCGGTCATTTCCCCGACCTTCTGGTCCGCCATGAAATGTCCGCCCACACCGGCGTCGTTCCAGTCAGAGATGTAGACCGCGCCGTCAGGCGCAACGGTCACGTCCGACGGCCGATACCAGGGATCTTCGCTGGTGAGCAGGTTGGTGACGGTTGCCGAATACCCGGCGCCATCCGGCTGCACGGGGTAGGCGCGGACCGTCCGCGGACCGGCGTCGCAATGGATCATCTGGTTGCGAAACACCTCGGGCAGCAGCGATCCCTCGTAGATCGTGATGCCGGTCGGAGAACCGGCGCCGGTCTGGAGCAGGTTTGGCACGACGCCGGGATCGTTCAGGTGCCAGTGCTGGAGCGGGACTTCCTTCTCCATGTTCGTGCGCTTCTGGTTCCACGAGGCGCCCGTCTTCTCGTCCTTGTAGCCGTAGTTGCCGAACTCCATCACGTAGTTGATCCGCACGCCGCGGTTCCCGTCGTCGTCGTTGTCGGACTGCCAGATGGTGCCGAAGGAATCGACCGCGACCTCGAAGTTGTTCCGGAAATTCCAGCCGAGCGTCTCGACCTGCGAGCCGTCCAGATTGCAGCGGAAGATCAGGCCCTGCTGGTAGGGCTTGCGGTCGCCGTTCACGGGGTTGCCGGCACGGTCCACGATGAACTCACGGCCGTCGGCGGTCTTCAACTGGCGGCCGTCGTTCCCGATGTTGAAGTAGAGCTTGCCGTCCGGCCCGAAGTGGAACGCATGCGCGCCGTGGTCGTGGTCCACGCCGCCGATGCCGCTGAAGAGAACCGTCGGCGGGCCGTCGGCCCGGTCGTCACCGTTCCGGTCCTCGAAGACGAGGATGTTCGGCGAGCAGGAGACGATCACCCGCGGGCCGAGCACGCAGATGCCCAGCGCGGAATTCACGTCGTTGCCCTGGTAAAAGACCTTCGCGGAATCCGCCGCGCCGTCGCCATCGGCGTCCTCGAGAATCAGGATGCGGTCACCTTCGGGGACGAGTTTGCCCCACTTCTGAAACAGCCGGTAGTTCGCCCCTTCCGTCACCCACACCCGGCCCCGGGCGTCGATGTCCATGCTGATCGGATTGCGGATCATCGGTTCGGAGGCGAACAGGCGGACTTCGAGGCCGTCAGCGACCTGCAGGCGCTTGAGCTGTTCACGGGCGGCTTCGGGCCCATGGCCGGCGGGGTTGGCGGCAAAGGTGGAAGATGTCAGCAAGCTGGCGAGGGCGAGGGCCGCGCACGGATGAAACGGGGAATTCATGGATCAAGGTTTGGAGGACCGGCCAGCCGGAGGCAAACCCATTTTCAATCGCGCCCTTCAGCCCCGTCGGAATCCCGCCCGGCGAAAATCGGGAGCAGAACTCAAATTTCCCCAGCCTGGCCAGCCGGCGCGCTCGGCCAGGCCCGTTCTTCATGCCTCCTTCAGCTCTCGTCCCGGTGGGCGTCGGCCGCCGCGTCGGCGATGCGTTTCAGGTAATCGAAGGTGAAAAGCCCGGAGGAATGTCCGTCCGCCCAGACCGGCTGGACCGCGTAGCCGCCCACGAGGCC
>DNDP01000424.1:2065-3086 GCA_003484235.1 Verrucomicrobiales bacterium
CGTAGCCGCCCACGAGGCCGAGCTTTCGGAGTTGGACCGACTGCGGTGACAGCGGTTTGTCAGGGCCTTTGTAAACCGTTCCGAAGATGTCCATCTCACCCTTGCAGCCGGCGCAGGGGCAGCCGCGCCGCAGGAGTTCGAGGGGGATGAAGGCCTCGCTGCCGTCATCCCATTTGATGGCGAGTTCGTTGCCGATGGTTTGCAGGTCAACCGGACGCATGGGGCGATTCTAGGGACGCGCAGGCGGCCGTCGATGCGGAAGCGGTGCCGGCCGTCAGGCCAGTGCCAACGCGGCCTGCTCCGGACTCAGGCCATGAATGGCGAGCGTCTTGTTGCGCGAGGCGCGGCCCCGGACGATGACGACGGCGGCCCGGTTCACACCGAGGCGCCGGGCCAGGTACCGCGCCAGTTCCTCGTTCGCCGCCGAATCAACGGGCGGCGCGGCGATGCGGACCTTGAGACGGTCGCCCAGCGCTCCGCCGAGTTCGCTGTGGGAGGCGCGGGGCACGACCTTGACCTGGAGCCGGACGCCGCCATCCACGCCGTGGAGATACGGCGGTAGCCCACCCATCGTCATGGTCGCTGGAAGAAGGTCTCCCGGAGCGACCCCTTCTCGGTGCGGATCAGCACGCCCGGTTTGATGCCGTGGCGCTCGAACCAGCCCTGGCGCGTCTCCAGCACGTACTGCACGCGGGTGCTGGCGGACTGGATCGGCATCTCTTCGTGCGGAGTCATGTCGTGAGTTTCGAGAATGACGCCCTCGGGATCGATGTAGGCGCAGCTCAGCGGCACGTCCACGTTCTTCATCCAGAAACCGACCTGGTGCGGCACGGGGAAGACAAAGAGCATCGCTTCGTTCTCCGCGATGTTCGTTCGAAACATCATGCCGGTGCGGATCTGAAGCTCGTTCAGGGCGAGCTCGGTCTGCAGCTCGTGAGCCCCGACATGGAGGCGCAGCGTCGGCAGGCGGGGATTCGGTTTGGTGGGGACGTCCTCGTCAAAGATCCGCGCCGTGCCGCTG
>DNDP01000424.1:3388-3980 GCA_003484235.1 Verrucomicrobiales bacterium
GGGGTGGAATTCTGTTTGCAGGCGACGCCGGCCCAGATGAGCAGCAGGGCAAGCCAGCCGGCGCGGGGCGGCAAACGACGGAGTATCATCAGGGCTGACAGCTTCATGTGCGGGCGATCGTTCCGGCGGCAAGGCAACACCACGCCCGCCAGATGGGCAACCCCGGATTTGGCGATCAACCACGCGGCGCGGTGGCCGGACTGTCTTTGTCGCCGCTGCTCAGAAAGCGGCCCTGCGCCAGCTCCATCAATTCATGAACCGCCATCATCAACTCGCCGCGGTGGTCGCCGGCCTCCGGATCGGCGAGATCGATCGGCGTGCGCATGACCGACTGGTACCGGCGGGTCAACGGTCTTGATTCATCGTGGTCACCCAGCAGTCGCAGCAGACGCCCCACCTTCTCCGCCAGCTTCCGCGTGCGTGCGATGATCCTGAGGGCTGCCGCTTCGCTCAGGCTGCCGGCCGACACTTCCCGCAGGACGCCACACTCGAACCGCCGGCACATCGCGGGCCGGTCTTCGTAAACCCGGCAGCATCCATCCGGCTGCAGGGCGGTGCAGGGCTGCGCGAAAGCCGTCGCCCTGCCGCGCTG
>DNDP01000429.1:0-953 GCA_003484235.1 Verrucomicrobiales bacterium
GCAGGCCAACCAGCTCCCGCAGAGCGTGCTCCGGCTGCTCCAGTAGGCGAACACACCGGCCCACCCGGATTCTCGCCCTGATGATGAGACCATCACCACGTTAGCCACGGGCTCGCGCTCATGACACGGACGTTGTGAAGGCCATCATGCCAGGGATCCGGCGGCCGGATTCGCTCGACTTCAAGGACGAAGGAGCCTGCATGCCCCCCCGGCAAAACATCTGGTGCGTCCTCGGAACCCGGCCCGAAGCGATCAAGCTCGCGCCTGTCATCCGGGAACTCCGCCGGCACGCCGACCGCGTCCAGCTCACCGTCTGTCTCACTGGCCAGCATCGTGAGATGATGGCCCCGTTGGTGGAGTTGTTCGACCTCCGGCCTGATCTGGATCTTGACATCATGCGTCCCGGCCAGCGCCCCTCGGAGGTGTTCGCCCGGGTGCTCGAACGACTGCCGCTCGCCTGGCGGTCAAAGGTTCCCGATTGGGTGATCGTCCAGGGCGATACGACAACCACCGCAGCCGGGGCACTTGCGGCTTTCTACGCCGAAGCCCGCGTCGCGCACGTGGAAGCGGGTCTGAGAACCGGCGACCGCCGGCAGCCCTTCCCCGAGGAGATCAACCGCCGCCTTGTCACCCAGGTGGCGGATGTGCATTTCGCCCCTACGCTGCTCGCGCGCGACAACCTGCTCAGGGAGGGAATCGTCGCCGGGGCGGTCGAGCACACCGGCAACACCGTGATCGACGCCCTGCTGTGGGCGGCGAATCAGCCACTTTCCCCGGTCGGTCCGTTGCAGGACCTGCAGACTCGCCTGCATCCGGCCCGCCGCCTGGTTCTGGTGACCTGCCACCGCCGGGAGAATCACGGTGTCCCTCTGCGGCGGATCTGCTCGGCCATTGCGCAGTTGGCCGCCCGGCATGCGGGCAGGCTGGAGTTCGTCTTTCCCGTTCATCCCAAT